>JASFNW010000009.1:0-63327 GCA_050116835.1 Desulfobacterales bacterium
CAAATACGGCCGGATTGAAAAGGGCGGTTTTATATTTCACGATCTGAGACACACCTTTAACACTAACATGAGAAAGGCCGGTGTTGCTGAATCGGTCATTATGAGAGTGACCGGACATTCCACAAGGGAGATGTTTGACCGATACAACACAATTGATGAATCTGATACCCGCCAGGCTGTAGCCCAAATGGTCAACTTTATCGAAAGTGTTGACCATCCTGTTGACCAAGGCACCAAAAAAGCCCTTACAGGCAAAGTGAAAAATCCCGTAAGGGCTTGATATTATTGATGGTGCCGAAGGCCGGACTTGAACCGGCACGGGCTTAGCCCACTACCCCCTCAAGATAGCGTGTCTACCAAGTTCCACCACTTCGGCAACCGTACCAATTGATGGGCTATGTTTTTTCGTTTATTCTGATTGCGCTGGCTTGGCCGGTGCATCGCTTGCTTGCGGAGCGGCCTGCTCTTGAGTTGCCGGCGCTGATGGGGCCGGGGCCGAGCTCTCCTCCGGGGCAGTCTCGCCCGGGGCTGCCGCTGCCGGTTGCTCAACAGGTGCGGGAGATTTCTTCATGATTGAATCGGCTGTGCGATGGCTGGACATGTACGCCAGCGTAAGGGATGTCAGCATAAAGACAATAGCTGCTACAGTTGTCGCTTTGCTTAAAAAGGTCGACGCCCCGGTACTGCCAAAAAGCGTTTGACTGCCGCCGCCGCCGAAAGCCGCACCCATATCAGCGCCCTTGCCGGTTTGAAGCAACACAATCATGATCAGGGCGATGCATACAGCAACATGAACGACGATTAATATAATGGACATAATCTTTTTCCAAACTATCTAAATTTGACAATCTTGCTGAATGATTCCGCATCCAGGCTGGCGCCGCCCACAAGGGCGCCGTCAATGTCCGGCATTTCCATCAGAGCCGCGATGTTGGCTGGCTTTACGCTGCCGCCATACAGGATGCGAATGGATTCGGCCATGTCATCGCTATAACTTTTCTTTACTAAAGAGCGGATAAACTGATGGGCCTCCTGGGCCTGTTCATCGGTGGCGGTTTTACCGGTTCCGATGGCCCATACCGGCTCGTAAGCAATCACCAGTGTTGTTAGGACTTCTGAAACCAATCCTTCTAACCCCTTTTGAACCTGTTTGTCAAGCACGGAAAAGGTTTGCTCAGCTTCCCGCTCCTTTTCGGTCTCCCCCACGCAAAAGACGGGTATGAGTTCCGCTGCGGTGGCGGCCTTGATTTTTTTATTGACGTTCTGATCGGTTTCACCGAAATATTGGCGCCGTTCGGAATGGCCGATGATGCAATAGGAGCATCCCACGGACTTTAGCATGGGTGCTGAAATTTCGCCGGTATATGCGCCCTCGCTCTCCCAGTACAAATTTTGAGCACCCAGCGCAACCGGACTATTTTGGATGGCGGCAGCAACGGCTGTAAGCGCGGCAAATGTCGGAGCGATCATAATGTCGACATCTGCCACCTTGCTTACTCGTTCTGCCAGTTGCCGGGCGGTTTCGGCAGCCTCGTCCGGTGTTTTATACATCTTCCAGTTTCCCGCAATCAGCGGTCTACGATTTCCCATCTTCGGATCCCTTTTTCTAATAGATTCAAGGTTCAATAGTTTAACGTTTGCCGTAACAAACCTGTTTTATGAGTTCTATTTGTTTCATTGGTTATATCGGTTGGACTAAATGCAACCAATTGAACTAATTAAACCAATTAAACCAATCAAACCAATCAAACAGATTGAACACCCATTGCCAAGCTAACATCTGAGACATGAACACTTACAATTGACACCATTTTACTCTATAACTGCGAAGCGACCATGCTCGCCAGATCCACCATTCGATGGGAGTAGCCGGATTCATTATCGTACCAGGAAAGTACCTTTACCATATTGCCGATAACATAAGTGGTTGGGGCATCAACAACAGACGAAAATGAAGATCCGTTATAGTCAACTGAAACCAAGGGCTCTTCACTAAATCCTAAAATACCGGCCAACGATCCTTCCGCAGCGGCCTTCAGGGCCGAATTTATTTCCGAGACGGTCATGTCCGGCTTTTCGACCTTCGCCACAAAGTCCACCAGCGAGACATTGGGGGTTGGAACGCGAATGGCCAGCCCATTGAGCCTGCCCTCCAATTCCGGTAACACCAGCGAAACCGCTTTGGCAGCGCCGGTGGTGGTGGGTACCATGGAAAGCGCTGCTGCCCTTGCGCGACGCAGATCTTTGTGTGGGAAATCCAGCAGTCGCTGATCGCCGGTGTAGGCGTGGATGGTGGTCATCAATCCGCTCTTCAAACCGAAATTTTCCAGTATCACCTTGGCCACGGGCGCCAGGCAGTTAGTCGTGCACGAGGCGTTTGAAATGATATGATGCCGGCGCGGGTCATACTGGTTTGAGTTGACGCCCATGACAACGGTGATATCCGGATCGCCGGCCGGAGCGGATATAATCACCTTGCGGGCACCGGCGGTTAGATGCCCGGAAGCCCCTTCGCGGTCCCGGAACAACCCGGTGCATTCCGCCACAATATCAACACCCAATTCATCCCAGCCAATTTTGGCGGGCTCTTTGATGGATCGGATAGCGATGGATTTATCATCGATCTGCAACCGGTCTTCCCGGGCAGCCACTTCCGCACCGAATCTGCCGTGAACGGAATCATATTTAAGCAGATGGGCCATAGTGGCAGCATCAGCCAGGTCGTTGATGGCAACGACTTGAACTTGCGGATGGTTCCATGCGGCTCGAAACACGAGGCGTCCGATGCGGCCAAATCCATTGATACCTATTTTTACAGTCATAATTACTCCTCTAAAAGTTTTACCATCACCAGCGAATCTTCGCTGGTCTCCGGATAATAATTGGGTCTTGTTCCCGGCATTTTAAAACCTGACTTTCGATACGGCACAATTGCCGATCTGTTCATGGGGCTGACGTCGATATAAACCGCACTGACCTGGCGCTGTTCGTGCGACGGAGCTGAATGCATCTTGGTGGTCTAACTCCGCTTGTTCCCTTTTAGTATACTGCTTGCCAGGGAGATGCTCTTTTTCCCAAATTTTTCAAGTTTAACGGCCAGCGTCTTGAGATTCATTTTGCTTCGTTTATTCACCGCCTCGATTAAAATGGGCAGGTTGACCCCGGAGATAACCTCTATGTGCCCTTCTTCAAGAAACGAGTAGCTTAAATTTGACGGGGTCCCGCCGAACATATCGGTTAAAATCAGAACACCATCTTCGGATTTTACTTTTTTGATACCCTCGGCGATCCTGGTTCGCAACACCTCAGCGCTTTCAGTCAGATCAATGGATACCGAAATCAGGGCCTCCGGTCTGTTGCCGATGATAAATTCAGCTGCCTCAATAAGCGCATCTCCCAATTGGCTGTGTGTTACGATAACAATGCCTATCATATTTTACCTTTCGCTAACTCTACCAACCTAATATGCCAGGAGGCTGGGATGCCAGAAGGCTTGAAAGCCTTGATCGTTCGAGCCGGCTTGGCCTTTTGTTCCTCGGAAATGCTCCTTTCCTGGTCTTATACCTTCCCAGCTTTCAAGCTTTTGGCAAATTAAAGCATTAACGGACTAATGCAATTGTTCGAGAATCTTCGGTTGGCAACGGGCTGACCCTTATTAAGAGATCTGATTTATATCACGGTGAACAATTTCAATGTGATCTTTAGCTTTTCTTACATGATCAAATATGGCGCCTGCAATTGTCACCGAGCGATGCCGGCCGCCGGTACAACCGACGCCAATCGTTAGATAGGCTTTGCCTTCCTTTTCATACAGGGGTATCAAATAATCGAGCAAATCCAAATACTTATTTAAAAAAGTCTGAGTTTCTGGATGGTTTAGAACAAATTTTTTTATCTTCGTATGGTTGCCATCCAAATGCTTTAATTCTGAAACAAAATAGGGATTTGCCAGAAAGCGCACATCGATGATCAGATCGACATCGTGGGGGACCCCATATTTAAAACCGAAAGAGACCACCTGAATCCGCATCGACACCTTACCCTTCGTCTTACGGGCAATTTCCATTATACTGGCTTTGAGTTCATGAACCGTATAGTTAGAGGTGTCAATGATTTTATCTGAAACTGCCCGCAAATCGGCCAATTGCTTTTTTTCGGTGCGGATGCCTTCCACAAGGCTTTTGCCTTGCTGCGAAAGCGGATGCTGCCTGCGGGTGGCGCTATAACGCTGTACCAGAATATCCTCGTCAGCTTCCAGAAAAAGGATTTCAAAGGTGTAACCTTCTTTTTTTAGCGATTCAAAAACGCCGCTGTACTCTGAAAGAAATTTTTCGTCCCGCAGGTCCATCGCCAGGGCTATGCCGGCAATTCCGGTATCACTTTCAATGGGTAATTCCAGAAATTTGGGCAGGAGGGCGACCGGCATGTTATCCACACAGTAAAAGCCAGCATCCTCGAATGCTGCCATCGCCGTGCTTTTTCCTGAGCCCGATAGGCCGGTTATGATAATGATAATTAACTGTTTCACATTAAAAAATGCTAAAGCTACGCATCAATCGGAATAGTAGAATTATGGAATAATGGATTTCTGAAAAATGGAGGCGTGTTCTGTTGGAATCGTTTTCATTGACAGCAAAAATAGATCCTTTGAAAACCCAGTCTTCCAATATTCCAGCATTTCATTATTCCAACAGCGTGGAAGAAACACAGATGTAATAAAACCCACATATTTTCATTAGGTTATGATATTTTGAAAGCCTGGATGAATTCTGCGGCTTAGAACTCTTCATCCTCCTGTTTGATGATTTCTAATATTTCATCGCGATCACCCGCATTCATCAGTCGCTCTTTGAAGTGGTCGTTTTTTAAAATTCTTGAGATGCGAGCCAAAAGCTTCAGGTGCAGCCCGGTTGAATCCTCGGGTGTGATCAGTACAAAAAATATGTGTGTCGGGTCACCATCAATCGATTCAAAATCGATTCCTTTGCGGCTTAAACCAAATCCCAGCACGAGTGACTCGAGGTTTTTTATTTTACCATGTGGAATACCGATACCTCCGCCAATTCCAGTGCTGCCGAGCCGTTCTCGTTCCATAAGCACACGCACCAGTTCGTCAGTATTCAGGCCGGTACGACTGGCCAATGGGACAACCAGCTCCTCAAGCAGCCCCTTTTTGTTTCGCGATTTTAAATCATCCAAAATCGCTTCTTCCGCCATGACATCTAAGATTTTCATGTACATCCTATCCGAATGCTCTCAGTTATTTCCTGCCTATGCAGATTAGGATTATCAAATAAAAAGAGACACAGGTAGCGCCTTATAGCACCTTTGAGCGGTTGCTGCAATCAAAACCCGCTACCCGCGATGGGGTTAGCTGCTGGGTTGAATCAATCCGTAGTGGCCGTCTTTGCGTCGATACAGAACATTGACCTGATCTGAACTGGCATTGGTAAAAACTAAAAAATTATCATCGAGCAGGTCCAGCTGCAGGGCGGCTTCTTCGACATCCATGGGTTTATATTCGATGTGCTTGATCCGAATGTGGCTTTCCGATTCATCTTCGGTGCCACTGATTCCTTCATCCATCATACTTTGATTTAAGGGCCTAGCATTGCTGCGGCGTTCCCGGATTTTTTGTTTACTTTTCTTTATCTGTTTCTCCATTTTATCCAGGACCATGTCAATTGCCGAATACATATCTGCGGTTTCTTCTTTACCGTTTATCGCCAAACGGTCACCGACGATATTGATCTCGGCCATATGTCGAAATTTTTCAACAGATAAGACCACATTGGCTTCCGCCGGGTTATCCAGTAAACGATCAAAACGATCGAGCTTATCTTGAACATAGGCTTTTAACGTATCAGATGAATCGAGGTTCTTAAATGTTACCGATGTCTGCATACGAAATCCCCCCTAAATTTGTTTGCGTTTGTTGGATGGCAACACTTTAAGCATTTCACGATATTTCGCAACGGTTCGACGTGCGATGTGAATGTCATGGTCTTGTTTTAACAGTTGTGAAATTTTATCGTCACTATATGGCTTTTTCGGATCTTCGGCCGCAATGATTTGCCGTATTTTTTCCTGAACACTGGCGGATGCAATATCACCACCATGCGCCCGCCTGATGGAGCTATTAAAAAAGTATTTTAATTCAAAGATACCTTGCGGGGTGTAAGCGTATTTATTGGTGGTGACGCGGCTGATAGTGGATTCGTGCATGCTGATATCCTGAGCCACATCTCTGAGCACCATCGGCTTCAAATAGGCAATGCCCTTTTCAAAGAAATCCCTTTGAAACTTCAAGATACTCTCCATCACCTTATAAATGGTCTTCTGGCGCTGATGGATGCTTTTTATCAACCAGGCGGCCGACCGTATCTTATCCTGAATGTAATCCTCAGCCTCTCCGGATATTTTTTTGCCGCGACTGATGGTTTTTTTATAGAATGAATTGACGCGCAGTTTGGGCATTCCATCATCATTGAGCATAATCACAAAATCATCTTCCAGCTTGTAGACATGAATGTCCGGATTGATATATTGCGGCGTTTCTTCGCTAAACTGGCGGCCGGGTTTTGGCTCAAATGCCTTGATAATATTGACCGTCGAAACCACGTCATCCATGCTGATCTTTAGTGCTTTGCAGATACCTTTGTAATTTTTCCTTTCCAGATCCTGAAGATGATCGTTGATGATGTCACAAACGATTGTATTTTCGAAACCGAAATGTTTGGCCTGAATAAGCAAACACTCCTTAAGATTTCGAGCACATATCCCAATTGGATCAAAAGATTGCATTTGCAGCAGCGTCCGCTCGACCGCCTCGACCGACGTGTTGACCATCGCGGCTATTTCTTCAACGGTACTATCCAAAAAGCCGTCTGCATTGAGGTTGCCTACGATTTGACTGGCAATCGATTCTTCTTCGGCAGTGGGTTTGATCATCAGAAATTGCCATAAAAGGTGGTCGCGCAGAGATTTTTTGGGCGCGATAAAAGCTTCAAAGCGCGGCGTGTCGCGATCCTCAGACTCATAATTCACGCGACCGGGGGTATTGTATTCTCCCAGATAGTTGCTCCAATCAATGTCGTCATGAATTTTTTCGTCAATCGTGACTTCTTCGGTCTGGGCGGAGTCTTCAGATGATTTTTCAGACTGTTCCGGCAGGTTATCGTTTGAAACGCTTTCCTGAACTTCTTCGAGGGCTGGATTTTCTTCAAGTTCCTGGCGAATAGTGTCCAGCAGTTCCAAACGGGATAGCTGCAGCAATTTGATAGCCATCTGCAGCTGGGGCGTCATGATAAGCTGTTGCGTTAATTTGAGTTGTTGCCTTAATTCAAGAGCCATTTTATAATTTAAACTCGTCTCCTAGATAAACCCGGCATGCGGCTTCACTGTTGGCAATTTCTTGCGGACTTCCGGATTCGATCACCTGTCCGTCGCACATTATATATGCTCTGTCACAGACACCCAGCGTATCTCTGACATTGTGATCGGAAATGAGAATTCCGATTCCACGTCTCTTCAGATGTTCAATTATTTTCTTAATATCATTGACCGCCAAGGGGTCTACACCGGCAAATGGTTCGTCCAATAATATAAATGAAGGATTGATGGCAAGAGATCTTGTAATTTCAAGGCGCCTTTTTTCTCCACCCGATAGCAGGCTGGCTTTTTGATCGGCTAAATGTGTGATGCCCAGCTCTTCAAGAAGCATATCAGCCCTCTCAGCCCTGTCAGAATTAGAAATCGGTAACATTTCAAGAATCGCCATTACATTTTGTCTAACAGTTAGCTTTCGGAAGATAGATGTTTCCTGGGGAAGATAGCCGACACCTTTGCGAGATCTGATGTGCATAGGGTAATCAGTTATATCTTCATCGTCAAGCAGCACATTGCCGCCATCCGGCTTGACCAAACCCACCGTCATGTAGAATGTTGTGGTTTTGCCCGCTCCATTGGGGCCGAGCAAACCGACCACGTCGCCGTTTCCGATATCCAGGCTGACCGAATTGACAACCTGTCGGCCGCCATATTTTTTTATCAGATTCTGAAGATACAGAGTTGTCATCTTTATTCGATTTGATGCTGACGCCGCAATCAGCCACCCCTCCACGATACCGGTGTTTCAACATGCTGCCCGCGGCGCTGGATCTATTCAACTATCTCATTTTAGATGAGTTGCACGAAAATTGCAAGTACAACAAATGGACCTATACCGTTGTTTCCCCAATCTATTTTGTTTACGATCAATCAAGGTTGAAAGATGGCCTTGACTCTCTCTTCCCCGCCGCCTTCTACCGTCAGGGTCCCGTCGGAACGGTGCAGGGTAACTTTTGAACCGCTAATTGAATCGCCGTTGCGGCTCACACGGGACGGTTTTCCGGTAAGAATATAAACGCCTGTTTTTTTAGTATATTCAGCCGTATCCCCTTCGGCAACGATATTATCATTTATGATTTTGACGCTCCCGCTGGCAATGATTTTGCGGATGGCTTCAGAATTGGGAGAATTTCCTTTTTTGCGGATAACGGACGAATCATAAACAATTTTTAAGCGGTTTGCGGTTATCACCGTCCCTGATTGCTGCGCTTTAACATTTCCGAAAAACACTACTTCAGCGGCATCAATTTCAGCAATCATCTTATCAGCCGTAATCCGAATGGTTTTGGTGCTTGAGATGTTAACACGATGATCGGAGGGCTCGGTGGCTACCGCCAGTTGAAATGTCAAACCGACCGCGGACACAATGATCATTGCCTTTAAGCTGCAATTCGAGCGGCTACGATGGCCGAAATTAAAGGGTAAAATCTTCATCAATAGTGGTTGCAACCCCTCCTTCCAGCGTGAGTCTTTTGGTGTCAAGGTCAAAAGATAATGATTCGGCCGTCAGATCGGCCGAAGCGCCGGAAATTCTTACCGGGACTTTCGAATACAGCACGCGCTGATCGTGGACATAGCTTAAATGTTCGGTCAACAGCCGATATTCGTTGTTTTTCAGAACAACATTGCCGGAAACCTCCATATTGCTTGTATCGGTATTCAGTGTTCCTTGATCGGCAATCAGAATAATTTCGCTCTCATCTTTGAGAAAAAAGGTCACCTTTACGTCCTTCAATAACAATTGCCGGTTCTTATCCAGATAATGGCCCGAGCTGGCTTCGAGACTCCATTCCTTTTTTCCGTCTCGCGTAGCCGTTTGCTGTATTTTATTTACCGACAGCATGGCATCCGGTTCATCCGATTCCGTCACCTGCTCCACAACATTTGCGCCCGATCGAAATTGGATGTAAATGGCGATAACGGTGCCAATGGCGATGATGATGGTGGCCAACAATACAAATTTGAGTTTTTTGGGTTTTTTATAGACTTTTGCCATAATGAATTGATGCAACCCCTGGGCGAATTTGCAAGGCGAACCGGACAGCAAATGGTCCCAACATCTTAACGAGTTGATAATACCCGTTTTTTAATGATGGGGAAAAAATTTAGCTCGGGCATTGCCAAAAGTCAAGAAACGAAAACAGGCCTTGATTCTGCAACTTTGACCTGTTATTAATCCTAGTTCATTTATTGCTGCTGATTGGAGTGCAACCAGTTGAAAGAAAAACCGAAACGGAAGAAGCGCGCATTGTTGATAATTGCCGGCATCGTCATTCTGGTGCCCGTTTTTTTATTTCTGCTGAGTCGCTTCGAGGGCCAAAACCCCGAAGTTGGTTTTGAGCTTGCATCGCCTTACATTGGAAAATCACAGAAATTTTCCATCTCTTTGGCCGACCCCCAAAGCGGCCTGAGAAAAGTTTGGGTTGCCATGGTCAAAGACGGTCGAGAGGCGGTCCTGGTTGACAGCGAATTCCCTTCGGCCGGGGTTTTCAGTGGTGGTAAGACCAAAATCCAAACTCTGGAAATTCCCTTCGAACCTTCATCTTACCAGTTATCGGATGGCGAAGCCATTCTACGCCTGGCTGTCTGGGACTATTCCTGGCGGGGTTGGTGGAAGGGAAACCGGGTCTATGTCGAAAAGAATCTGATCATCGACACACAGCCCCCGGAAATTGAAGTGATCAGCACCGTCCACAATTTGACTCAGGGTGGTTCCGGGCTTGTGATTTACCGCACTTCAGAGGATACGGATCGGAGTGGGGTTCAAGTGGGTGACAATTTTTTCCCTGCATATGGTGGTTATTTTCAAGATGCCGGCATTCAGATGGTTTTTGTTGGATTGGGTTACCAACAGGGCCCCAAAACTCGGATTTATGTCAGGGCCTATGATCAGGCCGGCAATAGCGCGGAGGCCGGAATCAACCATTACATTCGCAAAAAGGTTTTTAAAAATGACAACATTCGCATTTCAGACCGGTTTTTAGGTCGTAAGATGCCCGAATTTAAAGCCGTAGCGGCCGTGCCGCCGGCCGGCTCGCTGATCGAAAAATTTATTAAAATCAATCGCGATTTGCGCCAGGCAAATTATCAACAACTCACGGAATTGACTCAAACGACCGCGGCGGACAAATATTGGCAAGGGGCGTTCAAGCGGATGACCGGAACAGCTAAACAAGCAGGTTTCGCCGATCATCGTGTCTATGAATACAAGGGTAATATTATTGACCGGCAGGTTCACCTGGGTATCGACCTGGCTTCGGTCCAACATGCACCCGTTCCGGCGGCCAACAGCGGAGTCGTCAAATTTAGCGGAGACCTGGGTATTTATGGCAACGCGGTGCTCATCGATCATGGATTCGGGCTGTTCAGCATGTACGCTCACCTGAGTGCCAGCGACGTAACCAAGGGACAGAAGGTGGCAAAGGGCGATACAATTGGCCGCACGGGCAGTACCGGACTTGCGGGCGGCGATCATCTGCACTTCAGTATGCTGGTACACAATACCTTTGTTGATCCGATCGAATGGTGGGATGCTTCCTGGATACGGAATAATATTACCGCCAAAATTGAAGCGGTGCCTTCTCCTCCAGCCCTCCAATAAAAAAGTAGCGGGATGCAGCACCACAGGTTGTACCAATAGCTGGGTAGGAGGAAATATTTCGTTAAATAGTCAAACAGCTGATTGGTTAAATAGTAAAAAATGAATGGAATCCTTTGACGAATAAACGATTTGACCATTTGACGATTTATCTTGGTGCAATGCCTATAGGGTAAGGACTGCGAGGATTTGGATTAGACCGCAGACTTAAAATGATAGGCCCAATTAAGTATGTCTGAAACCTTTCGTGCCTTTGTCGCCATTGATCTTCCTGAAGCCATTCGGGCCTCTATCGGAGCAGCTCAGGATGCGCTGAAATCTTATGGTTTCCGTGTCAAATGGGTACGGCCGGAAAGCATACACCTGACGCTTAAATTTTTAGGCAACATCGATGTAAGCCGGACCGATGAAATCGTAAACGCCATGACATGGGCCGCCAAAAGTCGCACCGCCATGCGTCTGAGTGCCAGCGGAATAGGGGTATTCCCGAATGTCCGGCGCCCGCGCGTCATCTGGGTGGGCCTTGGAGGAGAAGTGGACAACCTGAAAAGTTTGCAGCAGGCACTTGACGGGCACCTTGCGGAATTGGGATTTCCTGCGGAAACGCGTTCGTTTAAGGCTCATTTGACGCTGGCTCGTGTGAAAGGAAAAATGGCGGTGGACCGCATGCAATCGGCGCTTGATAAATTTAATGCATTTGAATCCGAAGGTTTTGACGCCGACCGGATGATCCTGTTCAAAAGCGAGCTGCATCCAACCGGAGCGGTGTATACCCGAGTCGCTCAAGTCAATTTGGATTGAATATTCAATATTCAATAGTTATTTTCTGCTTGTCCGGGTCAGGCATGTGACGACATTATTTAGACAAATTGTTGTTGATAGAAATTTACATCAAGCCAGGAGGAGGGCTTTATGACAATTTCACCAGATAAAGTAAAAGCACTGGAAACGGCAATGTCCCAGGTTGAACGTCAATTCGGCAAGGGATCCATTATGAAACTGGGAAGCCGCCCGGTTGTTCAAGTGCCGGTTATTTCCACCAGCTCGCTGGCCCTTGACAAAGCACTGGGAATCGGCGGTTTGCCACGAGGTAGAGTGATTGAGATATACGGTCCGGAGGCGTCAGGCAAAACCACCCTGGCCCTGCACGCGGTCGCTGAAGCGCAGAAAAAGGATGGCATAGCGGCCTTTATCGATGCCGAGCATGCTCTTGACACGGTATATGCCAAGAAACTCGGAGTCAATTGTGATGATCTGCTGGTGGCCCAGCCGGATACCGGCGAGCAGGCGCTTGAAATTGCGGACATGCTGGTCAGAAGCGGCGCCATCGATATTGTTGTGATTGACTCGGTGGCCGCGCTGGTGCCGCGCGCTGAAATTGAAGGTGAAATGGGAGACTCCCATATGGGGCTGCAAGCCCGTTTGATGTCACAAGCGATGCGTAAGTTAACCGGTACGATCAGCAAAACCATGACATCCATTATTTTCATCAACCAGATTCGAATGAAAATCGGTGTGATGTTCGGCAACCCTGAGACCACCACCGGCGGCAATGCCCTTAAATTTTACTCTTCTTTAAGACTGGACATTCGACGTATCGGCGCCATCAAGGACGGACAGGAGGTCATCGGAAACCGCACCCGGGTCCGGGTGGTTAAGAACAAGTTGGCACCGCCGTTTACCGATGCTGAATTTGACATTGTCTATGGAGAGGGCATCTCAAAGTACGGCGATTTGATTGATGTGGGGGTTGAAACCGGCATTATCGAAAAAAGCGGCTCCTGGTATTCACATGCGGGCGAACGTATCGGGCAGGGACGCGAGAACGTTAAACGGTTTTTAAAGGAAAATCCCGATCTTTTTGAGTCTATGTATGCCAACGTCAGGGAAACATTGGGGCTTTCGGATGTCGAAGCCACCGACACCAAAAAAGACGAAAAAGAACCAGCTCAAAAAGCAAAAGCTTAAATTGGAGATATGCATGACAGGGAACGAAGTACGCGACCAATTTTTGCGTTATTTTGAAAAACACGATCATCGGATTGTGCGCAGCTCATCACTGGTTCCCCAGGATGACCCGACCTTGCTGTTCATCAATGCCGGCATGGTGCAATTTAAGCGTGTCTTTCTGGGTGAAGAAAAAAGAGATTATCTCCGGGCAACCACATCGCAAAAATGCGTTCGCGCCGGGGGCAAACACAATGATCTGGAAAATGTCGGCTATACTGCCCGGCATCATACTTTCTTTGAGATGTTGGGCAATTTTTCTTTCGGCGATTATTTTAAAGAAGGGGCCATTGAATTTGCCTGGGATCTGCTCACGAACGGTTATGGGCTGCCGGAAGACAAGCTGTACGGCTCTATTTACCTGGATGATGACGAAGCCTATGATTTATGGCGCAAAAACATCGGTTTGCCCGATGAGCGCATCGCCAGATTCGGAGAAGAGGATAATTTTTGGTCCATGGGCGATACCGGCCCCTGCGGTCCGTGTTCTGAGATCCTGTTGGACCGCGGTGAGCAATACGGCTGCGACCGACCGGGTTGTGCGGTGGGCTGTGAGTGCGATCGCTATTTAGAAATCTGGAACCTGGTGTTCATGCAATTTAATCGGGATGCATCCGGAAAAATGACACCGCTGCCCAAGCCCAGCATCGATACCGGCCTGGGGCTCGAGCGCATCGTTTCGGTCATTCAGGATGTGCCCACCAATTTTGAAACAGACCTCATTCGGCCCATCATCGCGGAGGCAGAGCGTCTGGCGGAGAAGCAATTCGGCGAATCCCTCGAGACGAATGTGGCCATGAAGGTCATCGCAGACCACAGCCGGGCGGCGGCATTTCTGATCGGCGACGGCATTATGCCGGCCAATGAAGGTCGCGGGTATGTGTTACGCCGTATTTTACGCCGGGCCATTCGTTATGGGCGCAACATCGGCCTCAAGCGGCCATTTCTGCATAAAACCGCCAGTGTGGTGTTCGATGTGATGAAACCGGCTTATCCGGAACTGGCCGAAGCGGCGGCCTTTATCACCAACATTATTGAAAATGAAGAGGTTCGTTTTCTAGAAACCCTGGACACCGGTCTAAGGCTGCTAAATGACACACTGTCAGAGATCAAGGCCAGGGGCGAATCCCAGGTGCCCGGTGATGTCATCTTCAAGCTGTATGATACATATGGTTTCCCGGTCGATATCGTGCGCGACGTGGTCCGCGACGAAAATATGAGCCTTGATCTGGAAGGATTTGACCGTTTTATGGACGAACAGCGGTCCCGGTCCCGTTCCGTTGCGACGTTCACCACGCTTGGCGAAGCTTACAAAAGCCTGTCGGCCCAGGGTTTTAAACCCGAATTTCACGGCTACGATATGATCACCGCTGAATCAAAAGTCAGGCTCCTGGTGCATGATGGCGCTGATGTTGATGAAGCTGCAGCCGGCCAGGAAATTGAACTGGTCAGCGAGGAAACACCGTTTTACGCAGAAGCCGGGGGCCAGGTGGGTGATAGTGGCAGAATTACCGCTAAAAATTTTGATATGACCGTGGTCGATACGGTCAAGGATCCTGCCGGAATCGTGATCCACAGAGGCAAGGTCATATCCGGTAAAATAAAAAAGGGCCAGAAGATAGCACTTCAGGTTGATGGAGCCAAACGCGCGGCGACCGCCCTGAATCACACCGCAACGCACATCTTGCATGCCGTTTTGCGCAATGTGCTCGGAGAGCACGTCAAACAGGCCGGATCGCTGGTTGCGCCGGATCGATTGCGCTTTGATTTTACGCATTTTTCTCCTGTGGATCGTGCGACGCTGATGGAAATCGAAATCCGTGTGAACCGCCGGATTCGTGAGAATGTACCCATCCATACCGAAGAAATGGAAGCTGAGGCAGCTTTTAAATCAGGTGCCACCGCTCTTTTTGAAGAAAAATACGGCGACCGCGTTCGCGTGGTTTCTCTGTCCGATTTCAGCAAGGAACTTTGCGGCGGGACCCATACGGCTAAAACCGGTGATATCGGACTTTTTAAAATTGTCTCTGAATCCAGTATTGCCTCAGGTGTGCGGCGCATCGAAGCGATGACCGGAGACGGTGCGCTTCAATACGTCCAGAAGACAGCCAACCTGCTGGAAGATACCGCTCATCTGGTCAAGGAGAATCCGGAGACCTTGCCGGCAAAGCTTAAAAAAATGATCACCGATCAGAAGGCGCTCGAAAAGGAGATTGACCGGCTTAAAGCCCAAATCGCCTCAGAGTCGGCTGACGCCGGCGGGGAGGCGGTTGAATCGATCAATAGTACGAAGGTCTTGATCCAGCAGGTAGCAGTAGACAGTCCGGCTGTGCTCAGGGACCTGGCAGATCGGCTAAAAGACAAGATGAAATCCGGCATTGTTGTGATGGGCAGTGTAAAGGGTCCAAAGGCCTATTTGATCGTAGGGGTCACCAAAGACCTCACCGATCGCTTTCATGCCGGAGACATCATCAAGAAAATAGCACCGATTGTGGGGGGTGGCGGTGGCGGCCGCCCGGATCTGGCACAGGCCGGCGGCACACAGCCCGCCAAGCTGGATCAGGCGCTTGAGGAGGCACGCAATATCATCGCCAGCAGGTAGTATCAGCTTCAGAGAGCAATTTCGCAATTCCCTTCAACTGGAACAATGGAATAATGAAATGTTGGAATTCTGGAAGAACGGCTTCCTATCAATCGATCCTGTCGAATTTTTACCTCTTTTCAGTTGTCGGTAATTGATTGCCGCTGCAGCAATTAGTTTCACATGCGAAAAACAACCAAAGAACGATACTTTTTCAGAGTTTGCTGAGTTAGCATTTGAAACAGCTCGTATATTCGGGGATGCAGTGAATTTGTGCTGGGGATGACAAAGGTTTTTTTTTCGATTCCAATTTCGTCCAAAAAGTACACAAAAGCTTCCACTGATCCATTTTGATGCTCCCCCAGTACTTGCAAGTTTAACATATGTTCTCTTAGAGAAAGAGAAGCTTGGTTGAAAAGATTTTTAAAAAGCCAATTCGGTTCGTTTGTGCAATGCAAAGCGCCAAACAAGATAATGTGAAGTCTTCCCGGCTGAAATCTGTCCCAGAAATTACGGGCAATGGATTGGTCTCGTGAATTCGGACCCTTTTGCTGTTTTTCGGTTTCTTCAATGCCCCAGATCTTGATATCCGGATTCCTAACCTCAACTGCACGAAGTATTTTCATTATATCAGCATTCAGTAGTGGAAAATAATCTCTGCCATCGTTCCTTCGTTCGATTAAACGTTTCAATTTTTTAGGGGTAGCCTCAAGCAAAAGGACATCAGTGTCAAACTTTGTGAAGAATTCTTCTGCAAGAAAATTGCGCGTTGATTCCTCATGGAGCTCACCCATGCACACTATCTGATAATGTGATTCACCAAGATGTGCCAGCCACTGTTTCATGGAAATCAAATTAGATCTCAAGTTGTTTTTGATGGCAGCTTTTACGGGTCTTGGTAATCGGGAAAATCGTTGTAGCGCTTTGACGACTTCTTCATGATAGAAAGGGTGCTGAATGCGACCGCTGTTCAATGGTTTGGCGGGGCGTCTCGGATATTCCTCAACGATCCAATCATAAATAGATAAAAAAAGCAGAATAATGAGGCATCCGCCGAAAAAAGACAAGATGACACGGGCCAAAGGTGAGTTCATATGAGGGATTCCTCTCAATTTAGCGAGGTGTATATTTCAATACCACATGAATGAAGCCATAGCCCTAATACCGTGCGTAGCCGTGCAACTATTTTCGCTGATATAATCCAACCAATTCTGCTTCAGAGATAACATGCCCTTCCATGGCTTTTTCGAGTTTTGCTTTTGTGGGGTGCGTGAGATCCGGAAGAACAATATCCAAGGCGTAAAGCTTATGAAAATACCGGTGTTTGCCTACAGGCGGGCAGGGCCCACCGTAGCCTGTTTTTTTCCAGTCATTTAGGCCCTGCAATGTTCCTTTGGGAAGATCCTCATCTTTTACACCTTCTGGCAGAGAGTCAGTCGCTGCTGGAATATTGTAAAGAACCCAATGCACCCAGGTCATCTTGGGGTTAGCAGGATCAGGCGCATCGGGGTCGTCAACAATCAATGCAAAACTTTTAGTTCCCCCTGGAACACCGGACCATTCCAATGCAGGCGAAATATCGTCTCCATCGCAGGTAAACTTCTTGGCAATACTTTTCTGGTTTTCAAAAACGGGTGATGTTAATTGCATATTTGTATTCACCTCCTCTGCATTTGTTGAGGTTATAATCAAAAATAGAACAAGTTGTGACATAATAAAACATCCTCTTTTCATCATTCCTCCTTTGAAGCAATCAGAAGTGAAATCCCGCTTGAAAACGCAGGTCATGGATTCGATTTGTCGAGGCGATAATTAGGATCTGTTTTGCAGGACATCGATCATCGAGTAGACGATGCCGGCGGACCCTTCGTTGACCCTTGCTCGCAGGTATCGGACGGCATCCAGGGTGCCTCTGGCATAAACGTCGCGGCCGTTGATATTGTGGGTGAATTCAAAATGAACGGTTTTATCGGCAGATGTCAGGGCGTAGGTATGCCAGCCGTGGCCTGTCAGATAATTTTGCGGAATTTCCCAGCGGGTTGCTTGAATGTCGGGATCGCGCTCCTTGGCAATCTGGTCCTCGCTAAAGTCTAAACCCATTTGATTAAAGTAGCGAACCATGGCCTTGGCGGTGCCACTGGTGTCCGCCTTTCCTTTCTGGTGGCTCTCTTTGATTTCCAGCGTATATCCTTCGAACAGGCCCGGGAAATTTTCAGCGGCATAGGCCATCATGGCCTGGAACCCGACGATTTGTTTGGCCATGTTCGGGGCGATCACTGCCGCAATTGTTGAAGCCCGTACGGTTTTTTCCAGCTGCTTGCGGTCGCCACCGGTGGTGCCCATGACAAACGGCAGCTGGTGCTGGCAATAAAACTCGGCATTGGCGTTGAGTGCCGACGGGTGGGTGAAGTCGACACTGATAAACGGGCCTTCTGTACCAACGATTTTCTCAATTTCTTCCGCCCGAATTTCCGGTTGTATCAATCGAATGGAAATCGATTCGAGTTTGTGTTCGGTCTCCTGGATTTCCGGCCCGGTCAGAGAGCAGGACACAAGCGCAAAGCGCTCATCAGCCAATATATGTTCGGCCACATTTACGGCCATATTACCGGGGATTCCATTCACCATTACTTTGATGCGACTCATCTTTCCTCCTTTTGATCTGCTTATCTCATCAATCTTTGTTTTTTTCAATACGCGCTATTGGGTCTTTGATTGAATCCATAAGATTGCACAGCCCGGGCAGGGTTTTGGGGTGGCTTTGTTTAAGATTGTCTGTGAGCGTTCGAACCGCTGTGGGAATATATTTTTCAAAGAGCGGCTTTTGCTTGACCCGGGTCAAAAACCCAAATGCCCCCAGCATCTGCAGGTTGCGTGTCAGGCAGCAATAACGATAGCACTGGCGGAAATCAGTAGCGGTAACTTTCATTTGACCTTTCAGCTGTTTCAGACAGTACGAGAGCAGCTGTGATTGGATATTCAGCGGTAATTCGACGTAGGGATCGATCAGCAGGGATGCCAGATCATATTGCAGCGGTCCCATGCGGGCGCCCTGAAAATCGATCACATACAAGTCTGAATTTTTTATCATGATGTTGCGTGACTGAAAATCCCGATGCATCAGGCCCTCAACGACGTTCTGCAGCGCATTTTCAGCCAGAAATTCAAATTCCGCCTTAAAATCGGCATACTGATAATTTAACCCGAGGTAGGCTTTTAAAAAAGCGTCTACAAAATAGCGGCATTCCTTTTCCAGAATCAGCGATTTGTCATAGCGGGGTGTCTGGTAGCACCAGTCTGTAGCGAATTGAACGGGGCCGCGCTGTGAAAATCTGACCAGCAGGTCGATGGCGGATCGATACAGATGGATCATCTTTTCGGTATTTTGGGCCTTTTGTACCGCTGTTTGCAAATCGTGATTTCCAAGATCTTCGATAAATACATAGCCGGAAAGCGTATCCCCGTCATAAATTCGGGGCACCGGAAGGCCCCGGTTGAACAGATGCCTGCCGATGTTGCAAAAGGCATCTGCCGCATTGATCCCATTTTTTTCCTTCATGCCGTGATCGGCTAAAATTATCGATTTTTGATTTATTTTTAGACGGTACCACCGCCGATCCGACCCATCGCCCTTGAGGGGCTGTTGCCGGGGCATTTTGAGGTCTGCTTCCGGAAAGAAGTGTCGATAAACGCCGGATACCATGGTTTCAAATACAGCTGCCCTGTACCGCTCGGCGGTACCGATATCCTTCCAATACGCGTCTTTGACGACATGGGCTTGAATTTTTTTCCCTTCTGCTATCATACGATTGTAGGCATCAATACTGCTGGCAGGCGTGGCTTCCGATATAAAATCAAGCACGGATGGATTCAACACCTGAATGCCGGTAAAAGTCAGAGCCGACGCCGTGCGGTTGGCTTGTGATGGACTGTGAGCAAATCCGGTGACAAAACCAGCGTCATCGCATGAAACGCTGTTAAACTCGGCATCATCTGTGAGCACCAGCGTTGCCGGATATGGATGCTGACAGTGAAATTCATAAACCGATTTAAAATCAATAGTGGATACGATATCCGCATTTACCACCATAAAGGGTTTATCGGTCCAGAAATCGCTTACATTCTTTATGGCACCGCCTGTGCCTAAAATTTGCGGTTCGTGGCGCGTTTGAATCGGAATGGCATACCTTTGGCGGGCGACAAACCGTTCGATCTGATCGTGCAGATGATGGGTATTGATCATGATCGCAACACATCCGGCTTCTATCAATTTGGTGATCGTGATATCTAAAAGAGTCCTGCCCGAAACAGTAAAAAGCGGTTTGGGCGTATGAATTGTATATGGGCGCAGCCGCGTACCCAGGCCTGCTGCCAGGATCAGTGCTTTCATATTTCCAATTGTCATGCCGAATTGTTTCCCGATTGATGGTGCACCGACTATTGAAGTGCCTTTAAAGACTTTTGAATGGCTTCTGCATAGAACGCAATTTTGTCTGAATTGTCGGATCCTTTGATGCCCTTGCTGTTATAAAAATCGGTTGCATTTTGAAAACTGACTTTGGAGAGGGCTTCCGGAAGAACGATCTCATGTCGCTTGTACATTTGATTTCCTCTGGCTAGAATTTTTTTAAGGCGATCCTTGCTCTTGATCGAATTGTTCGCGTTGTTCTGCAGGAAGCTTAATACGATCCAGTAGGATTCAAAATAGGTCTTCAGAAAAATAGAAAAAAGCCTTAAACTGCGAAAGCCCGATGAGGTCACGTTGTAGGTATCCGGTATGGTTTGATGGGGCATTAATATGGCATCGTCAATAAACGCTTTAATGCTTTTGCGCACTTTAAATTCAGGTGAGTTGTCTATGTCGTATGCAAATTCAAATTTAAAGAGATTTTGTAAAAAGCGATAGTCGGCATGTATATCGGCCGCCGAGAATTGAAAAGCGTCCTTCTCCAATATCGCCTGTGCGGTAAAGGCTGCCGGAATAAAAAAAGCAATACAGCTGTTTTTGTAATATTCCAGAAAGGGTCGTCTGGCTGAGTTGACCAGATAGCTCCTTTCAGGATGGGCAATGCTCTTGTCTTTTGAAACCGGTTCGATGAATTTGCTCTGAACGAATGCATCCAAGGCATGCTCAACGGCGCGAACATGATCAAGGATCAGTGTATCTGCCAGTTTGGCATCCTGGGAGGTCAGGTGTCCCATGTAGATGTCGATTATTGACATGACCTGGTCGTAGGAAAACCGCTCCCTGGAGCAGTTTAAAATTGCAGCGGCGACCAGTCCGTAGGCTGTGACGACCGCTGACTGATTAATGGCATTGATAACACGATAACCCAGATTGCGACAAAGGGCGTTTTGTTCTTTCGGTTTCATCTCGGCCAGTGAATTGCCCATGTTATCGAGCAGCTCGTTCATGGATATCGGCTCATGAAATTGGACATAAATTTTGCCGTATCGCTTTGATAAAAATTTGCGGGCCTTGATAACGCCTTTGAGCGTTTCCGGTTCCTTTTTGCCGCCCTCCAATTCCTGCAAATAGGCGTTTTCCTCCAGGACCCTGTCATATCCGATGTAGATCGGCACAATAATCATGTCCTCACAAGCACCGTTTTTAAAGGCATTAAGAAGGATTGAAAGCAAGCCCAATTTCGGCATCAATAACTTGCCGGTCCGACTACGACCGCCTTCAATGAATTGTTCGATGTTATGTCCTTCTTCAAGTAACTTATGAATGTATTCGGCGAAAACTTTAGAGTACAAAACCGCACCCCGGAAACTGCGTCGAATGAAAAAAGCACCCCCGCTGCGAAACAGCGTTCCCATCGGCCAAAATGACAGATTTTTCCCAGCCGCAACCAGGGGAACCGGCATATTATTATGATACAGCAGGTAGGATAGAATCAGGTAATCGATATGGCTTTTGTGGCAGGGGATCAGCACCAGCGGGCCTTTTAAGGCCAGCCGCTTTACTTTGCTCAGGCCTTTTCGATTGACGGATACACCGTCAAACATGGTGCGAATTATCCATCCCACGATGGCAGAGAAGAACTTGATATAAGCCGGATTATAGCCGGCGGCAATTTCTTCTATATAGGCATCCGCCTTTTTGCGGACTTCATGAATCGGGATGTTGCGGTTTTTGGAATAGGTATCCATAAATTCCTGAAACCGCTGACCGGTCAGAATACTTTCCTTTAATTCCAGACTGGTCTTAAGCGTCGGCCCGGTAATACTCTGGCGATGGCGGTTGAGCTGAACCAATAAATTGCGACGCAACATCAGCGATTGATATTCGATCGGCTGGCTTCGAATGGACTCAGACTGCAGGTAGTCTTTAAGATTCACCGGTTCGGATACCTCGACAAAGACTTTGCCGGGATTCTTAAACAATGTAAACAGGCGTCGCAGGCTGCCGGGCTTGTCTTCCGGGCCGAAGAAAATATCGGTTAAAGTGGGTATCGAACGATGCGGGTTCTTACTGAAAAACATCAGTTGCGGAACGATGTAAATCGGGCGCTCGGTTGTTTTTTGCAATTCAATTAAATATTGAATCGGATCTGTTTTGGCTTTAATAAAGCGCCGGTAAAATCCGCGCCTGCCCACCAGCGATAACATGCCGGCTTTATTTTTTAACAGAGCTTGGCCGATGAATCCGCTCCTATATGGGCCGGGAAACTTGCGCCGTTGAAAAAAGAAATCGATATGGGCCAGCCATATTTTTATCAGACGTGAAACCGGTTGCCAGAGATAAACTTGATAATCAAATCCGATTTGCGGATATGGCAGATGATATTTTTGATAGCGGATATAATAAAACAAATATTCAAAATAGCTTATAAATTTGGTTGCATATACGACAATTGCGCCTTCTTCAAGTTGCTGCAGCACAGCGGTCTGGTCTTTATCCATTTTGATTCCCGAATAAAACAACCGCAAAAGCAGAGAAGCAACTTTTCCAAGGGAATCCGGTAGATAGCAGCTGTAATGTTTGTGCGTGCCATCGAGCACCCTGTTTTTCCAATTGCCCGATTTTCGACCGTGTTTTGCTGCCATCAATTTTCCTTTTTCCCTTATGACGATCTGAACCCCTGGTTTCCAAATTGAAGTTAACGTTGATCTACTCAGGTTGAAGACTGACTTGCTTTACTTGGATTTTGGAGGATTGAATGTTGGAGTTTTCTGAGTACTCTCATATCATAGTGGACAATAAAATTTAAAATTAACAAAATAATTGGTGCTTTGCAATATTTTATTGATCTGCGCCCCCTTCCTCATCGTAAAATAAACTTGTGAAAATAAACGGGTTATGTTACCTATAAATAAAAAAATTCCGGTAATTTTCTCAAACCCAATTCCCCCTTCGCTCCTGTCACCTCATAGTTGGGATGTGCGTTTTGGGTCTGTATTTTTATGCCGGTTTTTGCATCAACGGCCAATTTTTATTTGACGCTCCGAGCGAATCATATTAATAATATTATTCTATTTGTCGATAAGCCATCTCATCTTTGAAACCGATTTTAAGCTTTACTGTGAAAGGAGGTAAATTCGGATATGAAAACTTTAATTGGTGGCGCAATCGCTGCGGCACTGGGCCTTATCGGTCTTGTTGTTTGGTGGGGACAATTTTTAATGGTTCTGGCCGGGATTATCCCTGCGATGCTGTTGCTGGGTGGCGCGCTGGCTATCTACCTCGGTTTTGATGAACTTAAAGATTCCTGGAACCCGGATGAAACAGCCGAACCCTCCCCCCCCGAAACTGGCGAAGGTGAAGACGTTGAAAAATATAAAAAAGAAATCGATGATCTCAAAGAGGAGATAAAAACCTTAAAGAAGGAATAGTTGCAATTGGGTTAGCATTTGTTCAGAGCCCGGCCTGTAAACATGCCGGGCTCCTGTTGTTTCGGCAACTAAACCGGATTCAGTATTTTAGGTAAAAAAATCAAGGCGCATTTGCGTGAAGGAGAGTATTTACTTTTCTGCTTGGTGTTTGATTGCGGATGTTGCTAAAAAATCCGCACGCTCATTGTCTTTGTGGCCGGCATGACCTTTGACTTTGATAATTCTTACATTTTTAAATTTTCTCATCGTTTTTTTTATCGATTCTACCAGTTCCAAGTTGGCCTTGGCCTTCCAGCCAAGTGCCAGGACACCAAACGCGTAATTGCTGTCTGTAAAGACCTGCACGGGAAGCGCCGTTTTCTTCAAAGCGTGTAATCCCGCCTGAATGGCTTTCAGTTCAGCAATATTGTTGGTCGCTATGCCAATGTATTCTGAAATTTCCTTTTCATGGTCACCAAAGCGCAAAAGCACACCAATTCCCGATGGTCCTGGATTTCCAGCCGATGCACCGTCAGTAAAAATTTGGATTCCCTTTGGGTCGACGCTTTCATCCGTCGCTATTTTTGGGGGCGGTGGTGCAGTCTTTGTCGCTTTGCTGCCCAGCGGTTGAACGTTGTTCTTGTGAACCCAGTATTCATGTGACTGGTCAAGCTGGTATTTGATCAAGACTTTGCCGTTTTGTTCGATCGGGTTGCCGGATTGATCGACGCAAAGCCAGACCTTGTTTTTTTTAAAAAGCATGCGCTTCCAATCTATTTCATCAGAATCCACTTTACCCCCACCAAATCAGTGTTTGTCCATTTAAATGTTTCGGTTATTAGATGGCCGCTAGCTACTGGTTGCGGGTAACTGATTTCAGGCTTTTGCCAACAGCAAAAAGCGAGAAGCCAGAAGCCAAAGTATTAAACCTTCTGATCAGGTGTAAAGCCAGAATCGCTGACTGATCTCGCAAAACTCAGCGAGCCCGGTCTGCCAGGATTCGACCAAAGACTCGACCGGTTGCATGTCTTCAAGTTGTCGGCGTATGACACGATCCCCGATAATCAAATCAATCGGCAGCCGCCGGGTTTCGTATTCATATGGCGGCTGTTTCCATTGAAACGCTTCTTTGTGGTACAAGATGACAGCCTGCAGCAAGCGCAGGCTGGTTTCATACGGCCGGTATACCTCAGGGTTGGTGATATGAATCTGAAATCCGCTGCACGGCTGCATTTTCCATTTGTTGGCGGTGGGCTCAAATACAACCGGTCTGAGAACGACGCCCGGAATCGACGCGGTGCCAATGCGGCCAACAATTTTATCAGGGTTTAGATACGGAGCGCCAAATAGCTCAAAGGGCAGGGTGGTTCCGCGACCTTCGGAGATATTGGTACCTTCCCAGAGAACCTGTCCCGGATAGACCATGGTAGAAACAGGGGTGGGCAGATTAGGGGAGGGCGCTACCCAGGGAAGTCCCGTCTGCTTGAAAAACATCGACCTTCGCCATCCTTTCATCGGAATGATCTCTAAATCGCAGCCGATTTTAAAATGCTCATTAAAGAGCTTCGCCAGTTCTCCGATGGTGAGACCATGTCGCATGGGCAGCGCATAGCGTCCCACAAATGAACGGTAATCTGGATTCAGACAATTACCCTCAACCGTTTTTCCGTTGATCGGATTGGGACGATCAAGAACCACCACCTTTTTGTTCAGTGCTTTGGCGGATTCGAGACAATAAGAGAGTGTGTAAATGAAGGTATAAACACGGGTGCCAACATCCTGCAGATCAACGAGAAGCACATCGATAGGATCGAGCATTGATTGGGTGGGTTTCCGCGTTTTTCCATAAAGGCTGTAGATCGGCAAATTCAAGACCGGATCAACGCCATCTGAGGACTCGATCATATTATCCTGTTTTTCAGCAAAAAAACCATGTTGTGGTGAATACAGCGCCTTCAGCTGGTCCGCAAAGCACCGCTGGATCCGCAGGCGGGCGTGATTGAAGTTGCCATCCACTGATGCCGGATTACACAGAAGCCCCAGTCGAACATCTGCCGCCCATTTGGGCGGCGATTCCAAAAAGCGCTCAAGTCCGATTTGTACAGTTGCCAAAGGCACGCTCTCTTTTGTTACCCGTTATTCGTCAATTGTTGTTAGAAACGAAAACGATCATATTTTATTTATTTCAGCACTAAGCCGTATCAGTAAACTATTAACCAATAACCAATAACCAATCAAGTGAAAAAGCTTGACATTACAGGCGATAATTTTTACAAAAGCAGGCTATTTTACCCTTAGCCGTTTGAACCGATGCGTCGATGACCGGCCATGGTGATGCCGTGATTTCCGCTGGCGGTCCAAATGTCGATCCACGCATAACCATCTTAGCCGGTTTGAGCCTTTGACGCTCTTCGGTGCTTGAGCGGGTGATCAGTGAAAATTGAACTAAAAGGTGTGGTCATTATCGTTGGCAATTACGGCAGCGGTAAGACCGAAGTGGCAATTAACCTGGCGGCGCATAATAAACGCGGCGGGATGGATGTGCGGATTGCCGATCTGGATGTGGTCAATCCCTATTTTCGAACACGAGAAGCCAAAGGACCGCTTGAAGATCTGGGGATTGAAGTGATTTTGCCACCGGAACAATACCTGCAGGCGGACCTTCCTATTTTAAGTCCCGAAGTGGCCGGGGTAATCCGCAAGCCCGGTCAACTGACGCTGCTGGATGTCGGTGGCGATGATGTGGGTGCGACCATTTTGGCGGCACTTGAAAATGAGTTAAAGGAAATATCGCCCAGGGTTCTGCAGGTGGTCAATCCATTGAGGCCGTTTACCGAAACCCGAGAAGGTTGCCTGCAAATTCGCGAGGCGATTGAGACGGCTTCCAAACTGACGGTTACGGGCATTATCGGCAATGCCAATCTCATTGACCAGACCGTGCCCGATGATATTTATGACGGCTATTCATTTGTGAGCGACCTGTCTGAACACAGCGGGCTGCCCCTTGAATTTATTGCCGTCAGCCGAGCACTCATGCCGTCTGTCGATCTTCATCGCTTTGAATGCCCGGTGCTGCCGATTGATAGGCAACTGGTTCCACCCTGGCAAAAGCCTGTTGAATTCGGCCAGCCAAGTGCCTTCGAATGATGGTTGCGATATGATGCGTGCGGCGCTATGATAGGTCAGTGAAATATCCATATCGCGATCATTTACCACAGAGTGCACGAAGATGAATACAGGTTATTGTTTTGGTTGTTGCCTTGTGTACTTTTTGAACCTCGTGTTGAATTTTATTTTTATTCGATCACCATACGCTATACTGAGCAGCGTAAACATATTAAAGGAGCTGTAATTCATGGCATACGAGCATTCAGTTGATAACAATCGATGTAAGGGGTGCGGCCTATGTGTAACCGTATGCCCCAAAAATGTTCTTGAAATTTCTGATACGGTTAACGCAAAGGGCTATTTTCCGGCATATCAGGCACGTCCTGAAGATTGCATCTTCTGCGCGCTTTGCTGCACCATGTGTCCGGATGTCGCCATAACCATTCGCGAAATTGAGGAGGAGGCGACCGGCAAATCATAAAGTTTGGTCTGTCGCGACTTTGCATTAATTTTCTTGCAAAGCTCAGATTGGTAAAATCAGCAAGCGAAGGAACATAAATTATGGGAAAAGTTTTGATGAAAGGCAATGAGGCTATTGGAGAGGCCGCGATCCGGGCCGGCTGTTTAAACTATTTTGCCTATCCAATCACGCCTCAATCGGAAGTTGCTGAATATTTAGCGCGCCGGCTGCCCGAAGAGGGTGGGACATTTTTACAGGGTGAAAGCGAAGTGGCGGTATCCTACATGATCTTTGGTGCTGCTGCCTGCGGAGAGCGTGTTTTTACGACTTCTTCCAGCCCCGGCATCAGCCTGATGAGTGAAGGCATCAGTTACATTACAGCCGCTCAGTGCCCGGCCGTGTTTGTCAATATCATGCGCGGCGGTCCGGGACTGGGTGGAATTTTGCCTTCCCAGGCCGATTATATGCAATCGGTAAAGGGTGGCGGGCACGGTGATTACAAGCTGCTGGTCATGGCGCCGGCCAGTGTCCAGGAAGCCGTTGAAATGATGATGAGCGCCTTTGCCCTGGCCGAAAAATACCGCAACCCGGTCATGATTATGGGTGACGGACTCATCGGGCAGATGATGGAACCGGTCGAATTTCCGGACGCTCTTAAGGCCAGACCTTCCAATAAAGATGACTGGGCGACCAACGGCATGGCCACCCGCAACAGTGACCAGCGAAACCTGGTTAAAACCCTCTATCTGGATCCAGAGGAGCTTAATGCCCACAATTTGAAGCTACGTGCCAAATATAAGCAGATGGAAAAAGAAGAAGTGCGCTATGAGGCCTATAACATTGACGAAGATTACCATCTGCTCATTGTCAGCTACGGCACCATGAGCCGCGTTTGCCACACCGCCATTGATAATTTGAAAGATCAGGGTATTGAAATCGGCATGATTCGACCGCAGACGCTGTTTCCATTCCCCAAAACAGCCATTTACGATGCAGCCGGCAAGAAAAGCTGCCGGGCGTTGCTGTGTGTCGAAATGAGCATGGGGCAAATGGTGGAGGATGTGGAGCGCAGTGTTTCCGGACAGCGACCGGTGCACTGGTACGGTAAATGCGGCGGTGAGGTTCCCACGCCCGAGGAGGTCATGGAGCAAGCTCAAAAGTTGATCCGGCCGTAATGGCTGGTGAGGCAATTTCTTTGATTTGAGAAATTAGGAGAAAGAAATGGGAAAAACCTTTCAGAAACCCGAGGCCCTGGCCGACACCATCACGCACTATTGCCCGGGATGCACCCACGGAGTTGCCCACAGGCTTGTCGCCGAGGTCATCGACGAGCTCGGCATCCGCGAAAAGACCGTTGGTATCGCCCCGGTGGGCTGCGCCGTGTTGATGTATAATTATTTTACGTTTGATTTTCAGGAGGCGGCCCATGGCCGTGCACCGGCGATGGCCACCGGGATCAAACGCGTTCGGCCGGATCTGGTTGTATTTACCTACCAGGGGGACGGGGATCTGGCGAGCATCGGGATGAGTGAGATCGTGCATTCCGCCAACCGCGGCGAAAAAATCACCGTCGTCTTTATCAACAATGCGGTTTATGGAATGACGGGCGGGCAGATGGCACCGACCACAATGCCCAATCAGCGGACGAGCACTTCACCCTTTGGCCGCAAGGTCATCGATACCGGCATGCCGGTAAAGATGGCCGAAATGCTGGCAGCGCTTGAAACCCCGGCCTATATAACCCGTCAGACGCTTTTAAGCCCAAAGTACATCAACAAAGCCAAGAAAGCGATTAAGCAAGCTTTCAGTTATCAAATTGCAAACACCTGTTTTAGTTTTGTCGAATTGGTCAGCACCTGCCCGACAAACTGGGGCATGACCCCGCTGGATGCCATCAAATGGGCGGAAGAGAAGATGCTGCCGTATTATTCACTGGGTGTATTTAAGACGCCTGAAAATGACCATGCGGCGCAAACACAGGACAGTTCGCAGTAAGCCATAATCAGGATGAAATAATAAAGCGCTCGCGGGCACAACGATTTTATCGGCTCGTTGTTTATAAAAACGGGTAAGTTTCATGTACTTGCGCGAGAGTGATGGATTTCTGCTGCTTGCCAAAAAGGGGAGATATCATGCAAAACGAAGTCCAATTTGCCGGGTTCGGCGGCCAGGGGATTATGTTAATGGGCCAGATTCTGGCAGAAGCTGCCATGCAACAGGGATTTGAAGTCGTCTGGATTCCATCTTACGGTCCGGAGATGCGGGGCGGAACAGCATATTGTACAGTGGTCACCAGTGACCGACCCATCGGTTCACCGATCATTCGGTATCCTAGGCACCTTGTGGCGATGAATCGACCTTCTCTTGAAAAATTTGCACCAGCCGTAAAGGCCGGTGGCACGATTTTTATCAACAGCTCCATGATATCGATCGAAGCCGGCCGCGATGATGTCGATGTTATTAAGGTCCCCATTATCGAAATTGCCAAAGAACTTGGAAATGTGAAAACAGCCAATATCGTCGCTTTGGCGGCATTTGTCAGCCGCGCCCAGGTGGTTGATTTTGAACTGTTGCGCGAATCGGTGAAGGCAAAATTCGCCCGCAAAGAAAAGCTGATTCCCCTTAACATGAAGGCGCTTGACGCAGGCAAAGAAGCAGCATTGGCAACTTCGTAATACACGAAAATTAAAATTGCTCCGAAAGCACGAAATGACGAAAAACGAAAAAAATATTTCGTGCTTTCACATTTTCGTAATTCGTGGTGATTCTTTAAATTATATTTGAAACCTCAATATGCATGCGTTTTTGACGCTCGGGTTTTGTACCGAAAATGAAACTGAAAATACCCGATTACATATCAGCGATTGAGCCTTATGTGGCTGGCAAGCCGATAGAGGCCGTCCAGCGCGAATACGGGATCAAAAATTCTATTAAACTGGCCTCCAATGAAAATCCGCTGGGCCCATCTCCCATGGCTGTTGAAGCCATACGACAGGCACTGGGTGATCTGCACCGTTATCCGGATGCCAGCGGTTACCGTCTGACCCGGGCGATTGCTGAAAAATTTCAGATCGATCCCGCCAGCATCGTGCTGGGTAATGGATCAGATGATATCATCGCTTTGCTGGCCAGTGTTTTGCTAAGACCGTCCGACGAAGTGATTTTATCGCGACCTTCCTTCCTTTTTTATGAGATCGCGCTGCGCAGCAAGGGCGCGCAACCGGTTTGGGTGCCTTTGCGGTCGTTCAAAACAGACTTGGCGGCAATGGTTGAAAAAATCAGTCCTAAGACCCGCATGATCTTTTTAAATGTGCCTCACAATCCTGCCGGCACGATCATTGCAAAATCCGAGTTTGAACATTTTATGGCGCAACTACCGCCTGAAGTCGTCACGGTACTGGATGAAGCCTATATTGAGTTTGTCAAAGATGCCGATTGTTCCAACAGTTTCGATTATTTAACCGGCGATAAAGCGATTGTGGGCATGCGCACATTTTCGAAGGCCTACGGGTTAGCGGGACTGCGCGTCGGTTTCGGCGCGATGCCGCCTGTTCTGGCCGAACTGCTCCACAGTGTCAGACAGCCGTTTAATGTAAATATGCTTGCTCAGGTGGCTGCAACCGCGGCTTTAGAGGACGCAGGTTTTCTGCAAAAAACGCTGGAACTGGTCCATAGCGAACGTAAACGCATGTACTCGGCCCTCGACGATCTAGATGTGCCTTATATCCGCTCAGAGGCCAATTTCTTTATGATTGACGTCGGTAGCCGCGGGAAATCAGCGGATGACGTGTTTAAAAACCTTCTGTCCCTGGGTATTATTGTGCGGTCGATGGCATCTTATGGATATCCGCAGCATATTCGCGTCAATGTTGGACGAGCTGAGGAAAATAGCCGATTCCTAGAGGCACTCCGAGAAGTCATTTGAAGGAAGATGAAAAAATTACTGATCACCATAGATGGTCCGGCCGGTGCCGGTAAAACCAGCGCAAGCCGAGCACTTGCGCAACGGCTAGGCTATCGGTATATTGATACCGGTGCCCTTTACCGCGCTGTTGCCTATGAAGTCAAGCGTCAGGGGATAGATCCTGATAGGGAATCAGACCTGGCGGCACTGTGCGACCGCCTTCAACTTGCGTTTAAACAAAAAGGCGGCGATCTACGACTCTATTCTGCCAGCACCGACATTTCCGATCGTATTCGGTCGCCCGAAATCAGTATGCTTGCTTCAGCTGTTTCAGCAAAACCAGTGGTTCGTAGATATCTTTTAACCGTGCAAAGGAATATCGGACGTCAGGAAGCGGCTGTTTTTGAAGGTCGGGACATGGGAACCGTCGTGTTCCCCAAAGCGGACATTAAATTTTTTCTGGATGCATCTTCTCAGACCCGCGCCCGGCGTCGCTATGATGAAATAAAATCCAAGTCCGATCAATCGCTGAAACAGGTTGAAAAGGATTTGCAGCGTCGCGATCGAAACGACAGCACGCGAAGCCTGGCACCGCTTAGGCCCGCGGACGATGCAATTTTGATTGATTCCACGGAGTTATCTTTAGAGCAAGTTGTAGAGTCAATGCTGTCGCATATCGCCCGGTTAAAGGGATAGCCGTGTTTAATTTGAGCTATCTTCTAACATAACCGTAACAGCTGGTGATTTAATAAAAAAATTAAAATTAAAGATTGCTTTTTTTCTCTATTCTGTTAGACATATGAGGTTATACCGCCGATAAGGTGGTAGAAAAAAAATAGGCTAAGGGGGATTAATTTTTCATGAGTGACGAAACCAACAAGGATGAAACCCAAAAGGAAGTTAAAGCTGAGACCACCGCTGAAGGCGCAGACGAAAAGCCGGCTGCCGGCGATCGACCGCAGGCTGAAGCGCACGATGCAGACGATTCATTAAAGGGATCATCCGAAGACAGCGTAACAGAACCGGTGGAAAGTATGGCAAGCGTGATGGACATGTATGAAGAAAGCTTCAAACGTTTTGCCGAAGGTGAAGTGGTCACCGGCCGGATTGTTTCGATTGACAAGGATCATGTTCTGATCGATATCGGATACAAGTCTGAAGGTCAGGTAAGGATTGAAGAATTCCTGAATGACAAAGGAGAGGTCACCGCCGAAATCGGTGATTCCATTGAAGTTATGGTTGAATGGTGGGACGATGAGGATGAGCGTGTCCTGCTGTCCAAAGATAAAGCAGCCAATATAAAGGTCTGGGAGGCGATTAAAACTTCCTATGACGATGAAGGCACGGTCAAAGGGACCATTACCAACCGGGTCAAAGGTGGATTTTCGGTTGACATTGGCGTTCCGGCGTTCTTACCCGGATCCCAGGCGGACCTGCGACCGATTCGAAATCTGGATGAGATGGTTGGCAAAGAGTTTGATTTTAAGATTTTAAAATACAATCGCAAGCGCAGCAATATTGTTCTTTCACGGCGTGCCATTTTGGAAAAAGAACTGGAGAAAAAGCGCTCAGAAACGTTGGCAACGATCGCCGAAGGCAAGATTGTTGATGGCGTTGTCAAAAATATTACTGAATACGGTGTGTTTGTGGATCTAGGCGGCCTTGACGGCCTGCTGCACATTACTGATATCTCATGGGGCCGGGTTAAGCATCCTTCTGAGCTTTTTTCAATTGGTGATCCCATTACGGTTAAAATTCTTAATCTCGACCTTGAAAATGAGAGGGTCTCACTGGGGATGAAACAACTCAATGAAGACCCATGGAATACTGCAGCCGAAAAATACGCAGTGGGTTCGCGTGTGACCGGCAAAGTCGTCAGTCTGACGGATTACGGTGCATTTGTTGAACTTGAGGAAGGCATTGAGGGCCTGATTCATGTTTCTGAAATGTCATGGACGCGCAAGATCAGACATCCGTCCAAGGTTGTTTCCGTCGGTGAACAAGTGGAAGCTGTGGTGCTGGACATCAAACCGGATAGTCGCCGGATTTCCCTGGGCATGAAACAGGTCGTTCCCAATCCCTGGGATGTGATCAGTGAAAAATATCCGATCGGCACCACCATTGAAGGAAAAATCAAGAACATCACCGATTTCGGCTTATTCATCGGTATCGATGAAGGTATTGATGGACTGGTTCATATCTCCGATATTTCCTGGACAAAAAGAATCAAGCATCCTTCAGAATTGTTTCAAAAAGGGGATGTTGTTCAGGCTATCGTCCTGGATATCGAAAAAGAAAACGAGCGTTTTTCGCTTGGCATCAAACAGTTGCAGAATGATCCATGGGCAAGCGTTGCCGAAAGGTACGAGGTCGGTAAAGAAATAACCGGAACTGTCACCAACGTGACGGATTTTGGTATATTTGTCGAGCTGGAAGAAGGCATTGAAGGCTTGGTTCACGTATCGGAAATCAGCAAGGAAAAGGTCAAAACGCCCATGGAAAAATTTAAAATTGGCGATGTGATCACCGCGCGGGTGATGAACATCAACAGCGAAGAAAGGCGTATCGGCCTGTCGATTAAACGCATGGAAATTGATGACGAGCAAAATCTGCTCAGCGAATATGTCAATAACATGGGCCCGGCCACCTCCAGCTTTGGAGAGATTTTGCGCGAGAATTTGCAAGAGAAGCTCAACGAAGACTAAAACCCATCCCAAAAATGCATCTAACCAAAACCTCTGCCCGGTCACGGGCAGAGGTTTTTTTATTCAAATATGCTGATATCCCCCGCTCCCTTGCGGATAACTTCCGGGTCGTCATTGATCAATGAAATGACGCTTGATGGCAACCCCGGCGCAATATCTCCATCGATTACCAAATCAATGCGGTTTCTAAAAACATCATGAATCAAAGAGGCGTCGTTAACGATGCTGCCGTCGGGCATCGTTGCGCTTGTGGTGATTATGGGATTACCCAGACCCTTGACGAGTTCCATGCATATTTTATGATCCGGCACGCGGATGCCGGCTGTCTTGCGCTTGGTCAGCATGATCTTGGGAACCAGTTTGGAGCCCTCCAGGATGAAAGTGTATGGTCCCGGTAATAACCGTCTCATGGTCTTATACGCATAATTGGATACCTTGGCATAATCGCTGATGTTTTTAAGATCGGAGCAAATGAAGCTGAAAGGTTTGTTTTTATTTCTCTGTTTCAGTTGATATATTCTTTCGATGGCTTTTTTATTGAGGATGTCGCAGCCGATACCGTAGATGGTGTCGGTTGGATAAACGACGATACCGCCTTTTGTCAAAATATCCACCGCTTTTTGGATGAGTCGACTCTGGGGATTAAGCGGATTTATCTTAATTAGCATTTTTCTGTGATTTTGTCTTTTTCAGGTTTTACGGTAAATTCTTGCAATGAGACGTGAAAGCCCTGATCTCTTGAATCCTTTTGCATTTCTGTCATGCAGAGTTGCAGGTCTTCGGGCTTTAACGCTTCCCAGCTTTCCGGCCATTTTTTGGATTACAGTTCATCCGGCCAACGGGCTGATGGGCGATAAGCCCAACCATCAATCATAACAGCATTTAGGAGATTGCTTTTATTATGACGCCGGGCCGATTGTCAAGGCGCCAAATAAAAGGATTGCTAAAGCAAAAGGGTTCTGTTATTCGGATGCCTATTCCGGATGTGCGATAAACAAAATATAACCACAAAAAGCACGAAGGGCTTATTGGTGATGAAAAAAGACCGGTTAAAGTCCTTCTTGATCTTTGTGCCCTACGTGGTATATCTTACCCCTTTTAACTGCTGCGAAATTATTAATCGCCAATATACAGATATGCTCAATAGCATCTAGCGGAGGAATCACATGCCTAAAATACCGCCGGAAGAGGCCTATTCCTTTGATGACGTTTTGCTTATTCCGAATTATTCTGATGTGTTACCAAAGGATGTCAATGTCAGCACCAGCCTGACACGGAACATCAACCTGAATATTCCGCTTGTCAGCGCGGCCATGGACACCGTAACAGAGGCGGACACAGCCATCAGCATCGCCCGTGAAGGCGGCATGGGTTTCATTCACCGCAACATGAGCGTCGAGAGTCAGGCTATGCAAGTCGACAAAGTCAAGAAGTCTGAAAGCGGCATGATTGTCGATCCGGTTACCATAAATCCCGAACAGAAAGTTGGGGAAGTGCTCAAACTGATGGAAACCTATCGTATTTCCGGGGTCCCGGTAACTAAAGGTGACCAGCTGGTAGGGATCGTGACGAACAGGGATTTGCGCTTTGAAACCGATCTTGAAAAATGTGTGTCTGACGTCATGACCAAGGATAACCTGGTAACCGTCTCGGAAGGCATCAGCCTGGAAGAATCCAAGAAGCTGCTGCATCAGCATCGCATCGAGAAGTTGTTGGTCGTCGATTCCAGTGGTCGACTGACGGGCTTAATTACCATCAAAGACATTGAGAAATTAAAAAAGTATCCCAATGCATGCAAGGATCGGATGGGTCGATTGCGGGTCGGCGCTGCCGTGGGGGTGGGGCCTGACATGGAGGAGCGCACATCAGCGCTTTTGGACTCCGGTGCGGACGTAATTTTGATTGATACGTCGCACGGGCATACCGAAAATGTAATCAATGCCGTTCAAAAACTTAAAAGCAATCATAAAAACATTGAGCTGATCGCCGGGAATGTGGGTACGGCCAAAGGCGCGGAAGATTTGATAAGTGCCGGCGTCGATGGAATTAAAATCGGCATCGGCCCGGGTTCCATCTGCACAACCCGGATCGTGGCCGGAATCGGTGTTCCGCAATTTACCGCCATACAGAATTGCCGCCCCATCGGCGCCAAAAGCGGTGTGCCCTTGATTGCAGACGGCGGTATCCGCTTTTCCGGTGATATTGCCAAAGCCATCGGCGCTGGTGCACACGTCATAATGGTCGGGGGCCTTTTTGCCGGCACCGAAGAAACACCTGGAGAGCAAATCTTTTTTCAGGGACGCAGCTATAAAGTTTACCGTGGCATGGGCTCCATCGAAGCCATGAAAAAAGGAAGCAAAGACCGCTACTACCAATCCGAAAAAGCGGAAGAGGACAAACTGGTCCCTGAAGGCATTGTCGGCCGGGTTCCGTACCGGGGATCCCTTTCTGCAACCATTTTTCAGCTGGTGGGTGGATTAAAGGCCGGTATGGGCTATGTCGGCTGCCGCACGCTGGATGAGCTGCGTGAAAAAGCCCGTTTTGTGAAAGTCAGCGCTGCGGGAATGCGTGAAAGTCATGTCCACGATGTGATCATTACCAAGGAAGCGCCCAACTATACGCTTGAGTAAAAGCTATTCCCAAAATGCATCTAACGCCCAATGGCTTCGTTAAAAACCGATTCAAAATGCTCGAATACTCGATTGTATGCTCCACTTTTGAATCGGTTTTCGCCTTGCTTTGTTGAACACCTTAATGTTTTAAGATCAGATGTGAAATCCCGCATTCATGCGGGGGACGTGATCACCTATTTTGGGGATAGATTTTGGTACCAATTTAACTAAGTAGCCTGCATTATTTTAAAAATCCGAAAGTTGCCATATTGTGACCCTTACAAAATAGGATTACCTGCATTCGACTTTTTGACTTTTTAGTACCAAAGAAATCATAAAATTGGTTATGATTATATTTTTAAGCATTTATTGCCTGCAGAATTTTGGCAGAAATAGAGCATCGCAAAAAAAAAATCAACTATGATATATATAATGATGTCTTGCCCAATTGCCCTCACAACTATTTGATCCAGGCTTAGCTTATATTTTTTCCACGTTCAATTTTGAAAAGAGACATTGATGACCGAAGCCATTCCTGATTTTGTTCATTTACATGTTCATACCCAGTACAGTCTTTTGGACGGTGCCATTCGCATTGATGACCTCTTAGGCCGTGCGGCCGAATTTGACATGAAAGCGGTCGGCATTACCGATCACGGCACCATGTTTGGCGCTGTCGAATTTTTTCAAAAGGCCAGGGCTGCAGGTATCAAGCCAATTATCGGTTGTGAGATCTATGTGGCCCCCCGGACGCGTTATGATAAGACTCCGCTGGACAACAAAGATCTTTCCCATTTAATTTTGCTGGCCGAGGATGAACAAGGCTACCGCAACCTGTGCAAGCTGGCGACCGCTGCGCAACTTGACGGGTTTTATTACAAACCGCGCATCGACAAGCAGATACTTAAAGAATGCAGTCGGGGTTTGATCGGGTTGACCGCTTGCCTGCATGGTGAGATTCCACGCCGAATCAAGCAGGGAAATATTCGTCAGGCTGAAGAAGTGGCACGTGAATACAGTTCCATTTTCGGGGAAAACCATTTTTATTTAGAAGTGCAAAACAACGGGATCGCAGAGCAGGAACAGGTCAATGAGGTTCTGCTGGGCATCAGCCAGCGGTTATCGATTCCGCTGGTCGCCAGCAATGATTGTCATTATCTGGATAAAACAGACGTCAGGGCTCATGATGTCTTGCTATGTATTCAAACCGGCAAAACCATCGAAGATAGCGAACGCTTCAAGTTCCGAACCGATCAGCTCTATTTCAAATCGAAAGCTGAAATGTACACCGCATTCAAAGATTACCCCGGCGCACTCAGCAATACTGTGGATATTGCCGAACGGTGCAACATCGGCTTCGATTTCAAGACCTATCATTTCCCCCGGTTTGCCGATCCGTCCGGCCTGGACAGTGACACGCTCTTTACCCAAAAGGTTCAGCAGGGATTTGAACTGCGGATGCAGCGCCTCAAAGAAAAGAATCCCCGGATTGATGAAGGTCTGTATCAAAAGCGCCTGAGCTATGAAGTGTCGGTCATACAGGATATGGGATTTTCGGGTTATTTCTTGATTGTGGCTGATTTTATCCACTTCGCCAAAGAAAACAATATCCCTGTCGGTCCCGGGCGGGGTTCGGCAGCAGGCAGCCTGGTTGCCTATAGCCTGGGTATCACTGAACTGGACCCCATTGCCCACGGACTGATTTTTGAACGCTTTTTAAACCCGGCTCGCAAAAGCATGCCGGATATTGATGTCGATTTTTGCATCGACGGTCGGGAGGATGTCTATAAATATGTTGCTGATAAATACGGAGGCGGAGACTACGTTGCCCAGATCATTACGTTTGGAAAGCTGAAAACCCGGGCCGTTATTCGCGATGTCGGCAGGGCCTTAAATATTCCACTGGCCGAGGTGGATACCATTGCCAAAATGGTGCCGGATATTTTGAATATTCGTCTGGATGAGGCGCTGAAAAGGGAACCACGCCTGCTGGAGCTGGCGCGCCAGAAGCCCGAAATCGATGATCTCATCAATATCTGCCGGGTGCTTGAAGGCCTTCCGCGGCATGCTTCGACCCATGCGGCCGGTGTAGTGATCGCCGATCAGCCCCTGGTCAATTATATGCCGCTCTACCGCGGGAAAAAGGGTGAAGTGGTGACCCAGTACGATATGAAGATTGTTGAAAAAATCGGACTGGTAAAGTTTGATTTTTTGGGTCTGCGGAACCTGACGGTGATTGCCAACACTCTTGACCTTATAGCCGCCCAGGGCCACATCCCGCCGGATTTAGACAATATCGAATTGACCGATGCCGACACGTATCGCCTGCTGTCAGCCGGTGACACCACCGGGGTGTTTCAGCTTGAGAGTACGGGCATGAAAGATTTACTGGTGCGGCTCAAGCCGGAAAGCTTTGACGATGTGATTGCACTCGTGGCGCTCTATCGCCCGGGGCCGATGGAAAGCGGCATGATAGATGACTATGTGGCCCGCAAACACGGCCGCAAGAAAGTAGAGTATTTGCTACCGCAACTGGAACCGATATTAAAAGAAACCTATGGTGTGATCGTTTATCAGGAACAGGTCATGAAAATTGCCAATGATCTGGCCAATTATTCCATGGCGGAAGCCGATGACCTGCGTAAGGCAATGGGAAAGAAAATCCCGGAGATTATGGCAAAGCACCGTGAGCGATTTGTGAGCGGCAGCGCTCAAAACGAAATTCCTGCCGAGCAGGCTGGGCCGATCTTCAGTTTGATGGAAAAATTCGGCGGATATGGATTCAACAAATCCCACAGTGCCGCCTATGCGCTGATTGCCTATCAGACGGCCTACCTCAAGGCACATTACCCGTTAGAATTCATGGCCTCGTTGCTGACCAGTGAAATGCATTCCACCGATGGTGTGGTCAAATATATCGTCGAGTGCCGCAATCATGGTATTGCGGTCCTGCCGCCGGATATCAATTACAGCGAGAAAACCTTTACGGTGGACAGCGATAAAATTCGATTTGGTCTGGTTGCTGTCAAGAATGTGGGTGAGGCTGCAATCGAGGCGATCGTCGAATCCCGTAAAGACGGCGCCTTCGATTCATTATTTGATTTCTGCGAACGCGTGGATCTAAAAAAAGTAAACAAGCGCGTCATCGAATCCCTGATAAAATGCGGCGCCTTTGATTCTACAGGTACCAAACGCTCTCAAATGATGGCATCTCTGGAAGATGCTCTGGATTACGGTCAGCGGCTGCAAAAGGAGCGGTTGGATCCGCAGATCGGTCTGTTCGACGGTGCGGTCAACCCGCAGGTCATCAATGCACCCGCCCTGCCCGACATCGAGGAATGGTCTGAAAATCAGCGTCTGGCATTTGAAAAAGAATCACTCGGCTTTTATGTCAGCGGACATCCTTTGAAGCGTTATCTGGAATTACTTGATAAATTTACCAATGCAACTGCGATTTCAATTAAAGAGCTCAAAAACGGCAATGCCGTTCGAATTGGCGGGCTGGTTCGCAGTACCAAGATTATCAAGACGAAAAGAGGGGATTTGATGGCGTTTGTGACCATTGAAGACTTACATGGGGCGGTCGAAGCCACGGTGTTCTCTCGCGTATATACCAGCGTGAGTGATCTGCTGGTTGAGGACAGAGCCGTTTTTATCCAGGGACAGGTTCAAAAAGACGAGCAGTCGGTTAAAATACTGGCTGAGAAAGTGGTTGCCATGGAAAAAGCGGAGGAGACCTGGACCGCCAGCATCCATTTCAAAATTGAAATTTCCCGCACCGATCGCGCGGCACTGGTCAGCCTTCATGAGATATTAAAGAAACATACGGGCAACTGCAAGGCATATCTGCATATGCACAGCGCAGACAATTCCGATGCGATCATTGCGCTGCCCAGTTCGATGAAGTTGAAGGCTGGCGGAGCTTTGAAGCGGGAAGTAAATGAATTGCTGGGGTACAATGCGGTTGAAACCCTGTGCATGTCGGCCAAAACAGAACCCCGGCCCAATAATTATCGTTCCGGGTGGTTCAATAAGCGCTGATAGTGCGATGCGCAGACATGGGCAGAAACCCAATCTATAGGAATTTACCACGAAAGCACGAAAAGACGAAAACACGAAAAAAATAAAAAATTTCGTGCTTTTTAAATTTCGTGTTTTCGTGGCTATCTTTTTGCTATCGCAGTTATTCGAAACATCAATATCTAAAAGGAGGTTAATGTTTCGGGGTATGAATGGCATAGACCTTAATGTATATCCCATTTTGCTGGCGGGTGGGACCGGCACTCGGCTGTGGCCAATTTCACGGGAATTTTATCCCAAACAGCTGGTGAAATTTGTCGGTGAAGACTCTTTGCTCCAGAGCACGATTAAACGCCTGCCGCCGGTTCTCGATACGGCGTATGTCAAGGTCGTATGCGGTCAAAAGCATTTCCATGAAACGGCCAAACACCTCGAAGAACTTGGCCTGACAGCGGACGACAAGCTGATTGGTGAGCCCAGCGGCCGCAATACGGCTGCGGCGATTTTGCTGGCCTCACTTCATATTCTGGCATCCGAAAAAGATGCGATTTTATGTATTTTCCCGGCCGATCACGTCATTCAAGATCGGGATGCTTTCCATGACCGCCTCAAAGCCGCCATTGCACTGGCAGGTGACGGATTTATCGTTACATTCGGTATTCAGCCGCAATATCCCGAAACCGGGTACGGATATGTCGAAGGTGGGAAGAAAGTATCCCGCGGCGCTCTATCGCTTAAACGATTTGTTGAAAAACCCGATCTGGCCACTGCCCAAAAGTACATTAAAGCTGGAAATTTTTTCTGGAACAGTGGCATGTTTGCCTTCAAAGCCTCGGTCATTCTAACCGAATTTGAAGCCCACCAGCCTGAACTGCTCGGCAAAATGCGGAATCTTTTCAGAGATGACAACGCCATCAACAAAGAAGATTACGATCAGCTGGACGATATTTCCATTGATTATGCGATCATGGAAAAAACCGCCAGAGGCGTTGTGCTGCCCTCTGATTTTGGTTGGAGTGACATTGGTTCCTGGAAATCGCTGTATGATTTTCTGGAAAAAGACGCCGATAACAATGTTATCGAAGGGGACGTCATGGTGCAAAATACCCGTAACAGCCTGATTCTGGGCCATGGGCGTCTGATTGCTGCCAATCACCTGCGGGACATGGTGGTGGTGGAAACGGCGGATTCGGTCTTTGTTTCCGATCTTGAGAACAGCCGGGATGTGAAATCCTTTGTCGCCAACTTAAAAGGCCACGAGAGACCCGAGTTTCAGCGACATCGCAGCGTCAACCATCCTTGGGGCACATTAAAACTGCTAGAGCACCAGAACAATTATACAGCCACCGAATTGACCGTTTATCGCGGGGCTTCGCTTGAACCGCCGTTGCAGACCGACGGAACCTATCATATTTTGGTTGTCGAAGGCCGGGCAAAGATAAGCGAAGGCTCAAAAGTAAAAGATCTGGGTGCCGGGAAAACGTTTACCTGCCGTTCAACAGCACCCGTCAATATCGAAAATATTGCCGAATCCGATCTTCGTCTGATTCAAATCGAACTTGGAACGGCCTCTGGCGATTAGAGCAGCGGTCGGCCTTTTTGTTTTTTCAGCAATTGTCATACATCCTGATGATTTCCCCGGTACCCTTGCCCTCTACGCTCTTGACATATCCATTTATCACCTTTTGCATGGGTATGGGATTATGGCCGGGAAAATAGGCCTCATATTTTTCGACGGCATCTTCTACCAGTCCGGACGAAACCACATTGATTCTGTGCGCATTTTTGAGTTCTAGGGCGGCAGCCTTGACAAAACTGTGAATGGCGCCGTTAACCATGGCAGCACTGGTGGTCATCACGACAGGATAATCCGCTAAGATCCCGGTTGTCAGCGTAAACGATCCTGCCGGATTCAAGAAATCCCGCCCGATGCGGACAAGGTTTACCTGTCCCATCAACTTGCTTCTCAGCCCGATGTAGAAATCTTCTTCTGCCAGCGAATCAAATGGTGCCCATTTGGCTTCACCGGCAATACATAAAATGGCATCGATATTTCCAGTCGTATCAAACATGGCTTTAATCGTCCGGGAATCGGCGATATCGACGGTGACATCACCCGAATGCCGCCCGGCAATGATCATCTCGTGCTTTTTTGACATATGGGCACTCACTTTTTTGCCGATGGTGCCATTGCCGCCAATTATTAAAAGTTTCATTCTCGCTCCTCTTATGGCTGTCGATTCAGCGTATATGCTTCATTGGCCTCCCGGTAAAGAAGATCTTCCTGTCCAGTGTAGCGGGGGGAGAAATGAAAAATGGTAAACTGCCGGGCGCCGCACCTGGCCGCCAGTTCGCCGGCCTGCCGGGCGGTGAGGTGATGTTTTTCAACAGCCAGATCCTGCTGAGCGTGCAAAAAAGCTGCCTCGATAAACAGGTGATCCGAGTCCTTTGCCAGAGCAATGATCTTTTCCACATTGGCCGCATTGTAAGCGACATCGGCAATATAACTGATTTTCTGACCCGCGGTGATCATGGCAATCTGATCGGCCAGTTCACCCAGCTCAAAGACCTTGGTTCGGCCGGAACCGGTTTCAATTTCAAATGGCGATGCGGGCTCCCGGTCCGCATACAGGGCTCTTTTAAAATCATTTAGCCATGCACCGGTCGGCAGTTCCAACGCGGCGAGCGTGTCTTTGTTGATGTTGATGTGAAAATGCTCTTTGACAGCCAGCCCCAGGCAGGGGATGCCGTGATCTAAAATGGCGGCGGAAATTTTGAAAGTCGGTGTTTCAACCAGGACGTCTTTGAAGGGCTGCTTTCTCCCCGTTTCGTTCGGGATAAATTCATCGCGGCAATCATATTCTCTGGTCAGCATAACATCATCGTGGATTTCTGTTAGATGCAAGATCAACCGATATTGATAATTTTCAACCAGATTCCATGAGTAGGCCGCTAATTTGCCTTCAACATTTTTAAAAAAGTTACGGGGTCCAAACAGGTGCAGGTCTTTTGCACGGCCTAATGCCAGGCGCAGGATACGGTCAAAACCGATAAAATGATCCACGTGGGTGTGGGTGACAAAGGCATGGCTGATTTTGAGAATGTCGCGGGATGCTAATGCATGGTTGTCACCGATGTCGAATAGTATGGCTTGATTGTCAAACAGGAAAGGAATGAAGAGGCCGGGGTCATCAAATGGCCCGTTGATCAGTCGAGGATGGAAACGGGGGCGCATTATGCGGGCAGAAATTTTTTGACTTGCTGATGAATATTTAGATAAATATCTTCGTCGGACCCGTAAATATCGACAACATCTTTGTGGTTAATCAGCTTTTCGATGATCCAGGCTGTCAGAAAGAGGCTGACCACATGGGGTTGGGGAACAACGTTTCGGACGGGGGACACCTGATAGTCGATTTCAAAATCATCGGCGCGGCCCAATTTTTCCAGGGCGATTTTAATCTGTTCCTCCAGGGCGTTTTTGTTGGTGGTTTCTACAAGATTGTCATCAACCAGTTTCATTGCAATCGCATTTGACATGGCATCAATGCAATCTTTGATTGAATTAATAGCAAGCCTGCGGGTACGCTCTTTTTGAGATTCGATTTTGGAAAGAATGCTGGCTTCACGCGTACTGGGCCGAAATACTTTTCCCATGTTATCACCTTATGTTTTGAGTCACCGTAAGTGTCGGCACAGTGAAAATATAATGGGTAACGCTTTTGTTTGCAAGCAAAATATTATGATGATATCCGCCTAAAGTTTTTCCCAAAACTGCCCGATATCATTCCTAATGAAACCTTCATTGCGCACAAACCGCGCGCAATAATATACAACCCATTGATTCAGGAGTAAATCCATAAGATGGCGACGGCAACCAACACCCGATTAACCCGCACGCCGCAACCGAAAGACGGTTCACTGTCAATTTCAATCGATCCTTCTGAAAAACAATTCAATCAGGTGGCCGAGCATCTTCTTAAATACGACTATCTGACCGATAAACAAATCGCATACGCCCGACGCGTTCAATCCAAACTCGAGCAATTCCGTCCCCTGATTCAGGTCATCAAAGAGCTGAAATATATCACCGCCGATCAGATCGAGCAAGCCCTGAGGAAACATCCTTTGCTTATCCGAATTGGTGAGCTGCTGGTAGAACTGGGTCACCTCACCCCTTCAGATCTGAATTCGGCTCTTGCCATCCAGGCAGAGGAAAAGGTGAAGCGAAAACTCGGCGAGATTCTTATTGAACGCCAATTTATCCAGGAGCACGTACTGGTCGAAGGGCTGTCTTTGCAATTAGGGGTGCCCTTTGTCCAACCGGAATGGGACAGCATCGATCGCAAACTGCTCGCGCGGGTGCCTTTGAAATGGTACGATACGCATCATCTGTTGCCCATCGGGGCCAAAGGTGGAACGATTACGGTTGCCTTTGTGGATCCACTGGATCAGGAAGAATTACAGGCTGCGCGTCAGGTCTTTGGCGACCGAGTTGTTACGGCAATTGCCTGTAAAAGCGCTGTCCACGAAGTGATCTTAAAAGCCCAGCGCGCTGAAATGAAAAAACAAATCTCAGCCCTGGATGAGCAGTACATCGTTAAACTGGTGGATGATATTATCCTGGCAGCCATCCAGAGGGATGCAAGCGATGTTCATCTGGAACCCCTGAAAGCCCATTTGCGCGTGCGTTTTCGCCAGGACGGCGTTTTAACACATTTCGAAGACTTTCCACCTGAAACGGCCCCAGCAGTCGCCAGTCGCATCAAAGTCCTTTGCGAGGTGGATATCACCGAAAAGCGTCGTCATCAGGGCGGCCGCTTTTTCTTTGACCACCCGGACGGGCAACTGGATATACGGGCATCCTTCTACGTGACCGTGCATGGAGAGAAGGTTGTACTGCGGCTTTTGAATCGTCATGGCCAGCTGCGCAAAATTGGCGAGCTGGGACTGTCCGGGCGCATTCAAAAGCGGTTTGTTGAAGAAGCACTGGATTTGCCCAGCGGGGTTCTGTTGTTTACCGGGCCCACAGGTTCGGGCAAGACAACAACCGTTTACAGCTGTCTGCACCATATCACCAATCCTCAAATGAGTATCGTGACCGCAGAAGAGCCGGTTGAATATGTTATAGACGGCATATCCCAGTGCTCCATCAACCCGAAAATCGGACTCACATACGAAGAAACACTGCGCCATATTCTGAGACAGGATCCGGATGTCATCGTGATCGGCGAAATTCGTGACAACTTTTCGGCGGAAGTCGCCGTGCAGGCTGCATTGACGGGGCATAAAGTGTTAACGACGTTTCATACCGAAGACAGCGTCGGCGGCCTGATTCGTTTGCTGAACATGTCGATCGAGGCCTTTATGATTTCCTCAACGGTGGTCAGTGTGATGTCCCAGCGCTTGTTGCGAAAGGTATGTTCGTTTTGTGCGAAACCACATAAGCCCACTTCGCAGGAGTTGCAGCGGTTGGGGTATTCGTTCAATGACATTACCGGAGCCCAGTTTCAAAAAGGTCACGGATGTACGAACTGTCAACATTCCGGTTACAGAGGCCGGATCGGGATTTATGAACTGCTGATTCTTGACCAGCTGGTTAAGGATGCCATTTTAGAGCACAGGCCGAGCAAAGAGCTTCGCCAGATCAGCACCGAGTCTGCCGGACTGATCACTTTATTGGAAGATGGCATCCATAAGGCCGCCGAAGGGGTCACCACAATTGATGAACTGCTGCGCAGTCTGCCACGACTACAACCCCCACGGCCGATACCAGAATTAAGGCGTTTGATCTAGGAGATCGCTATGGAAGCACCCCGTTCCCTGGTGGGGATGATTGAAAGTCACGCCACCAAAGAAAGAATTAAGTTGCCGGCATTTAATGCCACCGCCCTGCGAATTCAGAAAGAAGTGGCCAAAGAGGATCCGGATTCGCGTTTGATTGAAAGACTGATCGTCAGTGATCAATCCCTGACCGGGGAAGTGCTGCGTGTTTCAAATTCTTCCTTTTACAAAGGTCTGGCGCAGGTAACCACCATCCGGGATTCCCTCATTCGCCTGGGGATTAAAGAAGTGTCCAATATCGTCACCCTGGTGGCGCTGCAGCATAATTTCGTATCCAAGATTCCGCTGCTCAATCAAATTTTGAAAAAACTCTGGCGTCATTCAGTGGGGTGCGGCATGGGTGCCAATTGGATTGCTAAAGAGACCCCCCAGAAAGCAATCGCACATGAATCTTTTATCGCCGGGCTGCTTCATGATGTAGGCAAATTGTATATCTTGAAAGTCATCGATGGCATGGTAGCGTCAAAAGAAATTGTCTGCCCGCCATCCGATACGGTTATCAATGAAGTCATGGAAAACCTGCATACCGATCAAGGGTATTCCCTGATGCAACGGTGGAATTTGCCTGAAAAATATAGTCTGGTCGCGCGGGACCACCACGCGCCTAAAGTCGATGTCAACAATCCGGTGCTGATGCTGGTTCGTTTAGCCAATCAGATGTGCCATAAAATGGGAATCGGTCTGAAAAGCGATCCTTCCATTGTCCTGCATGCCACCCCGGAAGCCAATCAGCTGCAATTGTCTGAAGTGGATCTGGCGCGCCTGGAGGTTCGCTTGGAAGACTCACATGTGTTCGCGGGTTAATGAACAGAAGACAGATGTCAGAAGTCAGATGACAGAAAAAATAAGTTTTTGCCAATACCTATTCCCAGTTGTTTCCTCCTGCTGTCCGTCCTCTGTCTTCTGTTCCTGTTACTGGGCGTCTTCGACGATGAGCTGTATGCGTTGATTGTCATTCCAGCGATTCCAGCGCAGTCGGAAAGCAAGGCGTGCGAATGACGCTGCCTTCAGCAGGTTTCTGGATGCATTGAAACAGATGGCATTGATGGATTTCGTCGATCGGTTGTCACCCTGGCTGAGTTCCATTTTACGATGGTTTTGCCCGACGATTTTAGACGACAGCACGTTAATGTTACGTGCCATGAACATGGGCTCGGGGTTTTGGATGCCAAAAGGGCTGATGTTTTCAATTTCATCCAACAGTTTTGACGAGATATCATCAAAGCAAATTTCGCTGTCAATGGTCAGTTTCTGTTTGCGGTCATCATGATGCGCCATTTGGCTGACGGTTTCTTCGAATGCCCGTTGAAAAGCGCGTAAATTTTCCATTCGGACGGTCAAACCGGCTGCCATTGAATGGCCGCCGAAATCTTCCAGCAGGTGCCGGCATTCCCGCAAAGCCGCGTACAAATCAAGGCCGGGTATGCTGCGGGCCGATCCTTTTCCGACATCACCTTGAACGGCAACCAACACCACCGGGCGGTAATATAGATCCACCACACGGGACGCCACGATTCCCAAAACGCCCAGATGCCAGCCGGAATCCCAGTCGACCAGGGTGTTTGCCGCCAATACATCGGGTTGATGCTCTAAATCAGCTAAAATGGCATCCAGGATGGATTGCTCCAGTTCCCGCCGTTGGAGATTGAATTCGTTCAACGTTTGCGCCAGTTGGCGGGCGACTCCGGTGTCTCGAGTCGTCAGCAGCTGCAAGGCCTGAGACGCATGGTCCATTCTTCCGGCGGCGTTCAGGCGTGGAACAAGTCTGTAAGCAACATCTTCAGCATTTACAGGCTGTTGTGAAATTCGGGCGACCGCGCGCAGGGCGCTTATCCCCGGCCGTTTCGCCACATTGATCAGGTCCAATCCGGTTTTTACAAGTATGCGATTTTCATCAATCAGCGGGACCATATCGCCGATGGTGCCCAGGGCGACCAGATCGCAAAAGCGCTTGAGATTGGGCTGTGGCCGATCTTTCCAAAAATTTTGAGCACGTAACTGTTTTCTCAGGGCGATAACAAGGGCAAACGCGACGCCCACACCGGCCAGCGTTTCCATGCCGGCGGTGCAATCCAAACGCTTGGGGTTCAGCACTGCAACCGCCGGCGGAATGCTTTTTGAAATTTCGTGATGATCGGTGACGACAACGTCGATTCCCGTCGCCGCAGCAGCGGCAAGGGCGGTGGTGCTGCCGGATCCGCAATCAGCGGTGATAATCAACCGAATTCCGTTGGGTCGGGCGTGGTTTTCGATATGGTGGGGTTGCAGGCCGTAACCTTCACGAATGCGATGGGGAATATAGGTGGTTACATCAGCGCCGGTGGTCTGTAAAAATTCAAACAGCACAGCAGTGGCGCTGATTCCGTCTACGTCGTAATCGCCGAAGATCAGAATTTTTTCTTTGCCCTGGATAGCACGGCAGATCCGATCTACGGCGGCATCTATGTCTTTGAGTGCAAACGGCGGACGCATCTGGTTGAGTGAGGTGGTTAGAAAGTGTGACGCTTCTTTGGCAGATGTCAGCTTCCGGTTAATCAGAACAGCCGCGGTGACCGGATGGCAATCCAGGCGGGCACTCAATTGTTTTACCTGGTCGGCATCCGGTTGCAGTATGTCCCATTTTTTTTGCATGGACGGCCCTATACCCCATATACGACCGTTGAACAACCCATAATTTGGTCTGCCGCTTGCCGGGGTTTTTTATTGCAAAAAGGGTATATGTGGTTATTATGAACTTTGGGTCTTCAACTCGAGCCGGACGCCCGGTTTGGACATCGGAAATGGGGCTCGGTCGAGAAAAAATGTTTTCAGCAGTAAACGACCGCACAACACGATAAATCAGGCAACCGTTGCAAACAAAAAAACAGTATTATCGGGTGAACCGCAGAGAAATCGCCTTCATAAAATTTATTTTTGAAGCATATGACGGCATCGCCGCGATTCGAACCATAGACCCGCAAAAGGGTATCGTTTTATTTTATATTGCACCGGGTTGCGAGCAGCATTTTGAAGAAATTCTACAGGATCTGTCGAAGCAGATCCGTATTCGGCCACAAAGATCTCTCTCCCGCACTCCGGCCGATCGGCCTAAATAAAGGGATGTATCATTTGCAGATGAATTCAAAGCGTCTATATATTCATACCATTGGTTGCCAGATGAATGTATACGATTCAGAGCAAATGATCTTGCAACTTGCCGCTGTCGGCTACAAACAGGTCGCAACACTGGACGATGCTGACCTAATCATTGTCAACACGTGCAGCGTTCGAGCCAAAGCCGAACAAAAGGCATTTAGCTTCATAGGGCGGCTGGCAAAGATGAAGCGGCATAAAAAAAGCTTGATGATCGGTGTTGCCGGTTGTGTGGCCCAGCAGGAAGGCCAGCGGATTCTAGAGCGCATGCCCGCGGTAGACCTGGTTTTTGGTACCCAGGCGATCGATAGGCTGCCGCACTTGATTCAACAAATCGAAACCCGGCGCTGCCGTATCGTTGACGTTGATATGGTTGAGACGCCGCATATTTCCAATTCGCTTGTCGGGCCTCAAAAAAAATCGTTTCAGGTATCCAAATTTGTCACCATTATGCGCGGATGCGATAATTACTGCGCCTATTGCGTGGTTCCTTTTGTCCGCGGCAGAGAAACCAGCCGTCATCCCGAAAGCATCATCCGTGAAATTAAGGCATTGGTGGATAACGGGGTGAAAGAGGTGACCTTGTTAGGACAAAATGTCAACAGCTACGGCAAAAACCAGAATCTGTGCTCGTTCGCCGAGCTTTTAGCGATGATAAACGAGATCGAAGGACTTCTTCGCATTCGTTTTACAACCTCACACCCAAAGGATCTGGGAACCGATCTCATCTCGGGATTCAGGGATATTACCAAACTGTGTTCGCATATTCATTTGCCGGTTCAATCCGGCTGCAACAGGATTTTAAAACGGATGAACCGCCATTATACCCGGGAGCAGTACCTTGACAAAGTAGCCGAACTACGGGATACTTGTCCTCAGATAGCCGTTACATCTGATATAATTGTCGGCTTTCCCGGGGAAAGCGAGACCGACTTTGATCAGACCTTGCAACTGGTCGAAACGATTAAATTTGACGGACTCTTTGCCTTTCAATACTCTGATCGGCCGCCCGCGCCTGCGGTTAAACTGCGTGATAAAGTATCGACACCGATTATCAGCACTAGACTCCAGGTTATTTTGGCCGTTCAGGATCAGTTAACCCGGAGTAAAAATCAACAGTTGATCGGATCAACCCAATGGGTTTTGACGGATGGGTTAAGCAAGAAAGAGGCAGCCGCCAGTCCGAATGGCAGCGATCCACTGCTGCAATGGACCGGTCGCACGTCCACCAACAAAATTGTTAATTTTCATGTGGATGAGTCTTCAGCTAACAACCTTGATTTGACCGGCAAAATGGTTGGCGTCCATATCGATAAGGGCTATTCCCACTCGCTGTCCGGCAGAGCGGTGAACCTCGAGCCTTCATTACGAGGGCTGAAAGGAGTTGAAAATTATGCTGCATAAGGTGAGCATCGCGGGTTTGACGATGGATCCAGCCTCGAATACACCAATAATCATATTGAAATCCGAAGAAACAGATCAGGCGATTCCGATCTGGATTGGTTTGCTTGAAGCAACCTCAATCGCATCGGCCCTCCAGAAAATACAATATGAACGTCCGATGACCCATGATCTATTCAAAAATTTTAACGATCTTTTGTCCATTTCCATCTCGAAAATCGAGGTTTGCGATTTAAGGGATAATACCTTTTTCGCAAAAATTTACTTTATTTCCAAAGATGGCAAGTTTGAAATGGACGCGCGTCCGAGTGACGCGATCGCATTGGCGCTGCGATTTGATGCGCCGATTTACGTGGCCGATGAAGTTATGCAAAAATCGAAAATTGGAGACAGTGAAGCCGAAGTCATAGATACCAGCGAAGAGGGTAAAAAATGGGCCGATTATCTGGAAAGCCTCTCGCCGGAGGATTTCGGAAAATTTAAGGTTTAGTCGTGTAATTGAAATAAATACAAATACTTCGTCTATCTTATCGTTTTCGATTTCAATAAGGGATATCTGTCCTTATATCAAAAATTGATTCTTTTCCCCGCAATAAAAAATTAGTGAAGCGCTGCAGGTTACCGGCAGCGCTTTATTTTTTTTTATCTAAGCCATCATTTTCATTCTATTCGAAAATTTGAAAAAAAAGACGTTTTTGCCCATTTTGTCATCGCCAAAAAATTGTTGATAACGTGTTGATAACTGTCGATCTAACTAAAATTTTTAGAAAAATTTTGATCTTCGGTAAGCTGCTAAAATAAAGAGCATTATATGTCGTCAGTTTTAAATCCAAAAAATTTCAAATAGATACCTATTGTTGATAACTCCGCTGGGTTCACTTTGATAAAACGGAATAATCCGATTTGACAGATACACCAACTTGGCCAAATATGGTCTTATGGCTGCGCGTTTTTTGTTCCTTCCTTGGGGGATTGCAATCGGATGAGGCACGCCCTCATATTTGCATCTAAACCAGATCATTGCAAACACGTTGCCATATTCAATATTGCTGTGGCCTGCACAATATAACATGGGTGCAGTTCTAAAGAAGGGGATCAATGTCCATATATTGTGGTTTAACTTTTAGGCTATACAACATATTGTTGACTACTGGCATTTTTTGGGCTATATTAATTTAAATGCGAGCTAAGTTTTAACTCCGAATCGCTTTTAAGGAAGCCATCATGTGCAGCATTTTAGTCATTGATGATGAGAAGGGCATTTTAGGCGTCATCCGGGAGGCATTAACACGGTTTGGCCATGATGTTGAAACAGCGCTCGATGGAATTGAAGGCATTCAAAAATTTGACGATGGCAGCTATGATATGGTGATTACCGATCTGCGGATGCCCGGCCTGGACGGTAAAGGTGTCGTTGAGCATATTCGCGCCTCCAGCAACAATGCCATACCGATCATCGGTATTTCCGGTACGCCCTGGCAGATTCAGGATTCAGGCTTTGATGAGGTTCTTGCCAAGCCGTTTCCGCTTCAGGACCTAGTTGCATCGGTCAATAAGCTAACTCAATTTCAGCTTAAAGCCGCCATGAGTGCCTGAGAATTAATGTTTTTACCATACCCCCTCGGGAAAAAACATTAGCCGCTTGATTTATAACCATCAGCGGCTTTTTATATTCACCTAAGCCATTAGATGTATTTGCTGGTAGCTTCTAGTGCGTAAATTTACCGTTTTCGTAAATTAAGACTTCCTTACCGGATTTCAAAATGGCGATGACCTGTTTTTTTTCAGTGTTGACAAAGTCCCAGTGTAATGCAGATTCATTAAAGCCCAGTTTGCGCTTCATCGCCTTGGTCAGTTCGACTGGCTTTCCGGCATATGTGTTTGAATACGAAGAGCCCAGTGCAATATGACAGTTACCGTGCGGACCACCGAAGTTTTCATCGTACAGCGTATTCGCCATAAAGCTGTTGATGCGTGAAAAGCGCTTATCGGTCAATGAAAACTCGCCGATCCGGGAGGCTCCTTGATCCATCGCCAGTTGCTGCTGGACGAAAGACTGGCCTCTTTGGGCTGCTACCTTAACCAACCGTCCGTCTTCAAACGCGAAGCGAACACCACGAACGTAATTGCCGCTGCGATAGGAAGGCTGGTCCGCGTAAAAGCTGCCCCGCGTGCCGCGCCAATCCGGTGAGACAAATATTTCAAAACTGGGGATATTACGCCCCGATATACCGACCCAGCGCCGCTTCTCACCCAGCGAAATGTGCAGGTCCACATTTTTAGAGGTCACCTGCAAAGCGGTCACCGGTAAGCTATTGAGCCAGCGCTTAATACCCTGGGCCCGATTAAAAATATTCTGCCATTCGATTACCGGAGAAGCTGAATTTAGAAAACAGGCTTTGGCGACCTGGGCGCTGTAAGACTTCTGACTGATGCGCGCATGTTTTGCCAGCTGAGCGGTCGGAAACACACATAGGGTCCAACTAAATTGTTTCTGGACTTCTCTTTTGTCGAGCACGTCTCGCAGTTTCTTTTTGGAGAGGACCGACTTAGCGATTTTTTGCGGATCCATCTTGGCCAGGTGCGTCATTGATTCGGGGCCGAAAATCGAGATGCTGCCATGCAGGCGCTTAAACAGATTTTCTTCACCCGGCGGGATGTAGACCAGCTGCTTGCTGTTGGCCAAGCTGTAAAAATCGCGTTCCATCGTGGCGGTGGGATTCAAGCGCATGATCGGATGCGCACCGGCCTCCAGCAATTTGGCAAATAAAATTTCAGCCAAACGGACGGCCGCCAGATCGAATCGGACAAGCACGATATCATTTCGGGCAATTCGGCGGGATTTGGCGGTTTGCAGCCCCCACAACAAAACATCGGCATAGCGCTTGAGTTGTTTTTCAGTCAACACGTTCTCTCCCTTTTGTATTTGTCTTTAGCTTAAATTTTCAGGCTTCCGGTTTCTGCCTAACGATTACGGTCTTCCGGTCATTCGCTACCGGCAAATGTTTCGACCCCGTGTTGATTAGAAAGCCCTTTCAATTGATGTCTTATGTTCACTTCAGGTTGATCGTGAATCTCAGACGACCTGCTGCCAGCAGCCAGTAACCAGAAGCCATCAGCGGTATTATGATTCTTCTTTTAAAAAAAGGTCATGATATTCGGTATCGCCCAGATGCTCTTTGAGCAGTCGGGTTATCAGGTTAAAAATTTCAGAAAGTTCATCGTTGGACAACCGCTTGAGCAGCGTCTTCATCAAAAGGTCATCCGAGAATTTCTGCAGATAATAAGCAACCGTATGTTCATCTGTCTGACGATCCGCACCAAATCCCACCAGCCCGTCATAGGTTTCCACAAAATTATGTGAGTGACGTTTCATGGTCCACCTTTACTTTCCAGAGAAAAGATTGAATAAATGATTTCTGATTCATAATGGAAAATAATGCAGCGGTCAATAAAGCTTATCAACGGGTTTATGTTGTTTAAAAAGAGCTCAGTCTGCCAGGTAACTGCCGCAGAATGAAAGAACTCGATGAGTCGTCATACATAAATGATTTCTAATTTATCCGATAGCCATGCCGATGCTTGCAGGGCCCGGAACCATCGCCACCGCCATGAACTTCGCATCAGCCGGTGGTGTATCAGAATTTATCGTGACTGTCGGTGCATTCTTCGTACTCTGTGTTATAAGCTTTGTGTTCTTCGTCTCGGGCGAACGGGTCGTCAAATACATCGGGGATAACGGCATCAAGGTGGTTACGCGACTGATGGGCCCGATTCTTGCCGTGATCGGCGTACAGATGCTCATACGCGGCGTTGGTGGCGCCATTGAGTTGCAGAAAATGGGGGTTGGTTAAGACGCGGGTCCCGGCGAATCGTATTTTGGATCAAGCCGTCTGGACCAAGTGGCGCCACATTTAGCAAGGTCCTGTAATGGGGCTGGAGCGAAGGGAATGAGCCAGCTCGCAGCAAGCAATGGTCAACCCCGCTGAGGCGGGAGAGGAGCCGGGTTTCTTTCTGCGTCGGCTTGAGACCGCGAGGTCTCAAGAGGAGGCTGGCAGGAGCCTTGTGAATCGAGAGGTTCACGCACGGTCCTGAGGGGGACTGGAGGTGAAATTCCTCCGGTCTACCCGACTCCCGGGCCGACTATGCTCCGGATAACCATGCAGAGCAACTAAATGGACTGATTGGAATGGATTTTCGCAACCAATGGATCAACCTTCTTCACAGGGCAGCGACAGGTACGAAAAGACCCGGACACTTCTAACACCTATCGGCTTGATGCTCTTTATCGCATTCACAGCACTGTTCGTGTTCGCTGCAATTATAGTTGATCGGCTGCTAAACCTGCCCGGCCTCCTGCCGGAAGGAGCAAGACTTTTCGTATCAATTCCGCTAATAGTGGTCGGGCTCGCCGTTACAGGCTGGTCTGTGTTTCACTTTCTGAAAGTACAGGGAACGCCTGTCCCCTTCAACCCGCCGCCGAAAGTGGGCAGCACAGGGCCATACAGGTTCGCGAGAAATCCTATGCCTACGGGAGTCTTCCTGCTATCTCTCGGTATCGGATTCCGCGTCAATTTTTTTTCACTTGTGTTTTTCTTCATGCCGCTTTACGTGTTGGTTAATGTGTGGGAACTAAAAAAGATCGAGGAGCCTGAGCTTGTAAAGCGTTTGGGCGATGAGTATATAGAATATCGCCAGCATACCCCGATGTTTATTCCGGGATTCAGATCAAGGTCTGACTAGCTTGCTTAACAACTTAGTGATACTGGTATCAGATGTGAGGTAAGGTAGCAAAGAGGAGTTGCCCGAATCAGCAAGATGCCGAAATACTGTTATATCGATACTTTTGAAATCCGGGAAATACTGAGATCTTCGATTTATATCTTAGTGGAGAAGGGAACCTTTTAATTGGGTGGATGTTGATCCAAGACGCTGCGAATGGTGGTGGCCAGGTCATTTTTGATGACCGGTTTCATGATAAATTTTTGGATACCCATTTCCAGGGCTTTTTCTTCGGTGATGTCTTCGTTGAAACCGGTACACAAAATCACTGGGATGCCGGGCTTGACGCCCAACAATTTTTGGGCCAACTCATCGCCGGACATGTGCGGCATGGTCATGTCTGTAATCACCAGGTCGTAATTCTGGGGTTGTTTTGAAAATTCTTCGAGTGCTTCGATGCTGTCGGTTCGGGCGGTGACCTTGTAACCCAGATTCTCAAGCATCTTTCGTTCCATGGAAACGATTTGCTCTTCATCATCGACCAACAGGATGTGTTCACACCCTTTTACCGCGCCATTGACAGGTTCAACTTCTGTTTGAACATCCCCTTCCTCGAGAACCGGCAGTAGAACCGTGAAAGCCGCTCCTTTTCCCGGCGAGCTGGTGACGGTGATATCACCGCGGTGGTTTTTAATAATGCCGTGGATGACCGACAATCCCAGCCCGGTGCCCTTGCCCTGCTCTTTGGTGGTATAGTAGGGCTCAAAAATCCGATCGAGTACCGACGCGTCCATTCCGCAGCCTTCATCTTTAACCTGCAGCTGTACATGCCTGCCGGGCTGCATGCCAATCTTTTGAACCGTGTGCTCGTATTCGACATAAATTTCTTTAAGGCTGACTTCCAGTTTGCCGCCTTTGTCATGCATCGCCTGGTAGGCATTGGTGCACAGATTCATAATCACCTGATGGATCTGGGTGGCATCTCCCATGACCGGGGCGCACTTCTCATTGATGTCATGCACAATTTCAATAGACGCCGGAATCGATGCACGCAACAGTTTGAGCGCCTCTTTAGCAACCTGTTGAACTTCTACCGGTTTGCGCTCCTGACCGCTTTGCCGGCTGAACGTTAAAATCTGCTTGACCAGATCCTTGGCGCGATTGGCGGCTTTGAGAATCTCTTCCAGGTTGTTACGGGCCACCGAGTCCTCCGGCACTTCGTCCATGGTCAATTCAGTGTAACCGACGATGGGAAATAAGATATTATTAAAATCATGAGCGATGCCGCCTGCCAGAGTGCCTATCGCCTGTATCTTGAGGACCTGCTGCAGCTGGCGTTCATATTTGGCCAAAGTTTGGGTGCGTTCTTCAACCATCTGTTCCAGGACTTCATTCTGGTTGCGCAGCAACGAATAAAACTCGAGACTCTCCAGGGCATTGGCGGTATTGAGCAAAATAATCGACAGCAGGGTCAGAGACGTATCGGGGATTTTGCTGTTTTTTTCAGGCAGCAACCCGACATACATACCCCTAATGCGGGAATAGGTGGCAATAACGTGCAAGACAAATTTGCGGCTGTGATTTTTGGAAGAAATCAAAACGCCGCGCTTTTCTCGAATGGCCCAGGCAAAATAGCCCTGCTCGATCATGTGATCGACTTCCACCCGGATAAAGCTTTCCAGGTTTTGTGCATTGCATACGGATAAATCGAAATTTGAACTTTCCTGGTCCACCAGATAAAGCGCATTGGCCTCAAAGGGAATCAGATGACTGATGCGTTTATCCGCTTCCTGTAAAATATGCTCGGGGCCATACCCCTTGTTGATATTTTCCTGGAAATCACCCAGTGACAGCGCCATTTCGAGGGAATTTTGGATAAAACGCCGATTTTCTTCAAGATAATCGATTCGAGCCAGTAGCTTGTCGGCGTCCATCTGTATGGTAGTAGCTGTGTTCATAAGCGCTTTACATATCCAGCATAGATTCCAGTGCAAAATATTGATGGGTGGCTTGTTTGGTTACCAAATCAAAACAGCTGGGTGACAATTCAAGGCTTTCCCAGGCAGCCGTGTCCAGGGGCGGCACAAAACGCTCACCGCTGGTACCGATTCCCAAGCCGTTTGTAATGATATCGGCCAGATGGACCAGGGTGGCGGGCAGCGGTTGCTGGGCCTCCCGGGGGTTGTGATGGAAAAACACATTGTTTTCCAGAACCATGGGCAGCTTCCACTGCTGTAGAAGATGCTTGATCAGGTGGGTGTGATTGCAGCCCAGATAATCAGTTTCCTGCAAATACAGCAGCATGTCGGAAGATCGCGCACGGCTTAGTATATTTCGAGATTCATCGGGGAAATAACTGTAAAGAATCAAGCGTCCCAGATCATGCAGCAATCCGGAGACAAACAGTTGTTCCGTCTGAGGCATGTTTTTGTGTGCGGCTAAAATACGGGAAATGATACCGCATGCAAGACTATGCCTCAGAAAGGAGTACATGCTCAGTATCTCCTTTGGAATCTTGTTAAACAATGAGATCAGACTGATACCCAGTGCCAGACCGGAAATCTCTCGGGTGCCGATCAGGGTCACCGCCAGCGATATTTTGTCGATTTTGGATGGAAACCCGTAAAAAGGGGAATTGACAATTTTTAACAGCAGAGCCGTTAAACTTGGACTGCGCTGAACCACTTGCGCAATATCCTCTGCCGATGATAAGGGGTTGGCAATCACCTCGTTTAATTCGAAAACGATTGACGGAATTTCCGGCAATGATATCTTTTTATTTCGTAATTTTTGAAGAAAATTATTTCCATTTCCGGAATTTTTGCTCTCAATTTCTGCCAGATCGATTGCGTTTTCATGTCCATTGATATTATGTTTGCTGCGAAATTCAACAGATATTCGGAAAATCTCTTTGATTGCCGGATGCTCTAAATCGACGTGGCGGAACAGGCTTTGGGTATGTTCTTTAATTTTTTCAAGTTTCTCTGGATTTGCCGGTCCGGTGGAAGGGCTTTTGTCGCCATTGTTTCCCTGGATGTTGACCTCGGTAACCCCCCAGATCTTAAAGATTCGGATATGTGACGGCTGAATCTCTTTATCCTTTTTCAACAGCAGGCGTCCATTGACATCCCTGACTTCTTCATCCAGTACCATGCCCGGTTTTAGGTCTTTAATGTGAGTAAGGCCCATTTGATGTGACTCCAGCTTTCCACGTGCAATCGAAAAACTCTATAAGTTACTAAAATAGTTTATATTTTTATTATTGCAACCTGATCCCGTTGCCGGAATTGTCTTTTTGGTGTTATTAATGATTATCGTCTCACAGAGGCATAAACTTAAGAAAAATTAAGAAAAATCGGCTTGTTCGGAATATTTTGAGGGATAAGGAGCCGGGTGCTGGAGCCGCAAAACCGATGCGCTCAGTCCGGTTTAGAGCCGCCGGGCAAATTTAGAAAGGGCTGTCAGGTAGTCCTGTAAACCGCGCATGAAAATGTCATTGTGATTTGCATTGGCGATGGGTACCAGGGTTTTATCGGCAGACGGGCAAGTTTCAAACAGCAGGACGCCTTCTGAGTGGGGAATAATCTGGTCATGCTCGGCATGCATGATCAGCGTGGGTTTATGAAAATGGCGAATTTTGTCTGTTAATTAAAGTTTGCCTCGGTAGTATGCCAACCGCCCGGCAAGCGGTTTAAACACTTCTAAAACATATTGACGCTGTGCTTGTTCCAGGGGAGTTGATGCGCGTCCAATGTCGGCCAGCGTTTCGACCTCTGCAGGTGTTGCGCAACCCACTATGGCAACATCAATATCGCATGACAGTGCAAAGCGGAGCAGCATTTTTGCTGTGATCTGCGCCTGGGGTAAAAGAAAATGCGATGCGCCCAGAACCTTCATTCCAATAACGGCGATTCCCTTTTCTCTGGCCGCCGGCAATGTTTCGGTTAAAAATCCGCCCAGAATTTCCTCCACCGGATTGACCGGCAGCATAACAGCGTCGACCGGCCATTGTCGGACCGCCTCTGTCAGAATGCGCGGATCATGATGCCCGGTTACGCCAATGGCACGGACTTTACCGGCGGCTTTGGCGTCAACAAAGGCCTCCAGAGCGCCGCCGCCCCCTGAGATCATTTCAAGATCGGCGGCGGTACGGACATCGTGAATTTGCCACAAATCCAGATAGTCTGTTTGCAACCGCTGCAAAGATTGTTTCAAATCGGCCGCTGCGCCGTCGCTGGTGCGGTTGGCCGATTTACTGGTCTGAAATATTCCGGTACGGATATCCGGATGTTTTCCCCAGAGGCTGCCGTAATAACACTCGCTGTCGGCATAAACGCGGGCTGAATCAAAATAGGTGATTCCCTGCTCGATGGCCGCCTGAACAACGGCATGCGCTTCCGAATCGTGTCCGTGCGTTCGCAGGATGCCTTCGCCGCCCAGACCCGTGCGGGTCACCTTTTGATCGGTTTTGCCGAAAAGTTTTTTTTCAATCTGAGTTGGAATCATAGAGAGGTCCTATTCATAAAGCGTCCGGTGGTATTTCGAGCATACGGGCGGCGACTTCTTTGAGGATTTTAACGGCCACCATCGCGGTCATATCCGAAAAGTCGCGTTTGGGGTTGTACTCGACGATGTCAGCGCCGACGATCGGAACCTGCAACCGCTGAATCACATCAAGCAACTGCCGGGTCGTCAATCCGCCGGGTTCATGGTGAGCGACGCCGGGGGCAAATGCCGGATCAAGAACGTCTAAATCAATTGAGAGGTACAGCGGACCATTCAACTGCAGTCCGATTGCGTTTTCCAGTTGCGTAGCGGTTATTATTTCTGAGCCGAATCGCTCGGCCTGTAGTTTCTGGTGCGGGTTAAGCGTCCGAATTCCGATCTGAACCAGGCGCGACGCCAGGTTCTCTTCCATGATACGCGCAAACGGACAAGCATGCGAAAGGCGGTTGTCGTCATAGCAATCATACAGGTCCGGGTGCGCATCCAGGTGGACAATGTCAAGCCGACCGTATTTTTTGTAATAGGATTTTAAAACCGGATAGGTGATGGCGTGGTCGCCGCCCAGGAAAATAAGGCGAATTTCGCCACTCAACAGGTCGTCGATGGTAGATTTAATGGTTTCAATGGCGTTCGTTGCATCGTCGATGTCGATATCGCCCAGGTCAATAAATTCGGGCCGATTTTCCAGATCGATGCCGGATTCCGAGCACAGATTGCAGGCACCGGAATGCATGACCTTGCGGATTTGAGCAGGGGCCAGGGCAGAGCCCTGCATATAGGACGAAAAGGCATCGAACGGGATGCCGACAACTGCAACCGATCCCGAAACTAATCTTTCAGAATGGTTTATCATATAATCATAAACAGCCGGAATTCGGCACTGATGGATTACTGTTGCAGCGAGCGTACCGGCAGCACGCGGCAGCCTTTGTTATTGTGCAGGTCAATGGTAAACGCACTTCCCAGGTTGAAATCGAATGCGATCGGCAGCCCCAGGGCCATATCTGAGGTCCAGACAAGGGTACAGCTGAGTCGAATCTGGGGAACAATTTTGACTGTAGGGCCGCAAAGCGTTTGATATCCCTGATATTTGGCATTCTCGACAAAAAGGCTTTGCAGTTCCGCAGTTGTCGGAAGACGCCAGTTTTCGTACAATTGCGGGATGGTGTCTATAAAATCATTCGTCAACCAATCCTGGATCTGACTCCAGAAGATATCAGCCTGATTATCGGTTTTGGCCCACATAAGACCGAGTTGACGATCGGTCACGGTGCCGTTGCCATGATCAATGAAACGTTGTTCTGCCAGGGCAGACTCACCCAAGCTCATTATCACCGCCAGCAACAGGAGAATTTCGCCGGCCAGCATTTTGAAGATGATATTATTCATAGTGGTCAGGGCGGCATCGGTGGGATAATGAGCGTCGCAGCCGATTAACGCCTGTTGCGCGCCGCCTGTAGCAGATTATTAAAGAACATTGCGTGTGTCAAGCCGCAACGGTGTTTCTCTTGACCAGCAGCGAGCAGCCAGCGACCAGAGGCCTGCCAATGATAGCCGCAATCCTCAAGAGTAGAAAAATAATCAGTTTTTTAACCTCGACCGGACGACAATCTCTGAATGCAACGTCCGATGCACCGGACAGCGATCGGCAATTTGCAGCAGTCGCTTTTTTTGCTGATCATCCAGCTCGCCGGACAGATCGATTTCACATTCAAATTGATCCAGCTGGCCTTCTTTTGTCTGACAGGTCTCACAATCGCCCGCGTCAATTTTTTTATGGTTTAATTGCACGGTGACACCATCCAGCGGCCATTGCTTGCGGTCCGAATACATGCGCAGGGTTATCGCTTTGCAGGCGCCCAGGGAGGCCATCAACAAATCAAAAGGGGCCGGACCCAGGTCGGCTCCGCCCATTGAGCGGGGCTCATCGGCGATCAGGCTGTGGCCGGCAGCCATAATGTCGGTAACATAAGGGGATTTTCCAATTTGAGCGGTCACCTGGTGCGGGCGTTCATCTTCGGATGATTGGTCTTTTACAGAAACATCGATGTATTTACCGGCCCAGGCCGCGATGACGGCACCGGCGTACAGTGAATCCGCCTGATCGGTCAGCAGGTGGTCGGCCTGATCGAGGGAAATAAAACTTTTGGGATGCCGGGCAGCCTGAAAAATCTGGGCAGCGTTTTCGATGCCAACGGTCTCGTCAATCGGTGAATGCAACACCAGCAGTGCCCGGTTTAGTTTTTTTAGGACTTCTTTCATATTGACCAACTGCAGATCGTCTAAAAACTGTTTTTTTAACCTAAAGGTTCTGCCTGCCAGGCTGACTTCTGCTTCGCCACGGCTTTGAATGATCTGGGTTGCACTGCCGAGGGTTTGGGTCACATGTTTAGGGTCAGCCGGAGCGGCAATCGTGACGACCGCAGTTGCAGAAGGAATACGCCGGGCAGCCTGCAGGACGGCTGCTCCTCCGAATGAATGGCCAATCAATAATTCGGGGGCTTGATAACTGGATTGTAAGAATTCAGCAGCGCCGATCAGATCTTCAACGTTTGAAGAAAAATTGGTATCGGCAAAGTCCCCTTCACTTTCACCGAGTCCGGTGAAATCAAAGCGCATCACGGCGATGCCTGCACGGTTAAGCGCCCGCGTAATGTGGGCAATGGCTTTAATATTTTTAGAGCAGGTAAAGCAATGCGCAAACAAGGCGTAAGCCGCCGGTTGACCGCTGACCGGCAAATCGAGCCGGGCCGAAAGTACCTGACCGTCTTTGTTCTCAAATTCGAGTTTTTTGAGTTTCATGTCTTCCCTTTCATCTCTGAGTCGGAATCAATTTTTGAATATGCAGAGAGTCCTGGTATGAGCATTCAACCAACAAGATTCTGGTCGCTGGCTGGCCGCTGCGGGCTGAGATTCGATAACTACTGAGCCAGTGGCCAGCTGCCGGCAAGCAGCAGCATGAAACCACCATAACGAATAAAATCCCGGTAGATAATCTAAATATAGTGATCATCTGGGTGCATAATCCACAATGGCCGGGGGTTGCAGGTTTTGATCTTCAAGCATATTAAGGGCGGCTTCGATGACCGCATGCTGTTTTGCCGGGTCATCGGGCGCATCCAATGGATACCCATGACGAAAAGGAACACATAAGGCACGCGGTGGCCGCACTTTTTCAGCTACATTGCGTAATGATTGAATGGCCACGGCGGCGATACCGTGACGCTCGAGTTCAGCTGCGATCAGACACACGGTCTGATTGCATATAGGTCAGACCGGGATAAGCAAGGCCACATCCACTGCATCTGATCTGAGCAGCTGGATAACCTCCGGCATTGTTTTCTTTAACAGACGCCCCGGCGCGGTGATTGACCCCATAAAAGAGAAATGGCGGTGGTTTATCGAACCGATGTGTCCGTTTTTTTCTAATTCCCGTATCCGATCAATGGGAAAGGTAAGATTGGGGTCCTGCCTGACCCCGAAATGGTCAAATAGGTTGCTGCGGTGCGTATCGATCAGA
>JASFNW010000010.1:0-62946 GCA_050116835.1 Desulfobacterales bacterium
CCGACGATAACCATGAAAATCGGCGAGATATCCATACCTTCGGAGTCTTTGATCGGACTGATCGTGTCTGTCATTTGTGTGGGCTTGCTGATGTTTCTTTTTCGCTATACCAGAATCGGATTGGCAATGCGCGCAACGGCAGAGGATCTTCAGGTCGTGCAGAGTATGGGTATCAAGGCCACAACCGTTTATAGCGCCTCGTGGATTATTGCCAGTGTCGTGGGGGTCATCGGCGGCATCCTGTTGGGAGGCGTATCCGGGGCCAATATGGACCTGGCCCTGATCGGTCTCAAGGCCTTTGCGGTCGTGCTGCTGGGCGGCGTCAACTCTGTAGGCGGCGCCATTGTCGCCGGCATCATTTTGGGAATGCTGGAAAATGTGGCCGCCGGCTACCTGGACCCCTTATTGCCCGGCGGCGGTTTGGCCCAGGTATTTCCTTTTTTTGTGATGATCATCGTCCTGGTCTTCAGACCGCACGGGCTCTTCGGCCTTGCACATATAGAAAGGATTTAATAGATGGGCTTGCGCACCGGAATCTTTCATGAAAACTATGCCCAGGAAATGGCGATCTTGCGCTCCAGGCGGCAATGGGGACCTGTGACGGCTCTGCTCGTTATTCTTTTCGCCTGCCCGCTTTTTTTTGGCGACCGGATGCTGACCATCCTCACCACCATTGGAATTGCGGTTGTCAGCGTACACGGACTCAATATCCTTACCGGTTACTGCGGTCAAATCTCCATCGGCCATTCGGGATTCATGGCGGTCGGCGGTTACACGTCGGCTATTTTGTGCGCTAAGCTGGGCTGGCCGTTTTGGGCCGCTCTTCCCTGCGGCGCCCTGGCGGCGGGAGTTGCCGGTTTGTTCTTCGGCCTGCCATCTTTGAAAATCAAGGGCTTCTACCTGATTATGGCGACCATCGCCGCTCAATTTATTATTATCTGGGTCATCATCCAGCTGCGCACCATTACGGGCGGGACCGATGGACTGCTTGTGCCCAAAGCGGCGATCGGCGGTATTGTGCTGAATACCAAAACCAACTTTTATTACCTGGTGATGGTGTTTGTGATTTTGGCGACGATAACGGCGCATAACATCGTCAGAACCAGAGCCGGCAGGGCCTTTATCGCCATCCGGGATAATGACCTGGCGGCTGAGGTCATGGGCGTCAGTCTATGGAGCTACAAGCTGCAGGCATTTTTTATTGGCTGCATTTATGCCGGCGTGGCCGGAGCCCTACTGGTTCACTACGTTCGATTCGCAAGCATCGAACAGTTTCCCTTTATGGATTCCGTTTGGTATCTGGGAATGTTGATTGTGGGAGGCATGGGCAGTACGGCCGGAGCCATCTTTGGTGTCGTTGCCCTCAAGCTGCTGGATGAGCTCGTGACCGTTGCCGGGCCGATCATGGCCGCCGCTGTCGCCCCGCAGGCGGCCGCCTCGCTGGCGCTCATCTCTCACGGTCTGGTAATCATTATCTTCCTGATTTTCGAGCCCCGCGGGCTTCATCACCGCTGGGAGGTGATTAAGACGTATTTTAGATTGTGGCCTTTTTCGCATCAAGAAATAGAGTGAATGGGGGTGATTCATTTAGGTACAATGCCTATTTGATAACATCGATTAACTCACCAGCCCAAAAGGAGGTAGAAATGGCTAAACTTAAATGGGTGTTATTTGCTTCACTGGTAATCCTGTTGACGGCTGCATTGCTTATGCCCACCAGCGCTCAAGCCGAAAAAGTACTGTACGTCGGCGGCACTCAGTCGCTAACCGGGCCCTTTGCCGAAGACTCTGCGGCAGTGCTGGCGGGGATTGAGGATTATGTCGCCTATGTCAATGATACTAAGAAAATGGCGCCGTGGCGCAAAGAAAAATTTCCCGCCGATATAAAACTGGAAGTAATGTGGCGGGATGACGAGCTCAAACCGCCCAAGGCGCTCTCAATCTACGAAGAGCTCAAAGCCAAAGGAATGCTGGTGGCCAGGATTTCAGGGTCACCCATCGCACTGGCACTCAAAGACCGATTATGGGAGGATCAAACGGGTGCCACCAGCATGGCCACCGGTCCCTACTATCTTTCGCCACCTCAAAGCTGCTTGACCTATTACCCGATCTATACCGATTCCTTGGCTGCTATCGCTGATTGGTTCAAAGCCAACTGGAAGGAAGCGCGAAAACCGAAAGTTGCTTATCTGACGGCCGACAACGCGATGGGCAGATCGATTGAGATACCTGAGATGAAAGCCTATCTCCAGAAAATCGGATATGAATTTGTCGGTACCCAGTATGTGCCGTTGGTGCCGACCTCACCGCCCACCACCCAGCTCACATGGCTCAAGCAAAAGGGTGTTGACCTTGCCCTGGGTGTGATGATCAATCCCGGCTCACAGCCGACGGTCAAGGAGATGGTCAGGCTGGGCATGGGGCCCAATCAGGCCCACAAGATGACCTTTGGTGTTCCCGCACCGGGTCATGCCGCTGTCTTCGCCGAGGCCATGGGTGAACTAGGGGACGGCTATGTTTGTGCCGGCAGCTTCCGCCCCATGGATGACCTCGCCACCCCCGGGATCAAGTTCTGCAGCGATTTGCAGGACAAATACCGCACCGGTAAACGGGTGACACACATCATGTATGAGGCCGGGGTTTTGGAAGGTATGATTCAGGTCGAGGCCTTACGGCTGGCAATGCAAAAGGTGCCCTTTGAAAAGCTTACGCCGAGTGTTGTGCTGAATCAAGGCTTCTTCCAGATCAAAAACCTTCCCACCGGCGACATCAGCAGCACACCGCTCACCTACGGTAAGGGTGACATCGAAGGTGTTGACAAGATACGGATTGATCAGGTGCAGAAGGGCAAATCGGTAAAAGTGGGGATCTTCCCCGTGCGTCACATTTATACCAAAAAATAAGCCCAACGACGCGTTGCTCCAGGGGCTCTATTCAGAGCCCCTGGGCCTTTGTTAAATCCTAAAACCAGCTCTGCCAACCGGTAGGACTCCTCTAAAATGCCTATCACCGGCAGCAAAAGAGAAGGGGTTTTTTTCAAATGAGCCTCAATAGAGAAAACCTTGCCATCCTGGACAAGTTTGATTTCGAAGTGCCGCCAATCGGTGTAAAATTTCTGGTAAATAAGCCGGATGGGGTTGAACGGCTTGACGAGAAAATGGCGCTTTGCGAAATGCTCAAACACGCACAGAACGGACAGGCCTTTTATGCCGACGCAGAAAACCATACCTGTGAAGCCGGACAGTATGTGTTGGGGCAGGCAGATGTCGGCGCGCCTTTTGTCAGTGGGGCATTCGGCGCCGGACTGAAAATCTTTGAATCCCCGCGTTCCGCGAGTCGACTGTATTTACATATTCCCACGATCGGCCGGGGCATCGTTAATTATATTGCTTTCTCCCCCCTGAATACGCTTGAATTCGATCCGGATTTATTGATCCTGCTTGCGAACACCGCTCAAACCGAAATCATTCTGCGGGCCATGAGCTATCGGTCGGCAAAAATATGGGTCAGCAAGTTCTCACCGGCAATCGGATGCGCTTGGACTTACAGCTACCCCTTTCTGACAGGGGAACTGAATTATTTCGTCACCGGTCTCGGTCATGGTATGAAGCGCCGCAACCTTTATCCGGAAGGCCATCAGGTCATATCCATCCCCTTTGATCTGTTGCCTTCATTGATCCAAACGTTACAGGAGATGCCGTGGGTCCTTCCTGCCTATAAACCGGATGGACTGGAATTCGTCAGACAATTAACGGATAATTTGGGCATTACGACGCCCGAGTAAAGGAAACGGTTTGAATCTTTCCAGTATTGTTGACCGGGGCGCCTTAAATTTTGCAGATAAGCCGGCCCTGATTTACGACGGGAACCGTTGCACCTACGAACGTCTTCGAGGTGCTGTGAACCGGGCCGCGGTTTATCTGAGCAAGCAGGATGTGCGCCGCGGCGATCGCATCGCCATCTACATGCCCAACTGCCCGGAGTGGGTGGTGGCGTATTACGGCATTGTGCGTCTGGGCGCTGTAGCGGTGTGTGTCAGCGCTGCTTATAAACAAAAAGAAATTGAACACCTGCTGAACGATTCCCGGGTCTGTGTGTTGATAACCTGTGATGAGCTTCTGCCCGAGGTGCCGGATCGCGAAACGATTCCGACGGTTAAAGAGGTCGTTGTCTGGGAAAAAGATTCGGTTCTCGCTTCCATTTTTGAAGCACCTCCAAATGAATATGAATTTCTCGTCCCGGTCGACTGTAACCCGGAAGATGAATGTGTCATTCTTTTTACCGGCGGCACCACCGGTATCCCCAAGGGAGCGATGCTTACGCATGAAAACATTTTATATACCGCCCAGAACGTTTGCTATCATGAACGCGCGGTCCCGGATGATCTTGCGCTTTGTTTTATGCCGCTCAATCATGTATTTGGCGGCAATCACATCCTGAACTCCACTTTTTACGGTTGCGGAACCCTGGTGCTCCATAAAAGCTTCGATATGGACCGGGTGCTTGCCTCCATTCAGAGCGAAAAAATAACGCGCTTTTACTCGGTGCCCACGGTTTTTATCCGTTTGTTGAATACCAAGCATATCCAAAAGTATTTGAAATCGCTAACCTACTGTTTTTCTGCCGCCACCAGTATGGCGTCGGAAATCGTGCGCCAATGGCAGGAAGAATTTAGCCTGACCATCCACGAAGCCTATGGAATGACCGAGACATCGTCTCTGGTCACATTTAACCACATGTATCACCATAAAATCGGATCGGTGGGCACCCCGGCGGGCATCGTGGATGTCAAGATCGTCGACGAGAACAATAACGAGCTGCCTTCCGGCGAATCCGGTGAAATCATCATTCGCGGTCCCAATGTGATGAAAGGGTATTTCAACAGGGCCGAGGAGACCGCCGCGGTTTTGCACAACGGATGGCTGCATTCCGGCGATGTCGGCCGCCTGGATGAAGACGGCTATCTGTATATCGTCGATCGCATCAAGGATATGATCATCAGCGGCGGTTTGAACGTCTTTCCCACCGAAGTGGAAGAAGTGCTTTACACCCACGAGACGGTTGAAGAGTGTGCCGTCATCGGCACGCCGCATAGCGAATACGGTGAGGCAGTTACAGCGTTTGTCAAAATAAAAAAGGGCCGGGTGTGCTCCGAAGCGGACTTGATCGGCTTCTGCAAGCAACGGATTGCCTCCTACAAGGCGCCCAAAAAAATTATGTTTGTCGATGAGCTGCCCAAATCGCCGGCCGGAAAGATTTTAAAACGAGAAATTCGTAAATCGTTTGTTTAAGATACTATTTTTGCAAAACATGGCATTCGAGGCATCCGGCCGTTTTGGGTGGCGGCCATCTTGGCCATTGTCATCATAACCACCTTTCCCGTCATTGCAACCTTTCTGCCGTACCCCATGCATTGATATGTCCTAAAAATCCGGATCCATTATTTGGGATGATAGGACCCGAAGTTTTTGGCTCAATTCATTGCATGGATCGCATCCCAAATATCGGGGCCCCAGCACTTCGCCATTCATAGCGCCTTTCAGAAAAATGACATGGCAAGACAACGCGCTCTTATTTTGCAAATTATTTCTGGGGCACGATATTAGCGATGGGGTAGGGGACTATTTATCTTAAGGGGGCGGAAGGTCTCAGAAACAGTCGCATTGCTTTGAATGGAATGGTCGGGGCGAGAGGATTTGAACCTCCGACTTCCTGCTCCCAAAGCAGGCGCGCTACCAGGCTGCGCCACGCCCCGATCTGGACAAAATCCTTTACCATTCTTTTTCAGCCGATGCAAGCCTTGTAGACGCAGGGGGGGCGAGAAAGCGGGCAAGCTTGGAGGCTGAAAGGCTTGACGGTATGCAAACAAATCAGCTTGTCGGCCTCAAATCCCCCCGCCATTCCGGCTGTCCAGCTTATCGCGCTTTTTCCGCCAAAAAGGCCGTAATTGCCTGCGCTATGGCCTTGGCGATCGTTGAAAGATACTGGGAGTCTGCCAGCTGCTTTTCGGCACCCGCGTTGGCCAGATTTCCGATCTCAACGGCCACTGCCGGCATATCTGCACCTTCTAGAACCAGCATGGGGATTCCCCGAACGGTCACCGCCTGCGGTCGCCGGATCGCCTTCAGCTCAGCCTGCATTTGTTTTGCCAGCTTTTTGCTGGCAACCTGGTGTTTGGTCTGAATGGTATCCCAGCGGTCGGCGGGCTCGTCATCCGCCGTCTCTGGCGATATGTTTGATTCGATCTGCCATGCAGAACCCTGAAACGGCAAATAAAAATATACGGCGGATCTGTTGATTTCAGGCGTTAATCCTTTGCCGGCGTGCAGGCTGATAAATATATCGGCCTTGGCATGATTGGCTGCCGCCGTGCGATCTGAATTTGCCATCCCGTAATCGTCATTGCGTGTCAAAACAACCTGGAAATCGGCATCCAGAAGGCGCGCGATCATGCGCGCCAGGTTGAGGGTTACCGCCTTTTCCAATGTACCATCGGGACCCTTCGCACCGGTGTCCTTGCCGCCGTGCCCCGGATCGATAGCAACCACCGGCAGATGGGCTTCAAGAAGTTTTCGTTTTGCGTCGGCATTCGGGATCGCTGTGCAGGCGAGCAGGCTGAGCAATATTATCGTCATGAATTTAGCCAGTGAGACACCTTTTTTTGCCGTAAGTGTGTCCGCTATCCAGGGACAGCGCCTGCTTGATTTCGTCATTTGTGCAATTTTTGAAAACATCTTGTTTTTATACTGAAACTCATCCTTTTTTTCAACTCCGGCGGATACGATGCTGCGATATTCGCCTTGACAGCTGATTCGATTGACATTATCAATAATGTTCTTTATACTTGAATTTAAAGGATTTGGGGGCTGAGATGTCGCATTTAAATCCTATGATTTTTCAGTATTTTATTACCCTACCAAATCGGCCTGCCCGGATCTTTTGCCCGGCTTTCATTTATCATAATAAATGCGAGAGTGGCGGAATTGGTAGACGCACTGGACTTAGGATCCAGCTCTGGAGACAGAGTGGGAGTTCAAGTCTCCCCTCTCGCACCATTTTTGCTGCAACCAAAGTGCCTTCAAACCCACCGGTATCGACCGGTTTAAGGCGCTTAAATTTTATTGAATTGGAAAATCAATGGCCTTTAAGGTAGAAGATATCAGCAGTGTAAAAAAAACCCTGCATATCGAAATTCCACAAGCGGAGGTTGCCCGGGAACTGGACAAAGCGTATAACCAGCTCAAAAAGAACGCCAAGGTGAAGGGCTTCCGGCCGGGGAAAGTCCCACGGTCCATACTGGAACGGATGTTTAAAAAGGATGTGCATGCCGATGTATCTTCCCGTTTAATTCAAAATTCTTTCATTGATGCCGTCAAGCAGACCGATCTGAAGATCGTGGGAAACCCCGAATTGGATCCGCCGGCATTGAAGGCGGATAGCGACTATAAATACAAAGCTACCGTTGAAATTTCACCTGATATTGACGATATCGATTATAACGGTTTGGAGCTGAAACGCACGCTGTATGCACCCGGTGATGACGAGGTGGATGTGCAGTTAAAGGCGCTTCAAAAGAATCTGGCCCAGCAGGAACAGGTCCCTGAAGATCGGCCGGCCCGGCAAGGCGATTTTGTTCTGGTCGACCTTGAAGGTCGGCACGCTGGCGAGCCGGTACCCGAATTTGCCAAAACGGAAAATTTTAGCGTGCAAATCGGCAAGGCGGTCATTTCTGAAGCATTCGACAAACAGATTACCGGCATGAAGACAGGCGAAACCAAAAATTTTACCGTCAGTTTCGATAAGGATTATCCCAATGAAAAACTGGCCGGCCTGGATGTCACATTTGATGTTGCCTTAAATGAAATTCGGCAGGAGATCCTGCCGCCGATAAATGATGCCCTGGCCCAAAAAGCCGGGCCTTATAAAACCCTGGACGAACTGAAAACGGTTATCCTGGATAACATCAGGCAGGGATATGAAAAACGGACGGAGCAAGAGCTAAACGAGCAAATTTTTAAGGAATTGATTGCCAGAACATCGTTTGAAGTTCCGGATGTCATGGTCGAGATGGAGCTCCAGGGCATTGTCGAAGAAGCAGAACGTTCATTTGCCTATCGGAATACGACACTGGAGGAGATGGGCTTGTCAAAGGAATCGATTTCAGAAAAATATCGTGACACAGCGCTAAGCCAGGTCAAGCGTCATCTTATTTTGGGAAAAATCATCGATCAGGAGAAACTCAGTGTTGATGATCAAGAGTTGGAAAACGGTCTCAAGGAAATGTCGGAAAGCTTTAACCAGCCCCTGGAGGGCATAAAGCAATACTATGAACAAAACAAAGATAAGCTTGATCTCTTCAAGCATACCCTTCTTGAAAAAAAGGCGATTAACCTTATTTTAGAATGTAGTCGCATACAGGACGTCAAGCCTGACGATTCCGAAAAAACGAAAGCCAAAAAGTAATTGCTGCACAGAAAGCGGCTTGACCGAAAATCCGGGTTAATCCCGATGACCTTATTGATTAAAGGAGATAACTGGTGCCACTGATACCGATGGTGATCGAGCAAAGCAGCCGGGGCGAGCGTGCCTATGACATCTATTCACGGCTCCTCAAAGACCGCATCATTTTTCTCGGAACTGCGATGAACGATGAGATAGCCAACCTCATTATTGCCCAACTGCTGTTTTTGGAATCTGAAGATCCTGACAAAGACATTAATTTTTATGTGAACTCACCGGGCGGAATGGTAACAGCCGGTTTGGCGGTGTATGATACCATGCAGTATATCAAGCCGGATATCACCACCGTTTGCATCGGCCAGGCGGCCAGCATGGGAGCGGTGCTGCTGGCTGCCGGGACCCGCGGCAAACGGTACTCGTTGCCGAACTCACGAATCTTAATCCATCAGCCCATGGGCGGTTTTCAGGGGCAGGCATCGGATATTGAAATCCAGGCCAAAGAGATTCTGCGGATGAAAGATCGCCTGAATCAGATTCTGGTTGCGCATACCGGAAAAAAAATTGAAGAGATTCAAAAAGACACCGATCGAGACTTTTTCATGTCGGGTGAGGAAGCAAAAGCCTATGGGATTGTTGACCACGTCATCGCCAATCGCGATGATCTTGACAATTTAGAAACTTCGGAGAGCGAGAATGCCAAAGAAAAAAGATGAAAATGACAATCTGTTCTGTTCTTTTTGCGGAAAAAACCAGTCTGAAGTCCGAAAGCTGATTGCCGGTCCGGCAGTGTACATTTGCGATGAATGCATTCAGCTTTGCAGTGAAATCATCGAGGAAGAAAGCGAAAAGGATTCCAAGGATTCGGACCGCATTCTGACACCTAAGGAAATCAAGGAAAAGCTTGATGGTTATGTGATTGAACAGGAATCTGCCAAAAAGGTGCTATCTGTTGCCGTCTATAACCATTACAAGCGCCTGGATTCGACAATGAATACCGGGGATGTGGAAATCCAGAAGAGCAACATCATGCTGATCGGCCCGACAGGCTGCGGCAAAACATTACTGGCCCAGACGCTGGCCCGATTTTTAAACGTGCCGTTTACCATAGCCGACGCCACCAGTCTGACAGAAGCCGGTTATGTCGGAGAGGATGTCGAAAACATCATCCTGTCGTTGCTACAGAATGCAGACTACGATGTCGACAAAGCCAAACGGGGTATCGTCTACATCGATGAGATCGATAAAATCGCCAGCAAGTCCGATAATCCTTCGATCACGCGTGATGTTTCGGGAGAAGGCGTGCAACAAGCCCTGCTGAAGATAATCGAGGGAACAACGGCCAGCGTTCCGCCCAAAGGCGGTCGCAAACATCCGCAACAGGATTTTGTAAAGGTCGATACGTCCAACATTCTGTTTATCTGCGGGGGTACGTTCAACGGTCTGGAAAAGATTATACAGCGGCGGCTGGGATCCAAGCAAATGGGATTCGGCGCCAAAATTCTGCTCGAAACAGAGCAAACGATCGGTGAAATTCTGATGGATGTTCAGCCCGAGGATCTCATAAAATTCGGTCTGATCCCCGAGTTTTTAGGCCGTCTGCCGGTGATTGCAACTTTGGATGAACTCAATGAGAACGCTTTGATTCGGATTTTGAGGGAACCCAAGAATGCCCTGCTCAAACAATTTCAGATGCTGTTTGAGATGGAAGGGGTCAATCTAAGGCTTACCGACAGTGCGCTGGCAGGCATCGCGCGGGAAGCCATGAAGCGCAAGTCAGGCGCGCGAGGCCTGCGGGCAATTTTAGAATCGTGCATGCTCGATATCATGTACGAGCTTCCGTCGATTGCCGATGTAAAAGAATGTGTCATCGGAGAGGATGTTGTCTTGAACAAGGAGGATCCCATTCTTTTATACGAGCAGACCAAGAAGCAAGCCTGATTTCGTGTTTTCCCATGAATGGCTATTTTCTCCATATGCTGCTGCGTTCTCCGCAGGTTTCAAACCTCAACGTACTCTAAGTACGCCTCGCGCTGAAACCCCCGCCCACCATCGCGAGCGCACAGGCGAGGCGGGCGGGTTTGTGCGGTCTGTTGAACACCTTCATGTAAAGGATTGAGACGTGAAATTCCGCCGGAGGCGGGGCTTATGAAGAAAAACCCTCATTCATGAATTAACACAATATGGTTTGCAGCCATTTCATCGGAAGTGACCCACTATGAGTAAATAAATAGGACAAAGAGATTAAAATTCAGCATAACGAGACGACTGTAAAAAAGGAAACCCATGGTTAATATACCCAAATTTTTTAAAGACGAAGGAGAAATGGAAACAAAGATGTTTTTACCCCTTTTACCATTAAGGGACCTTGTGGTCCTACCCCATATGGTGGCACCGCTTTTCGTCGGGCGAACCAAATCGGTCAATGCGCTGGCGGATGCCATGAACAAGGACAAGCTTGTTTTTCTGTCAACCCAGAAAAGTGCCAACCTCGACAACCCCGGTGAAGGTGACATCAACAGCATCGGCACAATTGGTAAAGTTCTTCAACTGCTGCGATTGCCGGACGGAACCGTCAAGGCACTGGTGGAGGGAAAATCCAGAGCTCGGATTCAGCGCTTTTCAATAGAAGATGATTTTTTTCAGGTTGAGGTTGAGAAAATTATTGAGCCGGTCGTCAATGAAGCAGAAGCCCTGGCGCTTGTGCGATCGGTCATCAAAGAATTTGAGGAATATGCAAAAATCAACAAGAACATTTCAAAAGAGTTGGTGACCAATGCCTCGGCTATAGTGGATCCCTCTCAACTGGCTGACACGGTGGCGTCGCATTTCTCTTTCAAAATAGAGGACAAGCAAAAGCTGCTGGAAACCTTTTCAGCCACCGAGCGTCTTTCGCTGCTGTTAAGCCTGATTAAAATGGAAACCGAAGTCTATCGAATGGATCAGCGCATTAAGAATCGCGTCAAGGAGCAGATGGAACAAACCCAGAAGAATTATTATCTGAACGAACAGATGCGGGCCATCAAAAAGGAAATGGGTGCCGATGACGATCCGGGCGATGACATCAAAGAGCTCGAAGAAAAAATCAAAAACAAAAAGATGTCTAAAGAGGCCACTGAAAAGGTCCAGGCCGAGCTCAAAAAGTTAAAGATGATGACACCCATGTCGGCCGAGGCAACGGTGGTTCGCAACTATGTCGATTGGATCATCAACCTGCCCTGGTATGAGAAAAGCGAGGTGCGCGACGATCTGGATGAGGCCGAAATAATTCTCGATGAAGATCACTACGGGTTGGAGAAACCTAAAGAGCGGATTTTAGAATATCTGGCCGTCCAGGCACTGGTAAAGAAAATCCGCGGGCCGATTCTTTGTTTTGTCGGTCCGCCGGGTGTGGGTAAAACCTCCCTGGCCAAATCAATCGCCCGGGCGACCGGCCGTAAATACGTGCGCTTATCTCTTGGCGGAGTTAGAGATGAAGCTGAAATCCGGGGGCATCGCCGCACCTATATTGGCGCCCTGCCGGGCAAAATTCTGCAGTCGCTGAAGAAGGCCGGCGTGAACAATCCGGTATTTTGTCTGGATGAAGTCGATAAAATGAGCATGGATTTCAGAGGCGATCCGTCCGCGGCTCTGCTGGAAGTTTTGGACCCCGAGCAAAACTTCAGTTTCAATGACCATTATCTGGATATGGATTACGATCTTTCAGACATCCTTTTCATCACGACGGCCAACACCCTGCCGGATATACCGCTGCCGCTGCAGGACCGAATGGAAATTATCCGTCTGCCCGGGTACACCGAATACGAAAAATATCACATCGCCAAGGGTTTTCTGGTTCCCAAGCAGATTCAATTTAACGGTCTTGAGCAAAAAAACGTCATCTTCAGTAAAAATGCAATCCTGGCAGTTATTCGGCGCTATACCCGTGAAGCCGGTGTGCGGAACCTCGAGCGCGAAATTGCTTCTATATGCCGTAAATTGGCCAAAGAAGCGGTTAAAAACAAAAATAAGACTGACTTCAGGGTCAATGAAAAGTCGATTGCCAAATATCTGGGTCCTTACCGATTTCGACAGGAACAGCTCGAAGAGAAAGATCAGGTGGGTATGGTCACCGGCCTGGCATGGACTCAGGTTGGCGGTGAGCTGCTTTTTATCGAAACCCTGATCATGCCTGGGAAAGGCAAGCTTACGGTCACGGGCAAACTGGGCGATGTCATGCAGGAATCCGCCCAGGCTGCCGTCAGTTACGTTCGATCACGGGCCCACAATCTGGTGATCGATGAGAAATTTTACCGCAAATACGACATCCACATTCATATCCCTGAAGGTGCTATACCCAAAGATGGGCCCTCGGCAGGCATTTCCATGTGCACCTCACTTGTGTCCGCTCTGGCCAAACGACCGGTGTATCGCGACATTGCCATGACCGGTGAAATTACCCTCAGAGGCCGCGTACTGCCGATCGGCGGTTTGAAGGAAAAAATCATTGCGGCACATCGGGGAGGCATCAAGAAAATTCTGATACCCAAAGAGAACGAAAAAGATTTAAAGGACGTGCCCAAAAGCATCTCCAAGCAGGTCGAAATTATTCTGGTGGAACATATGGATGAGGTGCTAACCCATGCGCTGATCCTTGATGACGGCCACAGGCTTTTTAAAAATCTCGACATTCCGCTCGAGATTACATCCGAGGAGGCGGCGGAAAAGCCGAAAAATCTGATTTAAGTACTCATCATACGGCCATCTGACTTTAATCTTGACATTATCGGTCGAAGTTGTTAGCAGATGCTGTTTTAGGAATGCCCTTTACGCTGACGGGCATAGACGGGTAGCTCAATGCTTTGCATTAGGGTTATGTCACTTTGGTAAAAATTAGCAAGGGCGGATAGCTCAGTTGGGAGAGCACCGGCCTTACAAGCCGGGGGTCACAGGTTCAAGCCCTGTTCCGCCTACCACTCCCAATTGGAGTGGTAAGGCGAACGCTCTCCGCAAATATGCTGTATTCAGGGAGAACATCCCGCATATCATGCGGGAAGGTTGCGAGTTCGCATCCGTTTCCAGATTTAATTGATAACAAATTATAGCGAAAAATTTTGGGGGCGTAGTTCAGTTTTGGTTAGAACGCCGGCCTGTCACGCCGGAGGTCGCGAGTTCGAGTCTCGTCGTCCCCGCCATTTCAATAAAAAGGGTGTGATATTTATCACATCCTTTTTTATTGCCTCCGGCGTTCCATGCCTCTGATTAAGATGCCTTACTATGTTTACATACTTAAGAGTCTCAAAGACCAAACCTATTACGTAGGTTCAAAGCTTTTGATTGACATGCCACTGAGTGGTATTACTATTTGAGCGTAATGTTTCTTAACAAAAATGTTTAGTTACAAATGATTTCATCATCGCGGCGAAGGGCCGCATGGATGATTTCGATATAGAGAGTTTTGATGAATCATGCGCAGACATTCATATTTTCAGCGTCGAATGCCACAATATTGTGTTGCTGTTGCAGCTATACTGGTTGCTTTGCTGATCGGCGGCTGTTTTGAAAATTATGGTCGCCTGACACACAATGATGACGTCACGCGGGCTTTCCAAACCTATCAGGTCGAGCCCGATTACAGATATTACTATTACGGTAGAACGAATATGCCTTTTCTGGGCGGTCCAACCCGGTAAGCGATTTATTAATTAAAACTCAAACTCTGAAAAGGGAGTCCATATGAAAACAAAGCGTGTATCTTCCAAACTCAAGATGTGTCATGACTATCTCTTTGTGGGGATTTGTGGCCTGGTTGCCGCCATTATGCTGAGCGGTTGTATAGGGAGTTACGGCAGGCTTAACTGGGATCCACAGGTGACGGCTGCTTTTCAAAACCATGACGTTCAGCAGGGCTTTAACTATTATTACTATGGCATCGGCAATCGAACGTTTGCCATCGCCGGGATTTCCTCAGAATATGTCATAAAATCCAGGATGTGGCAGGAAGTCTCACCAGATAGCGAGGCCCTTAAAAGTTTGGTTTCGCATGCCTGGGAAAATTATTTTTATAATCCTTATGATCCGCAGGGTGCCCACATCCTGAACCCGGAAGGGAATCGTGTTGGGATCTGGTATTCCAGCCTGCGCTTTGTGACCGTAAAATTTATGGAAAACAATCGAATCGTCCTTATGCCGGATACGCCTTTTCTGGGCGGTCCTGAAGCGGATATCCAGCGCTCTAATTCCAGCGAAAAAAATTCAGCTGTTGAATCGACTCCTCACATCTCACATCACCTGCAAGCGTCCAGGACCAGCCGCTGAACAAATCTTTCAGAGCAGTTTACCCGGGGAGCGAATCTGTATCGAACACCCGGAAAACTGCAGGTTCTTCGCCTAGTTGACAAGGCATGTCCTCGCATTATCATTTGTTTGAATGTACATCATAAAGGTAAATGTTCTCTAACGGGCATGTACGCTAAGTCGAACCGATAACGCCTCCGGCGACCGGGTAACGGTTGCTCGGGAAAGAGGTTTATAATGGATATCAGACACTTAAATCGTAAAAAGATAACTGCTCCAACACGCGTTATGTTCTATACAGGGCTGCTGATCATGCTATTTGTTGCCGGTTGCTCTCAAAATTACGGACGGATTAATTGGGATGAAAATGTCACCCAGGCTTTTGAAAGCAATCAGGTCTCGCCTGACTATAATTTTTACCAGTATACCGTCGGCACGCAGGTGTATGCCATTGTGGGGCTTGACCCAAAGCTGGAAATGCAATCACGCATTTGGCGCGAGCTTGCACCACCGGATACCGAGGAGTTCAAAGTGGCAACTTCTCGAATGTGGTATAACTACACAAAGCTACCCGAAGCTCCGCGGGGTGCCGTTATCAGGGATCCGGCCGGTGAAAATGTCGGTCTCTATTTCTCAAGTATCGACTTTGTATCCATAAAATTTAAGCCGGAAAATCATGTAATGGTGATGCTGGATACTACTGCGGTAACGGGCGGCGGACCGGATGACTGGCGGATGCCCTAACCGGCAGTCAGCGCCGTATGCGGACCTGCTGGTCTGATCCCTACAAAACTTTAACCCATAAAAGCCAGAGTGCCTAACAGCCGCATCAATAGGGACAACGAAACCCCTCTCCATATTGGCGACGGCTGTTTTTATTTGTCTTTTCAAATGCCATTCGGGCGAACTTCCGCTCACCGCTCTTCGCTTACAAATATTTGCAATCTCGGGATAAAAGCGATAATATAATTGCCATATATCCGCACATTTCCAAACGATTATTTTGTGATAGCCGGTTGAGGCGCATATGGTTTCTAATGAGGGTCCAAAGAATCAATTAACGGCAATTCTTAAATCCTGTCGCCGGTTGAGTAACATATTGGAAATCGATAAATTGTATTCGGTTTTTGCCGATGTGGTGAAAGAGACGTTTTCAATTCATGAACTCGCCATATTCATTTATGATAAAACCGAAAAGAAGTTTGTGTTCGTCTTCAGCACGGGTCTTGGTGATTTCGATGTTGATATCCCCCAAAATGATAGCGACCTGTGGATATCCATCTTAAACGGTGAACCCTTTGATGTCCGCGACGATTCCGGGAAGCACTTGTTCTCGAATGATTTTGCACAACTTGATCTTGCGGGGCTTCACTCTCGATTATGGGTCCCGCTGGGTATGGCGGAAGAACTGATCGGCCTGGTGACGATCGGTAATCGTAAAGAAAATAAGCCATTTGACGCCACTGATCGCTATTTTCTGCAACAACTCTCAGCACATGCCGTCGTCTGCATTAATACTTGCCGCCAGTATGAAAAGCGCCGAAAAGAGAAAGAAGATCTTGACAAAACGCTTCAAAATCTGTCGCTTCTCTACAGCATCGGCAAAGCCATGAATTATATCAGCGACCTCAAGAATCTGCTGCAGTACATATTGAGCAAAGCCATTGAGGTGACCTCTGCCGAAAAAGGTTCCCTCATGCTTTATGACATAGAGACAGACCAGCTCAACATCCGTGTTCTGGCCGGCATGGAGGACACCTCCTTTCAAGAACAGGTCAATAAAAATGAAATCGTCTGCCGCAGTTTCAAACCGGGTGAAGGGATCGCCGGTCGGGTCTATATGACCGCCGAGCCCATTGTCGTAAATAACATCAATGAAGATAACGGTTTCATAGACTCTGAAAATTCATACGTTCGCTCGATCGCCTGTATTCCTATGGTGGTTTTTAATGATGTCATCGGTGTTATTAATGTGACCAACAAGCGTCATGGGAAATCCTTTACCGATGAGGATGTTGAAATGCTGAAAGCCGTGGCCGATCAGGCAGCCGTAGCCATTAACAAGGCGCAGCTCTGGGACATGGCGGTTACCGATTCTTTAACCGGACTGTATGTGCGCCGCTATTTTTTGGTCAAATTGCAGGAGGAATTACATCGGGCCGAACGGTACAAAAATATGTTGTCGGTCGTCATGGCCGACCTGGACCGCTTCAAAAATATAAATGACACCTATGGTCACGATGCCGGAGACCGTGCGCTAAAGGCCATCGGTCAATTTTTGCAGCAAAACGTCCGGGATGTCGACGTGGTTGCCAGGTACGGAGGTGAGGAATTTGTCGTCATGATACCGGAAGCGACCCATGATGCCGCAACGATTTTAGCCGAGCGCCTGCGAAAGCAGATGTCGAATTTGAAAATTAAGGATCTCCCCCCCATCAGCATCAGCCTGGGGATTGCAACTTTTCCTTCCGATGGTTCGGATATAGACGATTTAATCAATAAAGCCGACGCGGCCATGTACGCCGCCAAAAGGGCCGGTCGCAACCGTGTTGTAAAATATTCACCCGAGATTCCATTGGTTAGAGACAGCAATGCTGAAGCTCTTGAGAACTAGTAGAGGTCATTTCAAAATTCCTTCTCTGCCGGTTTGCGGCTTTTGCAAAACGCTAAGCTCGTTACGCTAAATCTTGAAAACTCGGACTAACGCCCTCAAACAGTTCAAGATTTCGCGCGCTTTTCTTCGCTAAGCGCTTTTGGGCAAAAGTCCGCAAAATAGACTCCAAGGGAATTTTGAAACGGTTCTTAAGGCTTTTTTGCTGATCCATTAATATCAACAGCAGTCCCTTTAGATCACTTCCAGCTTTAACGCATTTTCTTTAATTTATTTTTCGAGAGGTGCTTGCAAAATATTCGGATGTCTACTAATAACCTATCGACAACAATTTTGAGCTAACTTTCAGTCTGGACCTTAAGGGAGGGGATATGTCAGAAATACTGGACATTGTCAAAAACAGGGATCCACAGGAAAATGAATTTCACCAGGCAGTCAGTGAAGTGATGGAATCGATAAAACCGGTTCTGGACCAGAACCCGGTATACCGCCAGGCCAAAATACCCCAGAGACTGGTCGAGGCCGAGCGCGTCATTATTTTTCGTGTACCATGGATGGATGACCAGGGAGAAATTCAGGTCAATCGTGGATTCAGGATTGAGATGAACAGCGCTTTAGGCCCTTACAAGGGCGGTCTGCGCTTTCACCCGTCGGTTAATCTGGGTATCCTCAAGTTTCTCGCCTTTGAACAGGTTTTTAAAAATGCGTTAACCACCCTGCCCATGGGCGGCGGTAAGGGCGGATCCGATTTTGACCCCAAAGGAAAATCAGACAATGAAGTCATGCGCTTTTGCCATAGCTTTATGAGCGAATTATTCCGCCATATCGGACCCAATACCGATGTACCTGCCGGCGATATCGGTGTCGGTGCCAGGGAGATCGGCTATCTCTTCGGCATGTACAAAAAATTGCGTAATGAATTTACCGGTGTCCTGACCGGCAAAGGGTTGAATTGGGGTGGCAGCCTGATTCGTCCCGAGGCCACCGGATACGGTTCGGTTTATTTTGCGTCTGAAATGATTGCAACACGCAACGATACCCTTAAAGACAAAATCTGTCTGGTCTCAGGCTCCGGCAACGTGGCACAGTTTACCACCGAAAAACTGATCGAACTGGGGGCCAAGGTGGTTACCCTTTCAGATTCCTCCGGTTATATTTATGATGAAAGCGGCATCGATTCCAAAAAGCTGGACTTTGTCAAGATGCTGAAAAATGTTCGAAGAGGCCGCATCAAGGAGGTTGCCGAAAAATACTCAGAAGCCGTCTATACTCCTGTTGACCCGGCTTTGGATCATAATCCGCTCTGGGACCATAAGGCCGATTGCGCTTTTCCGAGTGCAACTCAAAATGAAATAAATGCCAATGATGCTCAGAATCTGATCAACAATGGCACCCTTTTGGTATGTGAAGGCGCCAACATGCCCACCGTGCCCGACGGGGTTGATCTCTTTTTACAGGAAAAACTGCTTTACGGACCCGGCAAAGCCGCCAATGCCGGCGGAGTGTCGGTTTCCGGTCTGGAAATGACCCAGAACAGTATGCGCTTAAACTGGACGCGCGAAGAAGTCGACAATCGCTTGAAGATGATCATGAAAAGCATTCACCAGACGTCTTTGGAAGCAGCCGAACAATACGGTACCCCCGGCAATTACATGAACGGGGCTAACATTGCCGGCTTTGTTAAGGTGGTGGATGCGATGCTAGATCAAGGCCTCGTCTGATTTTCAAATCCTAAATGGCTCTTTTCCCGCTGGCCTGCGTTCTCCGCGAGTTTCAGCTCTCGACGTACTTCAAGTACGCTTCGAGCTGAAACCCTTGTGCGGCCTTGTCCAGCGAAAAAAGCGCTCATTTATGATTTAAAAATATAATTTTTGAAAACATCACCCAGCATCATCTTCTTCTCAAGCTTGTTGAACTCCTTAATTAACAAAATCAAGATGTGAAATCCCGCCATTGAGATGGGACCAGCAGACAAAATCTAAAACTTTTGAAACCCGTTTAATTTTTTTTGCTCGCTTACAGAACGAAAATAGTCTTTTTTTCAACAATCCTAATTTCCCCGACACCTGAACAATGCTTGGCGCGGCGTAGCTTGAAAAAGTGAAGACGGGTCCTTAGCACTTATAAATAATGGCGATACGGTAATTTAGTATGAATTATCTTATAATTGTCGGTGCGGCTGCGGGTTTGTTGGCAGCGCTTCTGTATTGTGAGAAAAATGACCTGCAGACAGCCAAACTGGCAGTCAAGCCTGTTCTTTCCGCGCTGTTTATTGTTGCCATCCTTGTCCAATCCCGTCCCGTTCCGACGTACTTCCTGTTTTTATTGATCGGTATGCTGTTTTGTCTGGGGGGAGACGTGTTCCTGGCCTTGCCCCATCCCGGGATGTTTCTCCGCGGCCTGGTGTCGTTTTTGATAGGGCATCTGTTTTATGTGACCGCTTTCGGGGTTACGGCCGGTATCAATCTTTGGACGGTCGTTGGTCTGGGCATCAGCCTGCTGGCCAGCGGTGGGGTGTATCTATGGTTACGGCCCTATCTGGGTGCCATGAAAATTGCGGTGATCTGCTATATTGTGGTGATCAGTGCGATGGCGGTGAGTGCCTGGTCAATGCTGGGCGCCGATAGCTTCAAGCTGGCCGGACGGTTGCTGGCTTTGGGTGGTGCGCTGAGTTTCTATATTTCCGACGTGTTTGTCGCCCGGCAGCGTTTTGTCAAGAGCGCGTTTTTTAATCGGCTCGTCGGATTGCCACTGTATTATGGCGGACAGTTTATGCTGGCGTTCTCGGTTGGGCTGATCGGTTGATATCGTTTTTTAAGACTGCTGCCAACTGGCGACTATCTGCCAGCTCTGTAAAAAGGCTGGGAAGCCGGGATGCTCTAAAGCTGGGAGGCCTCAATATTCGCAATTTCTGCTGCATCAATTTGTGAGCATCCCGGCCTTTCAGCCGCTATCGAGAAGTTACGAACATTTTGTAGGACACAGATCTGCTCAGATTTTTACACATAGTCACAGGCTTTATTTTTTTATTTATCTTTGTTTATCTGCGGGTATCTGCGTTCATCCGTGTCCCTAATTTCTTATTTTCAGCTTTATGGCTTCCTGGCCTCCGAGCTTTCCAGCCTCCCAGCCCCTATCTATGAGCTATGAGCTATCAGCTATGAGCTTTTATAGCCTTCCAGCTTCCCAGCAAAAAGCTATCGTGTGAACCTTATGATTACCGGAGGGTGATCAGCAGCACACCAATCAATACCAGGATAACGCCAAACACGGTTTTTGAGGTGATTTTTTCCATATCTTTGAAAAACAGGTAGCTCCACGTCAGCACCATCACCGGATGCAGGCTGGCCAATGGTGCCACGATGATTGCTTCACCGTAGGATAGGGCAAAGAACAGCGTCAGCCAACCGCCCGTCAGAAAAACCCCCGCGCCACACAGATAAAAAGTATTTTTACGGTTTAGCGATATCGCCGCGCGCATGTCCTTAAATACCAGGCACAGCACGGTGTAAAATACCAGCGATGTTGCAAACCCGACGGTTACGCCAAACAGAGGCTCATTTAAAAGATTTAAGCCCATCTTGCGAATAACAATTGCCGCTCCCACCAGAAATGCAGCCAGCGCTGCAAATATCAAATCCTTTTTACGGCGGACGGCCACCTTACCATCGGTCTGGATGTCTCTTTCAAAGATAATAATCCCACCAATAATCAATAGGATGCCCAAACTGATGCCGACGGTTAATTTTTCCTTCAAAAATGTGGCGGCGATAATTGCCGTAAACGCCGGCCCGGTCGACAGAATAGACGATGACATCGACGGTCCGATGCGATCGAGGCTAATAAAGTAAAGCCAGCGCACGATAGCCGGCGAAAATAGTCCCGCCAGAATAAACAGGAGAAACGCCTTTGAATGAAGATAGCTGAATTGTATCCGGGGAAGTGAAATTGCCAACAACATCAGCGTCCCGACCGGGGTAACCACCAGCATGGCGGAAGTCGGGTTTGTCCGCTCGATGCCCTTTTTCATAATAATGGTGGTTCCGCTAATCAGCAACGAAGAAAGCAGTGCCAGGGTAATTGCCATTGGCTACCCCAAAATTTTGCATGAAATTTAATAAGAAACTGACATTAAAATTGATCTGAAAGCCTCTGGCGCGTGCAAAGCCGAAAAAATTAAAGTTTGCATGAAAATGAATATCTATTTTCATGCGAAGTCAGTCGTTTTTTACGATCTTCTTATAGGCCGTGAATGCCAGGACTCCCCCGGCGATTCCACCGCCGGCCTGAATGAGGTTGGGAATAATTTCTGATACAGCTCCCTGAAGTCCGATGTTCGGCATAAGAGCTTCAGCAATAAAGTAGCAGGCGACCATTGCTACGCCGCCCACCACCACCAAGATCCAGCGGCTAAACTTTCGCCGGTTGGAGGCCAGAGCGCATAATCCACCTTCGACGCCCTTGGCAATTAAGGTAATCGGCGCAAACAGGCCAAATCCGCCGATTACATCTGCCAGTGCGGATCCGATGCCACCGGCGCCGGCGCCCCACCAGAAATTTTTCCGCTGTGTAAGACTGCCCAGTACCAGACCCGAGAACACAACCGCAACATCACCGAAATTAAAATAGCCTCTGCTGGGCAGCGGAATCCTGATAAACAGGGTGATCAGTGCAACCACGACGGTTAGCGCTATAAAAGCGGTTTTAATATTTTTCATTTGTGGCCTCGTATAAATGCTGATACCGATTTTTAAGCAAGCGGTTGGAGTTTTCAATTTCTTCGTAAAGATATAAATACAGCGCGATAATCAGGCAGGCATATTTCATTAGCACCGTTCTTATCCTGCCATTGGACTGCAACCCGGAATAGGTGCCCAAATACCAGGAAAAGCGCCCTAATATTTGTTCACCTTTTTGAAAGGCAGATTTCATGGTAATCAGGCCGATTCGTTTTTTCATTGAGATCGGCAGATTTAGGATGTCCAGATAGGTAATCGTCGCCAGCATTACTTTTAAAAAAACCAACGAGCTCGGAAACACCAGACATTTGATCAGAGTGTCCTGCAACCAATCCGACCGGCCGAATAAGCGCATGAGATGAAAGATCAGGCCAAAAACAAATAAACTCAGCACGAACGGCAAACAGAACTTCAGCACTGCAATCGTTTCACGAAACGACAAGCGCACGATGTGCCAGCCCATGATGAACATAAACACAGCCAGCTGAACAACCGGGTTGGCATAAAAGGGGCCGAAAACAAACAGCCAGAAAAATAAGCATATCAGCGCCAGAACAGCACCGAACTTTAATATGGTCATGCTACTCTTTCCTTACGCGTACGTTTTTAACCCGCCCTTCGAATCCGATCAATTCAAACCTTACATGGGCTGCTTCCAGCTCCTCGATACCGGTATGAATCGGTTGAGAATGCTGATGGGTAACGATGATATAGTTCTGGATAAAGGATCTGCTCCAATCGAAGATAAAATTGTAATCCGGGAAGTATTTATCAAATTCATCCAGGATGAAGATTTGTGCAGTTTGTCCCTGATGGACCCATATTTTCAACAGTTCATATTCATTGGTTTCGGAAATTTTATGCCCCTGCATCGAAAGAAGTGCCCTGAGAGTATACAGCTGCGTCCGAATATCCTGGCCGATATACAGATATTGACGGTCGGCGGCCTTGAGGGCCGGAATGACAATTTTTTCCAGAAATGAAGTCTTACCAAAACCGTTGCCCCCCCTGAGATAATAGCAGGATCTGCTGTTGTTGAAATCGAAATCTTCGACAACATCAAAAATCAGGTTTCGGTCCTGCAGTCTATAGCTACCTTTGGGCACCCTCATTGTCGGCAAATACCTCTTGAAGCTGGTTTTCTATCTGCGTAAAGAGCCTGATATGATGACTGGAGCGAATTTTGTCAAATAGTTGCATTAATTTAGCGTGGTTATCATCACTGATGGAATCCAATATATTGCTCAGCAATATTTTAAGGCCTTCGATTCTCCGGGCGCGGATCAGCTCAAGGGCCAGAAGGCAGCCCAGAATTGCTTTTTGTCCTCCGGAATACGTTTCAAAATCTCTATCTGCATCGACTTCCAGCAGATTAAATGCAGCGGCTTCCTGTAAGATTCGGTCTATTAAAGTTAAATCATTTTTACGCTGCAGGAGCCAGACTTCCTCCCGGATGGAAGACGCAACAAACAGATGATTAAAGTCCAAAATAAGAAATTGATCACCGTATTGTTCAAGCAAGCCTGCCAGATTATATATTCGCACCAACCCGTTTGATCCTCTAAACTGAATTTAGATTTTGTCATTTATTTTCATGCAAGATCCAGGTGCTACCTGGATAGTGCACGAGATTAAACGTTCGTATTAATTTTCATGCAAGATCCAGGTTATAGCACAGTCGCCCTCTAAAACAAACATGCCCGCTTGAAATTTCTTGACAGGATCGGCCGGGAATTCTATTTATACCGTACGCGCTAAAAAGCTGGATGAAAATTTTCGGGAGCTCGGTGAGACTGGGCTGAGAGGGACTTTTTTTCGTTTGAGTCCGACCGTTGAACCTGATCCGGATAATGCCGGTGTAGGAAAGTTCCATTTCAAGCCGTCCCTATGCCGGGCGGCTTTTTTTGTTGGTTTTAGGCCGCTGGCTGCTGGCCGCTGGCTTCTGGCAAATGATTCCCTGCTTCAAGCCAGAAGCAAGAAGCCGGATGCCAGGAGCAATAGTTGCCAACAGATGACACTTAAATTGAAAAGGTGAGGAAAATGAATATACAGCCGACTCGTTTGAAAGATCGTAACCTTGGCGGTCTGGACTATTTTCTGCTGTGGGCCGGTGTGGCGATTTCGCTGGCGGAAATCTGGGCCGGTGGATTTCTGGCGCCCATGGGACTATGGCTGGGACTCTGGGCCATTTTGCTGGGCCATCTTGTCGGCAACACCTTTATGGCCATGGGAGGGATCATCGGCTCGGAACACGGCATTATGTCGATGGTTTCGGTTCGGCCTTCGTTTGGCATCCGCGGATCCAACCTGGCAGCGGTTTTAAACATCATTCAACTCATCGGTTGGGCCGCGATCATGCTGATCATCGGTGGCCGTGCCGGCGCCATGCTGGGCAAACCCATGGGTGGTGTTCTGGCATCCAATCATTTCTGGATTATTGCTATCGGACTTGGCACCCTCATTTGGGCACAACTGACGGGCAAACCGATCTGGCGTATCCTGCAAAAACTGGCGGTTATCGGGTTGCTGGTGGTGATCGTGTTGATGAGTGGCGTATCCGTCAAGGAATTCGGCAGCGATATTTTAAAGATCAAACCCGGAAAAATGCCGTTTATGATCGGCCTGGATCTGGTCATTGCCATGCCGATTTCGTGGATGCCGCTTGCGGCTGATTACGCACGTTTTTCACGGCGGACGGCCCCGGCATTCTGGAATACCTGGCTGGGTTATTTTCTGATTTCATCCTGGATGTATGCGCTGGGTCTGGCGGCAACCCTTGTGACCGGTACCAGCGATCCCGGCTCTCTCATGCTGCAACTGATGGGTGCCATCGGGCTGGCGGTGCCGGCGCTGGCAATGGTGGTTTTTTCTACCATCACCACCGGTTTTCCGGACGTCTATTCAGCGGCCTGTTCGACAATGAATATTTCGCAAAAACTCAGTTCGCGAACCATTGTCTGGGCAGCCGGCATTATATCCATATTGGTGGCGCTGGTTTTCCCGATGGAACAATATGAAAATTTTCTGTTTTTGATCGGCGCCATGTTTGTGCCGCTGTTCGGCGTCGTCTTGACCGACTATTTTTTGATCCGAAAGCGTCGGTTAAGCATTGAAGACGTTTTCCGACCCCGAGGCCAATACTGGTACACCCATGGCTTTAATGCGGTGGCATTGTTGTGCTGGGCAATCGGCTTTCTGGTTTACCAGCTGATCACGCTTTTAAAATATCCACTGGGTGGCTCCATGCCGTCATTGCTTGCTGCCGGCATCTGCTATTATGCGATCACCCGCCGGCAGCAAAAACGGATTCGTGATATTTTTTAGACAGGATATACAGGATATACAAGATATTAAATTTTATATTTTCAGTTTCCGGAAGAAACTGAAAATACTAAATCGCCTCCGGCGAAGGTGAACACACTCAATAGCTTTAGGTAACAAAAAGGCACTACAAAATTATACAATTAAAATTGGTGCTCAGGAAAAAATAATTTTCCGCTGAAAAAGGATTAAGTTTCCTCACTTCCTTCCGGGAAGTGAGGAAGAATTAAAATCCTGAAAAATCCTGTAGATCCTGTCTGAAAATAAAGGCAAGAGGCCGGTGGCCAGCAGTCATTAGCCTAGATACTGCTGACTGAAAACTGATACTTTTTTAGGTTAGGCATCGGAGTCGAGCTGAGCGAGGCGAACTTCAAATTCAGCGTTACGGGCTTCAATTTCGCGCGTCACATTTTCCAGCTGTTCAAAGAGCCGATCGATGGCCTGCTGGCAGACATGAAGGGCCTGCGAAATTTCTGTGATTTCCGTTCCGTTCTGTGAGCGGGATGCTTGCTGCATGGAATCATTCAACCGGTTGAGATCGGCTTCATGCTTTTCGATTTCATTTTCCAACGTGGTTGCTTTCTTCTGCAGCGGCCGCAGGGCCCGAGAGCGCTTAGAAAGGATCGCGGATCTTTGCTGCCGCAGTGCCTTTTTGGTCAGTTTTGCCGGCGCGGCTGCTTTGGGCTCAGCGATCTGTGCGTTTCTAATTGTCTTGCCGTCATCCTGCCAGCCACCTTTGTCTAAAAACCGCTGATAGCTGCCGTCAAAAATACCCAGCCGGTCATTTTGAAATACGATTAAGCGCCGCGCAAGGGCGTGTAGAAACATTTCGTTATGTGTGACCATGATGACGGTGCCGCCAAAATTATCGATGGCCGCCAGCAGAGCATCACAGGATTCCATATCAAAGTGGTTGGTGGGCTCGTCCAGCAGCAACAGGTTTGATGGAGATACCAGAAGTTTGCCCAGCATGACACGGCTTTTTTCACCGCCGGAAAGAACGCTGACTTTTTTCAGGGCATCGTCTCCTGAAAACATCATCGCTCCGCAGACATTGCGGGCCTGCTGCTGATCACCATCCGGATTTGAAAGCAAGATCTCATCCAACACCGTGCGGTTATCAACCAGGGTCTTGGCACTGCCTTGTTCAAAAAATCCTTTTTTTACATCCGGATGATATTTTATCTGACCCGAGTCGGCTGACAGCTGACCCGCCAGCAGTCTCAACAGGGTTGATTTGCCTTTACCGTTGGGTCCAACAACACAGATGCGTTCTCCGGCAGCCACGGTGATGTTGAAATCGCTTATCAGTGGTTTTTGTTTGTCATAGGAAAAACAGATGTTTTGGGCATGGAGCAGATACCTGGCCTCAAAAGGGCAGCTGCTGAAAGAAAAGTCCAGAATTTTTAATTTCTCGAGTTTCTCTTTCTTCCCCATTTTTTGCAGGGTTTTGATGCGGGATTGAACCAGATTGGCCTGACGGGCCTTGGCTCTGAAGCGGGTGATAAATTGCTCGATTTCTTTGCGGCGCCGGGCGTCTTTCATGCGGGTTTTTTCATAAATGGTTTCGTCCGCAGCTATTCGGGTGTAATATTTGGACGTATCGCCCTCGATTTTGCGCACTTTCCGACGATGGATCCCCATGGTATGCGTGACCACCTTGTCCATGAAACTGCGATCATGGGTAATGAGCATTAGTTCATGCGGCCATTGTTGCAGGAGGCGTTCGATCCAGCGAATGGAGGTAATGTCCAAAAAATTGGTAGGCTCATCGAGTAACAAAAGGTCCGGTTCCGAAATCAATGCCTTGGCAAGGTTCAAACGGATCTGATAGCCACCCGAAAAGGCCTTTGGCTGTTTTTGAAATTCCGCCTGGTCAAATCCCAGGCCTGCCAGGATTTTTTCAGCCTTCCAGTGTTGTGCCTCATCAATGACCGGTAAGGCCGAGATGGCCTCGCCTAAAATCGTTTGATGTCGAAATTTCAGCTTTTGGCTGACATATCCGATACGGTAGTTTTTGGGAATAACGATGGTACCCGCATCGGGCGTTTCTTTTGCCAAAATCATGCGGAACAGGGTGGTCTTGCCATGGCCGTTGCGTCCCACGACTCCCAGTCGCTCTCTGGAATTCAGGCTAAAACTGATGTCAGAAAACAAGCACAGCTCGCCGTAGCTTTTGCTTACATTTTCAACTCGAATCATGGTTTAGAAAATGATCTAAAACGAAAAATGATCTAACCCGCCAGGCTCGTCTTGCTTGCACGGCGGGCGTTGAATGCCTAAAATTATCCGTAAAACCAGCTGGCCAACTGCGGCAACGGGAAACTCTCCGATCAGCTTAACCGGTTTAACCTTTTTAAAATACGGCGTCAACGGACAATCGTTTATTCAGGAATGATCTTCGTTTCTTGAAACCTAATTCACATTTTGCTATGTTTCTTTCTATTTTAAATGATTGTCGAATCAGGACTATATTATGGAACTGCGCACTGCCCTCAAAAATCCAACGGTCGCCCTGGGTCATTACACCATCGTCTTTATTCAGGATCTGGGGAGAATCGCCCTGTTTTTCGTTAAAGGTTTTGTGCTAATTTTTCAACTGCCGTTACAGGTCAACAAGGTTTTGCAGCAGATTTATTTTATCGGTATGAAGTCGGTATTTGTGATTTGCCTGACCGGCGCATTTACCGGAATGGTGCTGGGGCTGCAAGGTTATTATCTGCTGGTTAAGTATGGTTCCACCGGCGTTCTCGGTTCAGCGGTTGCCCTGTCTATAATCCGTGAAATGGGACCCGTGCTGACCGCTATAATGGTTATCGCCAGGGGCGGGTCGGCGATGGCGGCCGAGATCGGCATTATGCGTATTTCCGAACAAATTGATGCGCTTGAAACCATGGATATCGACCCGATTCGATTTTTAGTAAGTCCTCGAATCGCGGCCGCTTTGATCAGCTTTCCGCTTTTAACGGCCCTGTTTGATGTGGTCGGCATTTTAGGGGGATATTTAACGGGTTCGCTGCTATTGGGACTGAACCCCGGCATTTACTTTACCCGGGTTGAAACATCAGTCGCGCTGGTGGATGTGACCGGCGGTTTTATCAAATCACTTGTTTTCGCGGTGATTGTGGTATCTATTTGTTGTTATCAAGGATATTACACCCATACCCGGACCGAATTCGGCGCCAAAGGTGTCAGTCAATCGACCACATCGGCAGTTGTGCTTTCCTGTGTTTTGGTGTTAATCGCGGATTACGCGCTAACTACTTTTTTACTATGACCTAAATTGATCGTTTCAAATTTTATAAATGAGCAAAACATTATATCTTAAATGAATTCTATCGTTTTTAAATTTCAAAATTTGAAACCCTTCGGGCTTGCCGATCTTACCGCATCTACTGTGTTAGATGGCGTTCCGCATAGTCAACTATAGCGGAACGCCATCTGCCGTGTATCTGCGGCAACCTCGACAAGCGCTCAAATTAGGACCTAAATTGATCGTTTCAAATTTTAAAATGGATCAACCGCTCATCCAAATAAAAGATGCAAAAAAGCGTTTCGGCGACGTCCGTGTGCTTGACGGCGTAAATTTAAGCATTTATCGAGGACAAATTACCTCAATTATCGGTCAGAGTGGAACGGGTAAAAGCGTCTTGCTCAAACATATTATCGGTCTGCTGCAACCGGATTCCGGTCAGGTGCTTTTTGACGGAAAGCCACTGGCCGCCATGAAAAAGGATGAACGCAAGGCGATTAAGAAAAAATTCAGTTATGTATTTCAGGACACGGCTCTGTTTGATTTTCTGACGGTTGCTGAAAATGTCGCTTTGCCGCTGGTGGAAAATGACCATCCTGATGAGGCGAAAGTCAAAGAGCAGGTTCAGACCAGACTGAATCAGCTGGATTTATACGAGATTGAGAACAAATACCCGTCTCAGCTTTCCGGCGGCATGAAAAAACGGGTGGCTCTGGCCCGGGCCCTGGTCACCGATCCGGAAATCGTGCTGTTTGATGAGCCCACCACCGGACTTGATCCGATTCGAAAAACAGCTGTCCACAGCATGATATCCGACTACCAGCAACGCTTCGGTTTTACCGGTATTATCGTCAGTCATGAAATTCCCGATGTGTTTTTTATTTCGCAGCGGGTGGCCATGCTTGACGATGGCCGGATTCGCTTTGAGGGCACGCCGGATGAGCTGCAGCAAACTACCGATCCCGTTGTGCGCAATTTTATCCGGGGCCTGGAAAGCCCCCACGACGAACTGACCGGCGTGGCTTCGCGATCTATGGGACAGAAACGACTGGCCCGGGAAATGTTTCGGCTGCAACACCATTCGCGAATATTCTCGCTTGTGTTACTGACGGTTGAAAATTTGGAAGATGTCGACCGGATTGCCGGACACGTGGCCGGGCAGACCGCTTTGAAGAATTTTGCCAGTTTTGTGAAACAAAATATTTATATTACGGACACCTGTTTTCGCTATGACATGAACAAAATCTTGGTGGTTTTACCGGATACCGATGCCGGACAGGCACGCCAATTTTGCGACAAACTGTCCCGCAATCTGGATACGGATGCCATATTCAGTTCATCGGAAAATCGAAAAGGACTGTGTTTCGCTGTGGCTGCCGGTATCGCTCAGGCTGAAAAAGACAGTCAAATTGGAACCTTGCTGGCAGATGTCGCAAACCAGCAGAACATATTCTGGGAGTGTCAAATATAGGTTCAGAGTTTCAGGCTCCCCAGCTTTCGCGCATCTCAGCATCCTGGCTTTCCAGAGTCATGAAACACGGAGCCAGAAGCCGGCAGCCGTGAGCTGTGGCGGTGAACCCTGAACCTCGGAACGTAGAACGCTGAACCCGAATAACGGAGGAATAATGAAGAAGTCTTCTGTTGAGTTAGGCGTCGGTATTTTTGTCATTATCGGCTTGATCTGTGTTGGATATTTGACGATTCAGCTTGGGCAAATGAGATTGCTGGGTGATGACCACTATTTTCTTAATGCCAGATTTCTATCGGTGACAGGCCTGAAAGCCGGGGCCCAGGTGGAAATTGCGGGTGTGAAAGTCGGTCAGGTCGATTCGATATCGCTGGATATCAAAGACAACGTGGCGATGGTACGCTTGAAAATTAAAAAAAATATCGCCTTGAGCGATGATGTCATCGCGTCGGTGAAGACAGCCGGACTCATCGGGGATAAATATATCAAATTGTCACCGGGCGGTTCGGATGACATTTTAGAACCGGAGGATACCATTATTGATACCGAATCGGCCTTGGATATCGAAGAATTGATCAGCAAGTATGCTTTTGGTGATGTGGATTCAGGTACTGCCTTGACAAAATGATCCGATTGAATATGTTATATGCGCCCATGCCGGGCGTTTTACCGCCACTCCAAATCAACATCGGTTGCTATATATCTTCGCACAGACTATAACCCGGGAGGTCTACCATGGCAGAAGAAAAAGATGAAAAAAAGGATTTTGTTGTAAAGGATCGCCGAATATTTGCGCAGGGAGATTCTGATACCGCCGAAACGGAAGAAAAAGAAGCTCCGACCGCAGAAAAAGAACAGGCGACAGAATCGCCAGAAGCAACAGACGCGTCAGCCGAGCAGCAGTCGGAACCACCCCCTCAGTTTCCGGAAATCAATTTCGCTACTTTTGTGGCATCCTTAAATGCATCCGCGCTTTTGCAGCTTGGCGCTATCGAAGATCCCACCACAGGCCAAAAAAATAAAAATCTGCCGATGGCCAAACAAACCATCGACATCCTTAGCATGCTGCAGGAAAAAACCGCCGGCAACCTGAGCGAGGAAGAGGAAAACTTACTGAAAAATATTCTTTACGATTTGCGGATCATGTATGTAAAGGAAAAGCAGTAGGTTGCCCAACCGTTAAAATAGTGTTGCTGATTCGATAAACCCAACCTAGCCGTCGCTGTTATCCCTCCCAATCCTGGCTGCTGGCCTCTTGCTTCCGGCAGAAGGTCAGTAGCCAGAAACCAGAGAGCGTTATGAAAATTCTGTCACCTGCCAAAATTAACCTGTTTTTAAAAATATCCGACAAACGGCCCGATGGGTATCATGAATTGTTTTCATTGATGTGTTGCATCACCCTTTTCGATGAGATTTCGTTGCAAATCGACACCGGAGATACGATTAACATTCGATGCTTGCACCCCGGTGTACCGTCCGACGCCACCAATCTGGCACACCGCGCAGCCTGCTTGTTTCACGAAAGGTTGGGTTTATCCCGGGGCGTTGACATCCATCTGGAGAAAAACATCCCGGTGGCTGCCGGGCTGGGCGGCGGCAGCGGAAATGCCGCCAGCATCCTGCTGGCATTGAATACGGTCTATGAAAACCCTTTTAGCCGCGCCCAACTGATGAAAATGGGCCTGGCACTCGGCGCTGATGTCCCTTTTTTTATATTTCAAAAACCGGCCATTGCCACCGGAATTGGTGATGTTTTAGATCATTTTAAAGGAGATTTACCGTATCATTTTTTATTGTTATATCCGGACATTACTGTATCTACCGCCGAGATTTATCAAAATTTTAATTTAACGTTGACAAAAGATAAAAAAAAACCTACAAGCACTCATTTAAAGCTAACCCGGTTCGAACCCGCGCGCCACTTAAAAAATGATCTAGAAACGGTTACTGCTAAAAAGCATCCTGAAATTGGTATGCTCAAGGAAAAATTGCTGAGCCACGGAGCAATTGGCGCGCTGATGAGCGGCAGCGGTCCGACAGTTTTCGGGTTATTCAAAAAAACCGACACGGCAAAATCGGCCAAACGTGCATTGAGCTGTGATATGGAACTCAAGGATATACAGATGTTTCTGGCGGATCCGATCCTTGAGCCCGACCCCAGACTTATCGACATTTGAAAGAACCAAGTGGGCGTTTGTTTTATTATGCAGCGTACCTGATTGGGTTTTCCAAACCGGGTGCTTAGCACCCGGTTTCACCCACAACGATCGGGGCACTGCGTGCCCCTGTCTTTTACCGCCTTTAGCGGTAAAATCCAAACCACCCGCTGTGCGGGTGGTCGTTGACCCTGCCATTCAGGGTTTTGGGGCGTAGCCAAGCGGCAAGGCACAGGGTTTTGGTCCCTGCATTCGGAGGTTCGAATCCTCCCGCCCCAGCCACTTTATCAATAGAGCACCTCGTGCAGACGGGTTGGCACCTAAAATAGATTTACCACGATAGCACGAAAGAACGAAAACACGAAAAAAAAATCCTTCATTTCGTGCTTTTTGAATTTCGTGTCTTCGTGGTCATAAAACTTTGGTTTCAAAATTTCTACCGTGGCAAATGGACGGCTAAATGCAAGGGATCTCAATATTTTCAGGCAACTCGACCCCTGAGTTGGCCAATAAAATTTGTGAATATTTGAACCTTTCGCTGGGTAGTGCAAAGGTAAAAACCTTTAGCGACGGTGAAATCCAGATCGAAATCGATGAAAACGTTCGATCAAAAGATGTTTTCATCATTCAGTCCACCTGTGCGCCGGTCAATGATCACCTGGTCGAGTTGCTGTTAATGATTGACGCCATGAAGCGTTCATCGGCAAAACGGATCACTGCGGTGGTGCCCTATTTTGGTTATGCCAGGCAGGACAAAAAAGTCGCCCCGCGGGTTCCCATCAGCGCCAAAGTGGTTGCGAATATGCTGGCTGTTGCCGGTGCGAACCGTGTCATCACCATGGACCTGCACGCCGGGCAGATTCAGGGTTTTTTCGACATTCCCGTGGATAACATATTTGCCGCCCCGCTTTTGATCGAATACATCGGCAAAAAATTTAATGGGAATCTGGTAATCGTTTCACCGGATGCCGGCGGGGTTGAAAGAGCACGGGCCTTTGCCAAACGGCTGGATGCCGATCTGGCCATCGTGGATAAACGACGATCTGCTCCCAATCAGGCCAAGGCTATGGCCGTCATCGGCGATGTAAAGGACAAAACAGCGGTAATCCTGGACGACATGGCGGATACGGCCGGGACGCTGACCGAAGCCGCCGATGCGCTCAGTGAAAACGGGGCCAAAGAAATCCATGCCTGCTGTGCGCATGCTGTTCTCTCCGGGCCGGCCATCGATCGGATTTCGGCCTCAGTAATGAAAAGCCTGGCGGTTACCGACACCATCCCTTTACGCGACAATGCCCTGGCCTGCGGAAAAATCGTCGTCATCTCGATATCAGAGCTGGTGGGTGAGGCCATCATTCGCAGCTATCGGGGCGATTCGGTAACCTCTTTGTTTGTGTAGGCACTGATATATTTTACGCTCGGAGTGAATGGATTTTTGAAGCAAGATAAACCCCAAGAAATTAAAATACGAATGTCGAATATCGAAATTCGAAATAAATTCAAATTGCCTAGTTTCAAATACCAAAACATGAAATCACCCAAATGATCATCAATACCCCGAATATTTTGGTCATTGAAGCATTTGAATTTTGAATTTGTTTCGTATTACGTATTTCAGATTTATAGTTTACCGGACAAGTGGTAAGGATAAGGATACGAATGCAACCAATCGACACTTGAACGGTAAAATGAGGAGGTAAAATCATTGGAGCAAATTAACTTAGAAGCACAGGTTAGAAAAACGACCGGCAATGGTCCTTCACGGGAGTTGCGTCGCGAGGGCAGAATTCCAGCCATATTATACGGACCGAAAACCGATCCCATCATGTTATCGATCGATAATCAAGCGTTCGAGCAGATTGTCAAAAAATCCAGCACGGGTTCCCTTTTGCTGAAATTGGAGATCAAAAACGGGCAAACCAGCGCGCGGTCCGCCATGATCAAGGAATTACAGACCCACCCGGTAACCGGACAATTTCTGCATATTGATTTTTACGAGGTCGATCTAACGCGCAAGATTAATGCCATGGTACCGGTTACCGTAACCGGTAAATCCCAGGGCGTCGAAGATGGCGGTATCTTACAGATCGTGCGTCGAGAGGTGGAGGTTTTTTGTCTGCCGACGACCATCCCGGAAGCTATCGAAGTTGACATCAGCGAACTTGAAATGGGTGGCTCGATTCATATCAACGAAATTCCCTTGCCAAGCGATGTCGAATTGCCCGAAGATGTCGATTTCACGATCGTAACCGTTCTGGCACCCAAGATCGAAGAAGAGGTTGTCGAGGAAGAGGAATTGGCTGAAGGCGAAGAGGAGGCCGAAGAAGGTGCTCCAGAAGAAGCCGAAGGCGAAGAGGCGCCTGCCGAAGAAGAGTCCAAAGGGGATTAGCGGCTTGTAGCGTCGGAAATTCCGCCGCAGCGCTCAATTCAGACGCCGTTGGAACAGGCATTTCAACTCAAGCTTTGAACGGCTCTGGAACGGGGGAGGATAACAACTGTTTGTCACGTATGCGTCTGATTGTCGGTCTGGGCAACCCCGGCGCCCAATACGAAAACACACGCCACAATGCCGGGTTTATGGTGGTCGATAAGCTCGCCGGAGAATTTGGTATCTCCGTCAATAAAAACAAATTCGACGTGCGGTTCGGGCGCGGTGATATCGAAAACCAGGCGGTTGTGCTGGCCAAGCCGATGGCCTTTATGAACCGCAGTGGCTGGCCGGTCCAGAAACTTAGGGACTTTTTTAAAATAGACAGCAAGGATTTGATCGTTATTCACGACGACATCGACCTTGCTTTCGGAAAATTAAAAATAAAAGAGAAAGGAGGGCATGGAGGACACAGGGGCCTAAAATCGATTATCCAAGCCGTTGGCGAAGACGCCTTTGTACGTCTGCGCATCGGTGTCGGACGTTCCGAGACTGGAAGCAATGTTTCAGATCATGTATTGGGACCTTTTGATGATGATGAATCAACGCGTTTGGACGGTATCTTAAATCGGGCGCGGGATGCAGTGGTAACGATTCTGACGGAAGGGCCCAAAGCCGGAATGAATCGGTTTAACGAAAAAAATGTTGAATGAAGGTTAAACGTTAACATTGAACATGGAGGAGAGGATGAATTATCTACCGTTAATTTGTACGCTGGTGGGCGCTGCAGGTGTGTTGTTTTCGATCATCATCGCGGTTATGGTCAAAAGCGCACCGGCCGGAAATGAGAAGATGCAGGAGATTGCCAACGCGATCAAGGAAGGTGCGATCGCCTACCTGAATCGACAGCTCAAGAGCATGGGCATTGCCGGCATCATTATTTTTGTGATCATCTTTTTTACGCTGGGAGCAAAAACCGCCATCGGTTTTTTGATCGGGGCCATTGCCTCCTTTCTGGCGGGATATATCGGCATGCGCGTGTCCGTCCTCGCCAATGTGCGCACCGCAGAGGCGGCCAAAGGCGGCCTGGCCAAGGGCCTGTCCATGGCCTTTAAAGGCGGTTCGGTCACCGGCATGATCGTCGCCGGTTTGGCCCTTACGGCTGTGGCCGGTTATTATTCGATTTTAGTGGGAATGGGGACTTCCAGCAGGGAGGCGGTCATCGCGCTGGTGGCTTTGGGCTTTGGCGGCAGCCTGATTTCGATCTTTGCCCGGCTGGGCGGCGGCATTTTCACCAAAGGGGCGGATGTCGGCGCCGACCTGGTGGGCAAGGTCGAGGCCGGAATTCCGGAAGACGACCCCAGAAACCCTGCGACCATCGCTGATAACGTCGGTGATAACGTGGGCGACTGCGCCGGCATGGCAGCCGACCTTTTCGAAACCTATGCGGTTACCGCAGTGGCTGCCATGCTGCTGGGGAATCTGATTTTTCCCGATATTGGTATTGCCACCGAGTTTCCCCTGGTGCTGGGCGCCATTTCAATCGTTGCGTCCATGATCGCGGTTTTCTTCGTTCGGTTGGGCAGCAGTGAGTATATTATGGGTGCACTCTACAAAGGGATGTTCGGCTCCGCCATCCTGGCGGGCATTGCCTTTTTCTTTGCGACCCGGCAGCTGATGGGCGGAATTCCTAACATTTCTGTATTGTCGATTTACTATTCCACCCTGGTGGGCCTGGTGCTGACCGTTTTAATTGTGATCATCACCGAGTACTACACAGGGATTCGCAATCCGGTGAAAAAAGTGGCCAATGCATCTACCACCGGCCACGGCACCAATATTATCGCCGGACTCGGGGTCAGCATGCAATCCACCGCCGCACCGGTGCTGGCGATCTGTGCCGCCATCGGTCTTGCCCATTATTTTGCCGGACTTTACGGCATTGCCATGGCAGCCATGTCGATGCTCTCCATGACCGGGATGGTGATTGCCATCGATGCCTACGGTCCGATTACCGACAATGCCGGCGGTATCGCTGAAATGGCCGAAATGGATGAAAGCGTGCGTGCGGTCACCGACCCCCTGGATGCGGTCGGCAATACCACCAAGGCTGTGACCAAAGGATATGCCATCGGCTCAGCCGGACTGGCGGCGCTGGTGCTGTTTGCCGCCTACACCCAGGAATTTGTTCTGCACGGCGGCAGCGCAGAGCTAAGATTTGACCTGAGCAACGTGAAGGTCATCATCGGCCTGTTCATCGGTGGGCTTCTGCCGTATCTGTTTGCCTCGATCGCCATGGATGCCGTGGGTAAGGCCGGCGGCGCCGTGGTCGATGAGGTTCGGCGCCAGTTCAATGAAATTCCCGGAATTATGGAAGGCACGGCCAAACCGGATTACGGGCGATGCGTCGACATCGTCACCAAGTTTGCGTTAAAAGAGATGCTGCTACCGGCACTGCTGCCGGTTATCGCTCCGGTACTGGTGGGCTTTTTACTGGGCAAAATCGCGCTGGGCGGCCTGCTGATCGGCAGCATCATTACCGGTGTTTTTGTTGCGATTTCAATGACCACCGGTGGCGCGGCCTGGGACAATGCTAAAAAATATATCGAAGACGGCCACCTTGGCGGCAAGGGCAGTGATGCGCATAAGGCGGCGGTTACCGGTGATACCGTCGGCGACCCGTACAAGGATACCGCCGGACCTGCCGTTAATCCCATGATTAAAATCCTCAATGTCGTAGCGTTGTTGCTGGTACCTTTCTTGCTGTAAACCGTGCCGGTTATAACCTCTCAATATCCGAAAAGGGTTGATGCTTAACGGCGTCAACCCTTTTTTATTGATTGTTGACCAAAGGTATGCTATGAAATTTATTGGAAATGGTAGAATCGCAGCGAACTGTGTAAAGCCGCCTCAAAAACGAGGTCGCTTTTTAATTTAAGCGGTCAGCGGTGTAAATATGACAGAAAAAAAGGACAAAGAAAGCGGTAAATCCGATACAGCGACCATGCGTACTTTCAAAGTGGGAGACCTGGCTGTCTATCCGGCGCACGGGGTCGGAGAAATCATTGCAATCGAAAGCCGTGTTGTCAACGGGGAAAAGCACGATTTCTATATTATGAAGGTCATCGAGAATGGCATGACCATCATGATACCGACCAACAATGTCGAATCGGTCGGATTAAGAGACGTGATTCCTAAAAAGGAAGTCAACAAAGTCTATGCGGTAATGAAATCCAAAAAAGAGGCCAGCACCGAAAACCAGAACTGGAATCGCCGCTACCGTGAGTATATGGATAAAATTAAAACCGGCTCGCTGTATGATGTCGCTGAAGTTTTCAGGGATCTGTTTTTACTGAAACTGACGAAGGATCTGTCTTTTGGCGAGCGCAAGCTTTATGATACGGCCCAGATTTTGCTGGTCAGAGAGCTTTCGACCGCCAAAAATACGGACGAAGAAACCATTCTGACTGAAATCGAATCCCTGTTTGTGGCCGATAAAGCTAAGAATTAACCTACCTTTGCTTGTCCGTATTGATGCCTGCCAACGGTGCCATTACCCTTCGTGTCCAACCGTCCGATGAAGGTCAGCGGTTGGATGTGTTTGTTGCCTCTCAGCTCTCGGGCTATACGCGTTCCTTCGTTGCCGGATTGATTGCCGATCAGCATCTTCTGGTAAACGGTCAACTAAAAAAGCCCGGCTACCGGGTCAAATTAAGCGATACCATTTCGGGCGTCATTCCGGTGCCGACTCCGGTGGAACTCAAGGCCGAACCCATTTCCCTCGATATTCTGTATGAAGATGATCACATCGTTGTGGTCAATAAGCAAGCGGGGCTGGTAGTGCATCCGGCGGCGGGACACGACGGCGGCACACTGGTTAACGGCCTGCTTTATCATTGCACGGATCTGGGGGGAATCGGCGGCGAACTGCGGCCGGGCATTGTTCACCGATTGGACAAAGATACCTCGGGTACTATGGTGGTTGCCAAAAATGATCTGGCACATGCGCATCTGGCTCGCGAGTTCAAGGCCCGTCGGGTTCAAAAACAATACCTGGCCCTGGTCCATGGCACCCTGAAGTCATCAAACGGAACAATTAAACTGCCCATCGGCCGCCATCCGGTGCATCGCAAACGCATGTCCACCGTCAGCACTAGGGGGCGGACAGCAGAAACCCAATGGAAGATTCAGGAAAAATTTAAGAGGTTTACGCTTCTGCTGGTACGTTTAAAAACCGGTCGGACGCATCAGATCCGGGTTCACTGCAGCGCCATGCATCATCCCATAGTGGGAGATAAGGTTTACGGTCCTCGCAAACCGGAAAAAATAATTGCCGGCAAGCGTCAACGATCCGATATGATTCAGTCGATATTAAAATCGGCCGGCCGGCAGATGTTGCATGCCTGGCGTCTGAGCTTCCGTCATCCCCACACTTTACAAACGGTCAGTTTCGAGTCGCCGTTGCCACAGGATATGGCCACGATCATTCAAAAATTGAGGAAAATTGGATCGGGACAGGCTTTATAGCGGGATTTCATTTCGCAAGTGTCCGGTCCTTTTAATGCGATCGGTGGCCGAATCATTTTATTGCGCCCACCATTGTCTCATTTATCGGGGTTGAAAATTGAATTATATTACTTGCATTTTGAATTGTTTGAGATATAAAGTGCAAAAATTATTGAAACAACTGATCAAAAAGTACCATAAGATTCAGCCTGTATTGAAAATGCGGTAGGGCAGAGGTGATAGCGATGTTAAGCGAGATTCTACGTTGGGTTGGAGATGAAGCGCTTTTGCAGGAGATGGTCCGGGGATTGCCGACAGTCGGTCTGCTGGCGATCATAGCTGTCTGTATTCTGCTGTTGTCCAAAGGCGCCGATTGGATGATCGATGGCGTGGTTCATTTGGCTCGGCGAACCGGGTTGCCCCGAATCGTTATCGGGGCTACCATCGTTTCGCTTGGCACGACGATGCCGGAAGCCGTTGTCTCTGTAATGGCAGCCTGGATGGGTAACCCGGGACTGGCCCTGGGTAATGGTGTCGGATCGATTATTGCGGATACGGGGTTGATTTTTGGATTGACATGCTTGTTGACCCGGGTACCCGTCAATCGCTTTATCCTCAATCGAACCGGCTGGGTGCAGGTGGGCGCAGCCACACTGCTGGTCATCATTGCCTTGATCGCCTTAGCGGTCACAGACGGTGAGCCGATTTTACATAGATGGGTCGGGGGCCTATTTCTTGTATTATTAGCCGGTTATATGTATGTCACCTATCTGTGGGCCAAGCAGGGCGCCGATGCTGCTGCCGGGGGGGAAGAAGCAGACGATTCTGAATTGGTCGGTCTGGGGAAATGCTGGCTGATGCTTCTGGGCGGTCTTTTTCTGGTGGTCGCCGGGGCGCGCATCCTGGTTCCCAGTGCGGCTGAGATTGCTTACCGACTGGGCGTACCCGACGATGTTATTGCCGCCACGATGGTCGCCTTCGGCACCTCATTGCCGGAACTGATGACGGCCATTGCGGCGGTCCGTAAAAGACACCCCGAGATCATGGTGGGCAACGTGGTGGGTGCGGATGTCCTGAACTGTCTTTTCGTTATCGGTGCTGCAGCGGTTGCCAAACCGCTGGCTGTACCCCCCAATTTTTACGAATTCCACTTTCCGGCGATGCTCCTCATACTTTATCCTTTTCGGGCCTTTATCTTCATGAACAAAGATGGTCAATTTAGAAAATGGCAGGGCGCGTGGCTTCTGGGTATCTATCTGATCTACCTTATCCTCCAATATGCGTTTAACATCGGCACGGTCCATGGATAACCCGATCGGCAATCTAATTGTTCTAAAGGCGGAAAAAAACGCCATTTTTCATAAAACCATTTGAACCATAGGTATCATTGTGGATGGGAGCATTTTAGCAACATTTTTGGTTTTTGGGGGATTATTAACAGTTTGGGCAAATTTCAAGCATTAGACGGCAAAATCCGCTTAAATTCCCCCAATTTACTTCTAATATGCCAATATTATTTGATTTTACGGCTTAACAAATGTGCGCAATCGATTGATAATATTATTTCCCTTGCATTTATGGAACGCATTTTATACTAGAAATGTGAGTGAAGGTACATGTTGATATCTATATCGTGTGAATTATCGGAGAGAAAGGAGGTGAAACCCGGCATATTTTCAGATTGAGCGAATCAAAAATGAAGAATGATTGCGTATTTTTTGTAGCTCAAATGGGAATATTTAATTGAACTTTAATTAATCCAAGAAGAAGGAGACAGATGAAATGAGCAACGGAAATGAAAGACCGCCGGTCTTGCAAAGTGAAGACTGGTGGGCATGTTTTTTAGGTTGGTTCATTATCCTGATCGCCATCATCGGATTAAAAGAAGTAGAAGCCGGTAAATGGGTGGTCGGGTTGCTGCCTAAGGGACCCAAGATTGCCAAATGGACAAGCCTGGGTGCCGCTTTTCCCAATGGAATCGGGGCGCTGTGGTCAACCATCGTTCTTTTTATTTTCACGTGTGTGTTAACCATGATCGGTGGTGCCTTTATGAAACTGGATCTGAAACGGTATGTTCCCGGATTCATTATCATATTCTTTTTGTCCTTGGTTTCGATGGTTTTATCCAGGCAGGCATTTTTTAAAACATGGGGAATTGAGTATGTTATCTTTGCGCTCATTTTTGGCCTGATTATCAGCAATATTTTCAAGGTGCCCCAAATTATGAGGGCCGCCGGGCAGACGGAATACTTCATCAAGATCGGATTGGTATGTATGGGTGCGGGGATCCTTTTCTCGGATGTCCTCAGAGGCGGCTTCATGGGCCTGGTCCAGGCGGTCCTGGTTGCTACGGCCGTCTGGTTTATGACTTATTATATTTGCCGCAAGTTCCAGGTGTCCGAGCGCTTCAGTGCCATCATCGCTTCGGCCAATGCCATATGCGGGGTGTCGGCGACGATTGCCGCCGGCGGCGCCATCCAGGGAGACAAAAAAGAAGTCAGCTATATGGTGGCCTGGGTGCTGGTGTGTGCCGTGGTCCTGATTCTTATTATGCCGCCGATTGCCAAGGGGTTGAACCTGCCCAACAACTGGGCCGGCGCCTGGGTCGGCGGGGTCATCGACAACACCGGCGCGGTGGTGGCGGCCGGCGGGATCATCGGCGGGCAGGCCGCCTATACATGCGCCGCCATGGTCAAGATGGCCCAGAACGTCCTGATTGGTCTGGCGGCCTTTTTGATGGCCCTGTGGTCGACCATGTCGCTGGATCGCAAAGAAGCGGGTGCAACCGCCGAGCGACCTTCCTTTATGGAAATCTGGCATCGGTTTCCCAAGTTTGTGCTGGGCTTTGTTGTGGCCTCTATCGTTGTTTCAGTGTTTGTTGAACCGGCATCGGGGCTCAAGGCGGTCAAAGCCGTCGGTAGTGCCACCAAGGCTTACCGCAACTGGTTTTTTGCCTTCTGCTTTGTTTCCATCGGACTGGAAACCAACTTCAAAGAGCTGGTTTCGGTTGGCGGTGGGCGGCCGGCTGCTGCCTACTGGATTTCTCAGACGGCAAATGCCATCTGGACCTTTTTCATTACCTGGATCCTGTGGTCCGGCACGTTCTTTGCTCCCGTCATTCCGGCAGATTGATCTTTTGAGATCATATCTTGAAAGGTTATTATCTCAGAGAACAAAAGGCGCCCTCCCTGGGGGGCGCCTTTTGTTACGGGTCAAATCATTTAGAACATGGACAAATCCGATATCATCATAGGTGCTGAAGAGCAGTTTGCCCGGGAAGTCACACTGGGCGTCATCTATCTGAGACCCCCGTCGGCATGGTACTATCTGATCCCGGGAATGTTTCTCATCGACTTTCTGCGCCGCGGCAGCACCATTCGAAAGTATACCGAAACGTTTATGTTTCCGCGAAAGCTTGCCCTGGAGGGCGCACGCAGGCTTTCAGCGGGCGAAACCCGGGCAGCCATTGATGCGCATCTTGAAGGCGAAATTAAAAGATGGCTGGTCGCGCATCGGCTCGATTCCAGGGATCTGGTACAGGCCCAAAAAGAAACCATAGATTTGCTGATGGATCATTATGTTAAACTTTTTCAGGCTGAAGGCGAGAGCTATTATGATTTTATTGAACATGCATATGCGTCTCGTGAAAATTTTGAGACCCACCTGCAGCAAATTGCCGCGGCAGAAAATAAAGTCGATCTGGCGATCCTGGCCAAAGTCGGCGACAATCCGGCGGTTAGAGAAAAATTGCAGCTCGAAGCCCAACAGGTGGAAAATCGACGCCGTAAGATTTTAGAAGATATTTTTTAGCGGTTTAATTGAAATTGCCTTGCAGGTTAATTTTTTTTACCACGAAAACACGAAATCTGGGAAGCACGAAAAATATTTTTGTTTCGTGTTTTTATCCTTTCGTGCTTTCGTGATTAAGTGAGTCTTCCTATCGGCTTGTCGGGGCTAAGACCTATGCGAAATTTGGGAAACTGTGATCAGCGATCTTAAAAAAAAATACGAGATGATTCTCTCTCACGAGACCATGGTGGCACGATCCGTGGCCCTGGCGGTCATCCAGCGAAAGCCATTTTCCGTCTGGGAGGTGTTGATTCCAATCATTTTCATCTTCGGCTACATGAAATCCAAGGAAACGCGGGAGATCTTCGCGCAAAATGTATTGTTTACAAAAAAACTGGCGATGCAGGCCGCTTTTGATATGCTCAAAAAAGATCAAGACCGGGAATCTGTCATGGAGCAGATCCGATCAAAGACCCGGGAAATGATTGCCGCGATTCCCGGCGGCATCTATTCAGCTGAAATCCGTCGGGAGCAATTGAAAGAAATTGATTTACTCGTGGATCACTACCGTCGGCTGCTCAATAGTGAAGGAGACGATTACGATTCGTTGGTATTCAATGCCTATCGAACGCCGCAGCGACTGGCTGATTTTTTTGACCGGCTGCAAAAAGCCGAACAAAGCGTGGGGCGTGCCGCTCACAACACCCTGGGCGGCAATGCCGATACCCCCACCCTCGATGGGATAAATGCCGCCCTGCGGAATTCCAGGCTCAAATTCACAGAAAAAATATTTAATACGCGATTGCAGTCGCAAAATGCTCAATAGTGAAGACAGTAATCGAATTTATAAGCAGGCCTATTTGCCCGAGCATCTTCCCGGCTATGTTGAGCGCATATCGGGTGCACAACCCCATTTGCACGGCAATTACCTGTGTTTTATCCGTGAAACCCATCTGATTTTCATCGGTTACCCGCTGGGGGTGCCTTCCGATGATACCCCTGCTGCTTATACTGCTATTTGCGAGCGCTTTGATCCATCCACAGTCGCTCTGATTGCCCCCGATATCTGGCTTGATTCCACAACCGTGGAAAAGCAACCCAGCGACTGTTATTACCGGCTGAACCTGCCTTTGAAATCCTTAAATCCCGAGGTGGCTTACATGGTGCGACGCGCTGAAAAGGAGCTCGAGGTCAAATACGGTCGGTTTGGCGCGGAACACAAAAAATTGATAAAAACATTTATCCATAATCATGATTTAACTGCCGCTCAGATCCAGGTTTTCAAGCATGTCGGCAAATATGCAAAGCGTTCAAAGACCGCCAGACTGATCGAGGCTCGCAAGGCAAACCGACTGGCTGCCTTTACGATTGCGGATATGGGGTCGGCCAAAAATGCGTTTTATCTTTTTAATTTCAGGTCATCAAAAATTTTGGTGCCGGGCGCGTCCGACCTGCTCTTTAATGATATGGTGAGGCTCGCACAGTCAGAGGGTAAAGAGGCGATTAACCTGGGGCTGAGCATTAATGCCGGAATCCGAAAATTCAAGGAAAAATGGGGCGGGGTTGCGTTTCTGCCTTATCGTTCTGCATTCGTTCATCGAAAGCGATCAATGGGACCGGAATTGGGGAAATTATCCGATAAGCTCTAACACCGGGTGAAAAGCCTGACTTGCTTTTGAATTTATGATGGTTATCCTAATCCGTTGTTCCGAAAATAATTTATAATATTGTCAAACCCAAAAGGCTACCAGCCGGGCATGCTATTTTCTGAAAGGCGATATGCCGAAAATTTACCCACCAGCTGCACAGTGACCCGATATTTGGGATGATGGGCAGCCAAGCATTGTGCCTAACCCCTCGTGTCGGTGGAATTCCAAATATCGGGTCACAGGCACCTTGAAATTCATTGCACCTTTCAGAAAAGGACATGGCCGGCTTTGATTTTATACATTATTTCTTGGCCACGATTCTAGCTATTATCAGCATTGATTACAAATAATTTAACATAATCTAGCAATTGGATCATGGGGACTTACGCATTTAAAGGCAAACATGTTTTAATTACCGGTGCGAGCGGCGGTCTGGGGTCTGCCGTGGCTAAATTATTGGCAGAAGAGAGGGCAAAGCTGGTCGTAACATCCCGCTCGGAAAAGGCGTTAAACGAGCTGATTTCAAAACTTCCGCACAATGAAGATGCGGTGGCCATCACCGCCGATCTCTCCATATCCGGTGAAGCCGCAAAATTGGCTGATCAGGCGGTTTCGGCTCTGTGCCATATCGATGTGCTGATCAACAATGCCGGGGTCGGATATTTTGCTCTGATGCAAGAGGCCGCCGAAGAAAACATCCGCCACCTTTTTGAGGTCAACACATTTTCGCCCCTGGTGTTGATTAAAAACCTGCTGCCGCACATGCAAAAAAGAGGCGGTGGTCGAGTCGTCAACATCTTGTCCTGCGCCGGTCGGGTTCCCATTCCAACCGTGGGGGTTTACGGCGGCAGCAAATCGGCATTGGCCGTAATGACCAATACAATGCGCCTGGAACTTCAGCCCGAAGGCGTTGATCTTATCAACATATATCCGGGCACGGTGGCAACCGCCTTTGAAGAACATGCCTTTCGTGAGGAAGAACGGCCGGGACTCTGCCCGCATGACATATGCGGCCAGCCGCGTTTCCGAATTGCTCAAAAAGTCCTTGAGGCCGCAGCCGGTCCGCCGGGTGAGGTCTGGTTGGAACGCGCCGGAAAATGGTTTTCAACCGCAGCGCTTATCTGGCCTAATTTTGTGGATCGTCGTATGGCGTCGCTACGCAATCAGGTGATCGAAAAAAAATCGCTGAAAAACAGACCCTGGCGGCTGTTCCAGGTGGAATCAGCTATTGCCTGCAATTTAAAGTGCGTCATGTGCCCCTGGAGAGGGATGGCCAAAGAAGCCGAAAACCGGGGTATAATGACACAGGCCGTATGGGAGGCGATCCGCCCATACCTGGACCGGGTGCAATCGGTTGATTTTACCGGCGGCGGGGAACCTCTGCTTCAGCCAGGACTGGAGGAGTGGATTGCAGATGCTAAAAAAGCTGGATGTGAAACCGGTTTTTTATCCAACGGGCTGCTGCTGGTCGAAGAAAAACTTAAAAGGATTCTGGATTCCGGTATTAACTGGATTTGCATCTCCATGGACGGCGCAGACGCCGAGATGTACAATAAAATCAGAGTGGGGTCCAATTTTGATCGAGTCTGTGAAAATGTGGCCAACATTGCCAGATTGCGGTCAGGCAAAATCCCCAAAACCATGATCAATTTTGTTCTGATGGACATGAACATTCACCAGATTGAAGCTATCGTGCAACTGGCTGCGCGCCTGGGGGTGGATCAGGTGAACTTTAAACAGTGCGATGTGATTCGTGGCCATGAGGGCAAAGGGTTTGGACTGTTTGCTTCCGAGGAGACAAAAGAAATCCGGCGATTACAGAAATCCCTGAACAAAGCCCGGCGCCTGGCCAAAAAATTAAACATCAAGACCACCGCTTTTGCGTTTACCCCCCAAGAGCTGGCCGTCTGTGAGCAGGATCCGCGGGATTCGCTTTTTATCCGGTATGACGGCACCGTGGCACCATGCATTAATCTGGCCATAGGAGGGCCGACGACCTTCCTCGGCGAGGACGTAACGATGCCTTCAGTTCACTACGGCAAGCTTCCGGACGATGATTTAATGGACTTATGGGAAACGGAAAGTTGCCAATTTTACCGTAAAAAATTTCAGGAAAGGGTTGATAAATACGATAACATCGTCATGGACGGTTTGTTAGGAGCGGGCGGCGGAAATCGTTCCAGGGTCCTGGAAAAGGCCCGTGAAGCGATACCGGATCCACCCAAGGGGTGTAATGTCTGTCATTACCTCTACGATATCTAAAAACTGGGATTAAATCACCATCTTTTGCCCGCTGGTGTGGTTACCACCCGATTCAAAATGCTCAAAAATCGCGGCAAGATGCCGCTCCCACAGATTACGTTTATTTGGCAACAAACCGTACTAAAAGATTTAAAATTATTGTGGGAGTGGCTTCCAGCCACGAAAAGTACGCTCCACTTTTGAATCGAATTGTGCCGCGCTAGCGAACAAAATCTGGCACTTTAATCCCAAATTTTATGCGCGGCTATTTTTATTTTGAGCTGCTGGCTTCTGGCAAATGGCTCTAAGCTTCTGCCAGCAGCCGAAGTGTTGAGCCTCTGAACCTGGGACTATATTCCCGGAGTACACCCCGGGGCGCGGACCACTAAAACCGGTACGCAGGCAGAACGCATTACCCGGTCGGCTACGCTGCCCATCACCCAGCGGCTGATCCCCGAACGGCCGTGGCTGGCAATGACAATGAGGTCCACCCCGTTAGTTTCAGCCCAGTTCGCGAGCGTACTGGCTATCGGACCTTTCAAAACTTCATAGCTGAGATCCGCTTCTTTGAGGGGAGTACTTTTCACTATCTTTTTCAGATAAGCTTCGGCATTTTGTTTGCGCCGCCCTTCCATTTGCTCGAGCTGTTCTTCGCTGAATTTGAATATCCCTTCGCCCGGCACGCTGGCCGGCAATTGAATCGGACCCGTTACCCGGACAAATACCACACTGGCAATTTTGCATCCAGTCGCAATCGCCTCAACATGCGGCATCACACACTCGGCCAGATCCGAACCATCCAACGGCACCATTATTTTATTGTACATAATCGCCAACTCTCCCTTAACTGTATTTTAATACCCGTTCGGTCTAAGGAAATATGAGAACGGACATGCTGAGGAAATATAAGAACGGATATGCGGATATGTCAATTCTGAAAGCAGAGGATTTAGAACTGAAGACGGATTTAATCTTTAGATAGAATCTTTTCGTTTTTATCGTCTGTCCTCTGTCTTCTGATTTCTGACCTCTGAAACCGGCCGGCCTTAAACCATCCCCCTGAAAGCCATAAAAGTAAGTGAAAGAATTCCGGCGGTAACCAGGGCGATGGATGTGTCCTGAAGCGGCCGGGGAACCCGTGCTAAGAGAATGCGCTCGCGCACCCCGGCGAACAGGATCAAGGCCAGGCCGAAACCGACAGCATAGCTGAAAGAGGCGACCAGCGCCTGCAAAAAGTCGTATTCTTCATTGACGTTGATCAGACAGACCCCCATAACCGCACAGTTGGTTGTAATCAAGGGTAAAAAGATGCCGAGGCCGGCATACAGGGCGGGGATGCTTTTTTTAAGAAACATCTCCACAAACTGAACCAGGGATGCAATGACCAGGATAAACGCAACGGTTCGCAGATACTCGAGTCCCAACTTCTGCAGAAAAAAGGTGTTGGTAACCCAGGTGATCACACCGGCCATCACCAGCACAAAAACCACCGCCATGGCCATGCCGACGGCGGTTTCCATTTTCTTGGATGTTCCCAGAAACGGGCAGTTGCCCAGATACTGGGCCAGCAAAATGTTATTGATCAGGATACAGCTGATTGCCAGCACAAATAAATCACCCATCGTGATCTCCTATTTTTTGCCCGCCAGATTCATCAGACAAAGCATCAGACCCAGAGCCACAAACGCGCCGGGTGCTTCAATCAAAAACGAGAACGGCTTGTAGTCCGGACCGAAAACGTGATAAACAAGGTCCCAGTCCTTCCAGATGGTCAGATAGCCGGTGCCCAGCAGCTCGCGCACTGCCGCCAGAGCGCTCAAAGACAGGGTAAACCCGATTCCGATACCCAGCCCGTCGAGCAAAGAATGCAATATGCCGTTTTTGGATGCAAAGGCTTCCGAACGACCCAGCACAATGCAGTTGACGACAATGAGGGGGATAAAAATTCCCAGTTTGAGGAAAAGTGGGTAGGCAAAGGCCTGCATCACCAACTCCACGACCGTCACAAAGGTGGCGATAATCACGATGTAGCAGGCAATTCGGACTTTGGCCGGAATGACTTTGCGCAACATGGATACCAGCACATTGGAGCAGACCAGCACAAAGGTGGTCGCCATGCCCATGCCGATACCGTTTTCTACGGACTTGGTGACGGCCAGAACCGGACACAGACCGAGCACAAGACGAAATGGCGGGACTTCCTCCCATAAGCCTTTGGTAAATTCCTGAACAATTGATCGGGCCATCCATCTCTCCTCTTATTTTAATTCTTTCATTTTGTCGGCCAGCTGGGGTTTTAATTTTTCATATAATTCAATCGCATCGTTTGTTGCGCTGCACACGGCTCGAGACGTAATTGAGGCGCCGCTGATGGCGTTGATACTGCCCCCGTCTGCAGTCAGCTTTACCGGATCTTTTATCTCCAGGCCTTTGAACTGGGCTGCAAAACTCGGATCGGTTTTGGCCTTGGCGCCCATACCCGGCGTTTCACCATGGGTGGTTACCCCGACACCCATCAGTTTGTTGTCTTTGGTATCGATGCCAACCATCAACCCCACATCGCCGCCATACCCTTTGCCGGATGTTTCAAAGGTGACGGCGCGCGGCTCGCCATCGATGACGCCCACAAAGAAGGTGCGCTCCACATCACCGTCTTTGATCTTAAACCGGTCTACGATGGGGTCATTGGTCGCCCCTTCCAGGATAGACCGGATGGCCGGACCTTTTACAAATTCTAACACCTGGTTTTCAATGCGGTCTTTGGTGTTTTCGCGGATGGCGGCCAGCAATCCCCCGGATAAAGTGGCCAGAATAGTCAGAACGATCAGCATTTTTATCATTTCACGCATCTTATTCAACCTTTCCAAGTGCCTGGGGTCTGATTTTATCCAGCAACGGGCTGATCAGGTTAATGACCAGAATGGCCAGAATAACCCCGTCGACCCAGGCGCCGATATTGCGAATGAGCACGGTCATAAGGCCGCCGGCAGCACCGTAGATGAGCATCGGGACGAAATTGACGGGCGAAGATGAATCCTCGGTGGCCAGAAAAAATGCGCCGATTAAGGTATAACCGGTGAGCAGGTGAAAAGCCGGTGGGGCAAACCGGGTCGGATCGAACATGTTGAACACAGAAGCTGTCAAATAAACACCGGCCAGAAATGTGAGCGATATTTCCCAGCGGATAAAGCCTCGTAGCATCAGATAAATACCGCCGATCAACAGGCCCAGACCAAAGGTCGCGCCGGTTGCGCCCAGCTGCCGGCCCATTAGAAGATCCACCAGTTTGAATGTATTCGCCTCGGCAGCACCAAAATATTTGCTGGCGGCCAGCGGATAAATGGTAGCAAATGGGAGGTCATAATTTAACAGGGCGGCATCAACATCGAGAAGGCTTTGCCAGGAGAGCATCAGTATTGCCAGTGCCAGCGCAACCGGATGAAACGCGTTGCTGCCGATCCCGCCGAATATCTGCTTGCCGATAACAATGACGATAAAGGTACCGGTGACCACCGCCCACCAGGGCATGGTGGCCGGCACGAGCATGGCAAACAGCATTCCCAGCCAGATCGCGTTTCCATCGCCAATGGTAATGGTTCTTTTGGTTACCAGGTTAATGATCAGCTCCCAGAATACGGCAGTGGAAATCGACAGACAGACCACACCCACCGCCGGCATGCCGTAATAGTACAGACCCATTAAGAGCGCGGGCAAAGCTGCCAGCATGGTATGATAACTGCGCTCGGTTACCGATCGGCCGCTATGAAAGAACGGGGCGTGGGATACAATCAGTTTTTGCTGTTTCAGGGGTATTTGCTGCTCAAGCATGTCTCTTTTCTCAAGCATTCGCTGCCTCCGACGTTTTAGCGCGCTCAAGCTCGTATTTTGCCAATTTGATATATTGGAAAATTGGGATCTTGGACACGCACACATAGCTGCAAAGGCCGCATTCGATACACGAATACAGATCGTAACTGTCTGCAGCCTCATCATATTGGTTGGCTTCCAGAAATCTCACCAGCATGTTGACCTGAATTTTTGCCGGGCAAACCCGGACGCATTCACCGCAATTGATGCACGGATAATCCGATGCATAAGCGGCCTTTTGCCGATCGACCACGATGACCGCATCGGTATCCGGCCCAACCGGATGATCCAGCGCATATATGGCTGAACCGGTCATGGGGCCTCCGATAACGATCCGATCAAACTCGTTGACCGTTTCATCATATGCCTCAAGGAGGTATCGGATGGGAGTGCCGATGCAGGCTTCGATAATTTTACGGGTTCCGTCTTTTTTTATAAACGTTAAGGTCTTGGCGGTCGGGACCTGCCCGGACTCAAATGCGGTGCCGATTGAAATGACTGCTTCAGCATTGAAAAAACAAACACCCAGGTCCTCGCAGGTTTTTCCGGCCGGCAATACCTGGCCGAGAATATCTTTCATCACCAGGGGCGGCAAGGCCGCCGGATACTGAGTCCTAACCCCTGCGACGCGAGCGCCGATATGGCCATATCCCTGCACGCTTTCACCGGCCGTAATTAACACGACATCCTGCACGCCGGTGACCGCTTTAAGGATATGGATGCCTTTTTTAAGATCCTTCATGCGGGATTGGGCAATATACTGACTGGTGTCGACCATCGGGTCGGGGTCCAGGCCTCTGATGACGATCGTTTTGACATTGCCGTTAGAAGTTGCAAGGGCCTCAAGAGGCGGATTTCCGGGCGCCCCGATCAGATAGTCAGATAGCAGCTCAAAAGACGGCGTCTGGATTTTTTCGCGGAACGTTTCATCGAACGCTTCATTGTCATCGCGGGCAATGGTGATGGCCACAAAATCTTTTCCAAAATTACCCGTATAGGACGAGAGAGACGCTATCCTGCCGCTAATCGGTGAAATCACGTAATGCTTTTCATCAGCATAAAGCGCCAGTTTTTGACCGATCTTGACCGAATCACCGATTCCCAGCGTTGACGGAATATTGTAAGGGTCGATGAGGGGGTGATACAGGGTGATGCTTTTCGGAGCTGGGAGTTTTTCGGTTTCCGGAAGGCGAGCCGGAAGGGTTTCATAACGAATTTGCGGTATGGATAAACCCAAGAAAGCTTTTTTAATCATGGTTCTACCTTTTTCGGTATGCCCGATACAGCTCCTCATTAAGCATCAGTCGCTCAATTAGGAGTTAATGATTTGGTGGTTAATCGTTTTCAGAGTGACCCTGGCAACCTTATTATGGGTACCTAATAGCGCATGCGGTCTAAAATTCGATATCATTCCTTTTGATCCCATAACGGATAACGTATAACCGATCATGTCCTCTATGGGAGTCCTATAATGCATGGCAGTCGGTGCACTCTGCCGGTCCAGCCTCAAAATCTTCATGGCAGTTGACACACTGGAGGTGAAATGCATCGGCTCGCGTGATCATTTCCGTATCTTCAATTTCAGATTCATCATGGCAGTCCAGACATGTTTGATTTACTTCCTCCTCCTCGGCCGGGGGCAAATGACATTCGCCGCAGGCGATCAGTGACGAATCGTCTTCAGGGGGATGATGGTGGCATTCAAAACACGTCAATCCATAACCTTCCTCGGTTGTATGAACTTTATGATTGAACAGGACATTCCCTGCTGCAACCGTATACATCAAACGCAACGGCTCATCCGGTGCCTTTAATGGAAAGGCGGCGTAACTGATCACTCCGATGACCAGCAAACAAATGGCCACTGCTCCTGCCAGCTTCAATTCGTTTTTTGAGAACATATGATTTCCGTATCCGTTTCGCGTTGCCTGTCAAAAGCATGCCGAAAAGCCATGCACCGACTACCACAATGCGGCCCGGCTTTCAAGAAATTTCTAGTAACCGGTGAACCGAGCTTATTATAAAATTTTTAGATAGTTACATTTAGCACCATTAAAATAAAGACCCGCGCTTACCACCTGTTAATTATATCGTGTCCTCTGCGCCGGGCCACTTCATCCTGGAGCTGGTGAAAGCGCTGTCCGACGACAATCATCACCTTGGACATCACTTTGTAGCCCATTAAGGCATCATCCTCGAACAATTGAAGCAGGCGGTCACGCGGGATTCGGACCGTTTTGCAGCTGCGGGATGTGCAATGGGCCGAAAGCCGGTATTTGTTCGGCGGCACCAGACTTGACCAGCCAAAAGGCATACCCTCTGACAGGGTCGAGATGGTGTCTTCCGGCATTGCCGGGCCCTCGGGCGCGTTCCAGATCAGGTTGACCTCACCGTCCAGCACGAGCCAGAAGTATTCAGGGACTTCGCCGGCGGCAAAGATTGTTTCACCGCGCTTAAACTTAGCGACTTCGCAGCATTGCTGAATGGCTGTTAGCTGATCGTCATCCAGCTCGGAAAAGGCGTCAACATCTTCCAAAAAGTCGAGATTGACCATGAAAGCCCCCCTTGGAATTGAATATTTTGGATTGAATATTCAATTTTCAATTATTTAAGATGTATTCTTGTTGAACTTGGCCCCCCAGGATATGCCTTTGAAATACATCACGCATTTTCTCGGGGGTCATTTGCTGATAAATGACCGGCTCGCTGCTGCTGATTTCGACGGTGATATTGGGTTCAGTCTGGCACTGTCCGATGCATCCGGCACTGGCAACCTCAATATCCTGCCGGTTGGAATTGGCAATCTCTTCTACAAGGGCGCTCATCACCTGACGGGCACCGGCGGCGATGCCGCAGGTGGACATATGAACGGTAATTTTAACCCCGGACACCGGTGAGACGGTGGCGGCTTCCTGCAATTGGTTAAAATGTTGGCTGGCGATAGCCGCCACATTCGTCATGAACATCAGCCCCATACGGGGATCTTTGTCAAAGGATTCCAGGAGGTGCTCTTTTTTAATGAGCAGGACTTTGCACGTTTTAGCGGCACTGTAAGCAGAAAGCGCGTACTTGAATGGCGGCACAAAGCTCGACCATCCCAGTGTCTGCCCGCTGGATATCGTAAATACAGTGTTTTGCTCTGAGGTGGGGCGGCCCGGCAGATCAAACCTGAGGTGGACCTGTCCTTCGCCGACCAGCCAGATGCGGTCGGCCTCTTCACCTTCGGCGAACAATTTTTCCCCATAAAGGAACTTCTTTTCCTCCGCACCCTTACCGGCCGCCTTTAGCTGTTCCGGACTGAATCCCTTGAAAATGCCGACCTTTTTTAAAAAATCCAGACGACCCATGAGGTCCTCCCTCCTGATTGCGGATTTCGGATTTTAATCAACAGCTCTTGGGATATTACAATCCGCATTCCGCAATCTGCAATTTATTTGCTCCAGGACTTCATCACTCCACCACTCCATTACTCCAGCAAAAATTAGGCTGCTTGACCTTCCGTGGACTTCGCCCGCGGGTGCGGCGGAGTGCTTGCGGCTGCATCCGGGTCGTAACACGTCAGACAGCACGACAGACAGCGTTGGCTTTCGCCCGCAGCGGCTTCCCGTGTCAGCACTTGATCCACCTCAACAAAAGACTGTATCCGTTCTTCGACTGCCAGCTCCGGCATGGGCGCTCTGGGATTTTTAACAATTCCACTTACCTGATCAAAAAGGGTTTCAGCGATCAGATCGCTGTTTAATTCGTTTTTCTGGGCCGTCACTTCCTGTCCCATGATAAACTGGTGGATGGAGCGGGCAGCCCGTCGTCCCCCGCCGATCGCGGACACCACCAGAGACGGCCCGGTGGCGGCATCACCGGCGGCAAACAGATACGGAATATTGGATTGCAGGGTGTCCGGATTCACCTCGATGGTATTCCAGCGTGTGGTTTTCAGATCGGCCAGGCGCTTTTGGGTCCGCTCGGTAAATGATACGTCAGGGGATTGACCGATGGCGGTAATGACCATGTCGGTTTGCAGCAGGGTTTCCGATCCTTCGATGGGCACCGGACGGCGCCTGCCGCTGGCATCGGGTTCACCGAGCTCCATCTTTAGGTATTCAAGATGGGTTGCGCGGCCGTCATCATCGCCGATAACTTTCACCGGCGCTGCCAGAAATACAAATTCGACGCCTTCGTGTTCAGCCGCATCGATTTCGACCGCGTTGGCCGGCATCTCGCCCCGGGTGCGGCGATAGACAATATAGACCTTTTTGGCCCCCAGCCGGATCAGATTGCGGGTACAGTCGATGGCCGTGTTGCCACCGCCGATAACAGCGGCTGTCTCGCCGATGGGCAGGTTTTCGCCGCCGGCCAGACGAGACAGGAAATCAATTCCGGTGAAGCAGCCTTTGAGGTCTTCGCCTTCGACCCGCAGGCTGGCATCTTTCCATGCGCCGATGCCCAGAAAGATGGCATCAAACCCGGATGCGACCAGAGAGCCCAAGTCAAAATCATGGCCGAATTTCACATTGGTATGAAAATCGACGCCCAGGTCCAAGATGCTTTCAATTTCCCAATCCAACACCTGCTTGGGCAGGCGATACTCCGGGATTCCATAGCGCAGCATGCCGCCCAGTTTGGGCATGGCTTCAAAAATGTTGACCTGGTGGCCCAGACGCCTCAGAAAATATGCGCAGGTGAGTCCGGCGGGTCCGCCGCCGACAACTGCGACGCGTTTGCGCGTTTCGGGGGCCGTGGGTATGGGCAGCCGGTCTCCGGAATTCATTTCATAATCGGCGACAAAGCGCTTTAATTGATTGATGGATACCGGTTCATCCTCGATTCCCCGGCGGCAGTTTGTTTCGCAGGGATGCGGGCACACCCGTCCGCAGGCTAATATAAACGGATTTCGCTCGCGGAGGGTATCGATGGCGCCTTCGTAGTCGCCTTCACGGATCTGGGCGATATACTGGGGGATGTCGATTTCAGCCGGGCAGGTCTGTCGGCAGGGCGCCAGGCGATCGCTGCGGCGATTAAAATGCATCAAACGCTCGGACATGGTTTTGACTTTCATGACATATTTGGGGCAAACCGTCTCGCAGGCGCCGCAACCGACACAATTTTCCGCGATCACCACCGGGTACCCCTGGGGTCCCATTTTAAGCGCATTGAACTGACAGGCATCGATGCAGTCGCCCAGACCAATGCACCCGACCGCACATTCTCGCTGCCCGCCGGATAAAGCCGCCTGGGCCCGGCAGGTATTGACGCCGAGGTAGACAAATTTATCTGCAGCGCGGTTGCCGCCGCTGCAGGGGTTATAAGATTTGGGGGGCTCGGCCAGGCCGACTTCCACCCCCATGACTTCAGCGGCTTTGGTGGCCGATTCCGGGCCGCCGACAATGCAAACGCTGGGATCTGCCTCACCTGCCACCACGGCGACAGCCGCGGCAGAACATCCGGCATAACCGCATCCGCCGCAATTGGCGCCGGCAAAACAGGCTTCCACGCGGGCAATCCGCGGATCTTCGTATACATAAAAAATGCGGGATGCCGCCGTTAAAATCGCGGCGCACACGACACCCAATCCCAGCATAAAGATAATACCCTCGATCATAACATCTCCTTGCCCATCTGTTGGCTATATAAAACCGCAACCGTTTCCGATCAGCGATGGTAGGTTCAATATTGATGGTGCCCGAACCTGTCCGGGACCATTTTAAAAAAGGCTTTTTAGTATCATTTCAGGGCTGTGATTTCAAGGCTAAAATACGGTTTTCCACCTTCGCACTCAGGGCTACGGGGAACAAGCGGCTGTTAGGAGTCGGGTGTCAGGTGTCAGGCGGCAGGTCTTAAAACAAACGACTGAGGACCCGTCTTCGCCCTATCGGGCTACGCCGAGGCAGGCCATCAGAAGTAGGGGCGGGGTTTACCCCCGCCTGTGTAGAATGATTATCGATAGGGGCGGGGTTTATCCCCGCCCGTGTAGAATGATTATCGATAGGGCGGGGTAAATCCCGCCCCTACTTATTTTTTGAACCGTTGAACTTTTTGACGGTTATATATACCACCCATCTGGGTAGATGCTGGATGTTGGTGTTGCCATTAGGAGGGCTGATTACAAATTCCGCAGATGCTGCAGGTGTCAACACGGCAAGCCGTGGAGAGACGGGCGCTCATGGCGCGCTGATATTCCTGCTGTAAATAGGATTTTTTGATTCCCTGATCAATAAAATCCCAGGGCAGGCGCTCATCGAGATTGCGTTCCCGCAGGACGTAAAAATCCGGGTTGATGGATACCTCTTTGAGGGTGCGGGCCCAGTTGCCCTTATAGGTGTGCGCCAAACAAAGGATATCGGCGACTCTGCGATCACCCCTGGAAAATAGACCCTGGATATAGGCCCAGCGCGGTATGTCCGCGTGAACTCTGAGATTGGCAACCTTTCTTAATTCAGTCTTTATTTTTTTGATCTTTTTTTTCAAAACAGCGGTTTCGGCCATGGCCACCCATTGAAAAGGGGTAAAGGGCTTGGGGACAAAACAATTTAAGCTAACGGTGATATCGCCGATCCGTTTTTGGGATCGGCTGGCCTTCAGGAAACGGTGTTTGATTTTTTTCGCCAAACGAATAATGGCCTCGACGTCTTCACCGGTTTCGGTGGGCAGGCCAATCATAAAATACAATTTTAAGTTCGGAATTCCGTTGGCCACCAGGGCATCGGCCGCAGCCAGGATCGCATCTTCGGCAATGCCCTTATTAATGACAGAGCGCATGCGCTCGGAACCGGCATCCGGCGCAATTGTTGCGGTTTTAACGTGGCTGTGTTTGAGAACCGCCAGCATTTCCGGAGACAGTGCATCAGCCCTCAGGGAGCTGAACGATATTCGAAGATGTTCATCCCGGTACTGGCCGCACAAATCATTCAGCCCGGGCAGATCGGAAACTGCAGCGCCCACCAGACCGATGCGGTCCGTTTTGGTAGATGCCCGCTTGATATCTTCGGCCAGCGATGAAATCGGCCTGAAACGCGGGGGGCGATAAACAAAGCCGGCGGCACAAAAACGGCAGCCGTGCGGGCAGCCTCTGGCAACTTCAATCAGATGCGTTCGGTCAAAGGCGGTATCTGAAGTCAAAATGGCGCTGCAGGTGGCTGTGTCGGACAGGTCATTGAGGTAAACGCGTTTTATGCTGTCGGGGACGGCTTCGCGAGGGGTAAACGCTGCGAGGGTGCCGTCCCGGTTATAATCGGCATCGTAAAATACCGGGCTATACGCTCCCGGGACTTCAGCGGCAATTTTTTTAAGCATGGTGCGCCGCCGGTTTCCGGGCTCAAATACCTGCAGAAAGCGGGGTATGATCGCTTCGGCTTCACCGATCAGAAAACAGTCAAAAAAAGCAGCAATCGGTTCCGGATTTAAAACACAGGCGACACCGCCGGCGATCAACAGGGGATGCCGATCGCCGCGCTGGTCGGTTCTCAAAGGCAGATTGATATTATCCAGAATGGATAGAATATGCGGATAATCGTTTTCAAAGGACAGCGAAAAAGCAATGATATCAGTATCTAAAAGGCTTTTTCCGGATTCAACGGTTTTGATAACGGGCGGCTGCTTGTAAGATGGCTCCGGTAGGAAGGCGCGTTCGCAAACCACATGGTCATATTCGTTCAACAGACGATAGACATTTTGAAAGCCCAGGTTGGACATGCCCACATGGTAGCGGTTCGGATATACCAGCGCGATACGGACGCGTCCGGCCCAGGATTTGTGGACGGCCCCGATTTCAGCAGGATGCGGGCATTTTGTTGATTTTTGGGGCTTCGATGCCATGAGTTTGTCCGTTGTCCGTCTCCGGTAGCTCGTGATGCAAACCGATGGTGATTTGAGATAACCGTGCGTGCGCTTTTCCCCACGCCAGGAGCCTCGTCACGACCTATGTGGACCCTATGCTTAACATGCGGCATCTTAACGCACAGTCAACATCTGGCTGTCGCCAAAAAGGCCTGATTCGCCGCATTAAGATCGATTGCCGGGCGGTGCAACGTCTTATATTAAGCTGGCATCAGCTCCCGCTCAAATCAACAGAGAAAACATCGCTTTTACCATCAACGGACAACGGACACCTTTAATCCGCCTTGCGCCTCAAAAAAGTCGGTACGTCCAATTCGCTGTCATCCAGACCCAGGCTCTGTGGACCGCGATAAATGGCGCCGCCCGACTCTCCCACGGCCTTTTGCTGGCGAATAAAGGTGGGTTCTTCGTAATCGACGATGTCTCTTTCCAGATCTTCAGGTGTAACATCCCGTACTCTGCCTCTTAATGGCAGCTCGACCGCGTTGTCAGGCATCTTCATTTCGGATTGACCGCCGATGCCCGTTGCGATAACCGTAACGCGCATCTCGTCACCGAGGCTGTCATCAATGGAGGTCCCCCAGAAGATGTCGGCTTCATCACCGACTTCGTCGTGAATCCGTTCGGAGGCTTCAGCCACCTCTTCGAATTCCATATCGCTGGTGCTGGTGATATTCATCAGCACACCCTTGGCGCCGGCAATGGGCAGGTCTTCGAGCAGGGGATGCGACATGGCGCGTTCTGCGGCTTCCACCGCGCGGTTTTCTCCGGAGGAAATTCCGATGCCCATAATGGCCAGCCCGGCTTTGGACATCGTAGTCCTGACATCGGCAAAGTCCAGGTTGACCAGCCCGGGCATCATAATGAGATCGGTGATGCCCTTGACCGAATGTAACAGGATTTCATCGGCCCTTAAGAACATGTCCATCAATTTTGCTTTTTTAGGCGCCAGGCCCCTGAGTCGATCGTTGGGTATGCTGATGGCCGTGTCGACGACACTTTTCAGTTTATCGATTCCCGATTCAGCCAGCTGGGTTCGTTTTTTGCCCTCAAAGGAAAAGGGCTTGGTCACCACAGCGACCGTCAGGGCGCCTAAGTCCTTACAGATTTCGGCAATCACCGGGGCAGCGCCGGTCCCGGTGCCACCCCCGAACCCGGCGGTGATGAAAACCATGTGACTGTCGGCTAGCGCCGCGCGCAGGGCCTCTTCACTCTCCAGGGCGGCATCCCGACCGATCTGGGGATTTGCACCGGCCCCTAATCCCTCGGTAAGTGCTTCGCCCATTTGAATTTTAACCGGCGCCATTGACATCTCCAACGCCTGACTGTCGGTATTGGCGGCAATGAATTTAACGCCTTGCAAATGAGAGGCAATCATGTTGTTGATGGCGTTACCGCCCGCACCGCCGACTCCAATTACCTTGATTTTTGCTGATTTTTCTTGGTCCACATAGGTAAACATTTTTTCCTCCTGCTAAAATTCGGTTTTTGTGAGTTTCCAGTTGTTTATATGAAAGCCGAAGCGCGCCGGCTGTAAAAAGATGTTGAGATCGGTAATCCGAATTTTAAACGACGTCATTGAACCAGCGTTTCATGCGGGTCATGACGCGATTAAATATGTTTTTATCCCGGATCCTGAATTTGCGTGAATCCTGGTTGCGGGCACCATAAAGCACGAGCCCCACGCCGGTGGCGTACATCGGATTGTTGACGACATCTACCAGCCCCTTGATGGCACGTGGTCTGCCGATGCGGCAGGGAAGATTGAATATCGATTCGGCAATTTCATTCACGCCCTCCAAAAGTGCGGTTCCGCCGGTAATGACGATGCCGGATGGAATCATGTTTTCCATACCGGACCGCAAGATTTCGCGCTGCACCAGCTGGAAAATTTCCTCCATGCGGGGTTCCAGAATCTCACCCAGAATTTGGCGGGGGAGCTTGCGTGGCTCTCGACCGCCCATTCCAGGCACTTCGATGGTTTCATCAGCGCTGATGTTTTGCACGATGCAACTGCCGTATTTCCTTTTAATTTTCTCGGCTTCAGCGTGGGGTGCCCGTAGTCCGATGGCGATGTCGTTGGTCAGATTATTTCCGCCCAGTGCCAGGACAAAGGTGTGTTTGATGTTGTTTCGAGTAAAAATAGCCAGATCCGTGGTACCGCCACCCAGATCCAGCAGGGCCACACCCAGCTCTTTTTCTTCATCGGTCAAGACAGCCTCGCCGGAAGCCAGCGATTCCAGAACGATATCGCAAACATCCAGACCGGAGCGGTTGGCGCATTTAACGATATTGTGGGCCGATGCTACTGCTCCGGTGACAATATGTATTTTAGCCTCCAGTCGCACACCGGACATTCCCACAGGGTTCTGGATGCCACGCTCGTCATCCACCATATATTCCTGCGGCAGGACGTGAATCACCTCGCGGTCCATGGGGATGGCAACCGCCCGGGCCGCATCGATCACCCGTGCGACATCCGTTTCGTTGATCTCATTGCCCTTGACCGCAACGATTCCGCGGCTGTTAAAGCCGGTGATGTGGCCGCCGGCGATACCGGCATAGACGGCCGAAATTTCGCAGCCGGCCATCAGTTCGGCTTCTTCAACGGCCTTCTTTATGGATTCGACGGTTGATTCGATATTGACCACCACCCCTTTGCGCAAACCGATTGAGGGATTGGTGCCGATGCCAATGATGTTGGCAGAGTCTCCGGATACTTCGCCGACGACCGAACAGATTTTAGTGGTACCGATATCAAGACCGACGATAACATCTCCCTGCATTTCATACCTCCTTATGGTCCCCGACGGGATTGACCACGATGCGGTTAACGTTGTTGAGATCTATGCGATTGAAATCCGGAAAGCTCTGCCGTTGCCTGCCGTAGTTGAGAACATTCCTGAGCATACGGAATTTAAGCGGATAATTGTAATAACCCAGCACAACGGTTTTCATTTGTTTAAATACCTTGAGGGAAATCCCGATCTCCCGATCCACCAGGATGTGCCTGATCTGACGGTTAGACAGCATGCCACGCGCCTGTTTGCTCATCAGCAGCACCTGCATCACCGCTTCAAAGGGCCTGTTGAGCAATCCTGTTGACGGTAAATCGCGTTGCACGCCCGCGGTGAGCCGGGTGCCTGCTACCGCTGATTGACCGGCCCTGCGGATGTCGCCTGATTCCAGCCCGCTAACCAGCGGTAAATCGGCAGGATCGGCAGCTGCCCATTCTTTAAAAATCTGTCCCTTTTTGTTCAAAAGGTATTTGCGATCCAGTTCGACGATGGCCAGCGGCGTATGCTCGTGGACGCGGATCAAAAGCCCGGAGGGAATTTCACGCCGGACTTCGGCCTCTGCGATCCAGGGATGCGCGAGCAGGCGCTTGCGGGTCATGGCCAGATTAACCGCCAGGATATTATCGCCTTTTTTGACCTGCGCCGCAGCGATAATCTCCTTTTCGCTCAAATGGTGCCCGCCTTCGATTTTCAAGCGGCTGGCTTTGAAATAATCACACTGGGTGATGACATCGTGGACGAGCACGAATAAGCAGCTGGTTGCCAGCAGTCCGGCAACGCCGATGACGACGTAAAATCCGATCGCCAACCGGTGTAAAAACGCAAATCGGCGTTTCTTCTTGGCGCCCTTACGGATGTTTTTTGGTGGTTTTCGTCGTTCAATCACGGATCACCTTTAAATGATTGCGATGGCTGTGCTTAAATAACACTTTGCGATTGCCGTTTACGGGCACATGGTACAAGGCGCAAGGCGCAAGGTTTTTGATGTGTTTGCATGTAAAATTTTGTTTTTTGATCAATTGCCGTGCGCCTCATACCGTGACCCTGCACCTGTTTATTAGAGTCTCTTGACCCTGAATAGGTACGCAGGCTTTAAAGTTTCTTAAGTACCTCTTCACCGACTTTCCACACATCACCCGCACCCAGGGTCAGCAATACATCACCCGGCTGCAGGTTGTTTTTCAAATATGAAAGCACCGCTTTCAACCCGTCGGCGTACATGACTTCCTTGTGGCCATGAGCCTTAATTTTTTCACAGAGTTTTTTGGCGCTGACACCTTCGATTTTTTTTTCGCTGGCGGCGTATATTGGCATCACCACCAGAGCATCGGACTGGTAAAAAGCCCGGCTGAATTCATCGAAAAGGGCCTGGGTGCGGCTGTAGCGATGGGGCTGGAACACCACCACTTTACGGCGACCCGGCCAGTTCTCTTCAATGGCATCCAGGGTGACCTTGATCTCTGTCGGATGGTGACCGTAGTCGTCGATGACCGTGACGTCATTGGTTTCGCCTTTAACTTCCAGTCGGCGCTGAACCCCTTCGGCATTCTCCAGGGCCGCTCTTATGTGATCAAAGCCCACATCGAGCTCCACACCCACGGCAATACTGGCAGT
>JASFNW010000011.1:0-60751 GCA_050116835.1 Desulfobacterales bacterium
TAATGCCATTGCCAGGCAGGTATCAGCGGTGTCTGTAAAGTCAATACCGGATTTCTTGACAGCATGACCCATCAAATTTTTACGGCTGTCGAGGATGGCGACTTTGGTGCGCGATGCCCCCACGTCGACACCCGCATAACATGATTTTAACTTCATCATAAAAACGAATCACGATCTCGATCGGGTTTGTTCCCAAAGCTTTAGCATAAAAGCTGAATGAATAAGGCGTCTTCTAAATTTAGTCGCTGCCTGAAATCATCAGCGACTGCATCGTGCAAGCTCACGCATAAGGGGTCGTAGCGAAAAAGCAGCGATCATATTTTAAGCAATGCGCAAAATGAATAACAAAATGCCGCAGGCATATTGTTATTTTGACTCTAATCCTTTTACCAGAGCTCTGAGGGTGCGATTATACGGCGTCTGGGTTGCTGTGCGGGCACCGTATTCAACAAACTTGCCGTTGATAAAATCAATTTCCGTGCGTCGACCGGCTTCGATATCCATTAGCATAGATGGTTTATGGTCACCGGCATTACGCATGTATTCCATGGCATGGGGATAAAAATCCCAACCCAGATCGATTTCATTGGTGCGAGCGACCTGGATGCATTCTTTTACCAGTGCATCAACAATCTGGTAGACGATGGGATCGTTCATTGCGCGCGACATGGTTAGACCGGTTACGGCGCACACCGGATTCATGCAGGCATTCATGACGCTTTTGCGCCAAACCATTGAAATGATGTTTTCGGTATGCTCGGTTTCCAGTCCGCACTTGCTCAGCGTATCGGCAATGGCAATTGCGGCATCGCGGGATTGAGGGTCCAGTTCCTGAATGTAATGCGGCGGGTGGTGAAAAGGCAGTTTGACATGGGCTGGACCCGCCAGACCGCATCCGTAATTGACGACGGCGCGCATCACATCCTTCCTGCCCAGTACTTTTGCCAGTTCCAATTCGGTATCAATACCATTTTGCCAGCTGACAACGGCCAGGCCCTCTTTGTGGAAGCCTTCGATGGCCGATGCAATCAACGGCAGGGCATTGGCTTTGACGGTGATAAAAATCACATCCGGGTCATCATCAGCTATTTCATCAACGGTTGTGCAGGTTCGGCTGACCTTGTGCTGCATATTTTCGGCGCCTTCGAGAATAATTCCAGGATCAAGCGCCGGCGCCAGCAGATCCGGGATGACATCACAAAGGGTGACCTTATAACCGCCTTTGGCCAGAAAGCAGGCAACAATGCATCCCACCGGGCCGGCCCCGACCACTGCAAAGGATTGGGGGTTAAAATTGGACGCGTCGCTCATTGTGGTCCTCTCTATTGTTTAAGGGCGCTAAAGGTTGAAGTGATCTAAAATGATCTATCTTCGATACCCCTTATATCTGTCGTTTGGGGCGTGCATCTATGACTCGCACGGCTTTGCCTTCGCTGCGCGCAATGGCTTTGGCATCGACCAGTTCAACATTGACGTTGATTCCCATGTTACCTTTGATATGACCTGCGATTTTACCTTCAATTTCATGTCTGCGATTTTCACCGGCGTCATAAATTTCTTTTTTACCCTCCACGCGAACACTGAGATTGTCCAGATATCCTTTTTTGCTGACGATCAGTTGATATTGCGGCTCGACTTCTTCAATTTCAAGCAGAAGCGCCTCGATTTGAGATGGAAAAACGTTTACGCCGCTGATGATGAGCATATCATCTGAGCGGCCGTAGATTTTGTCCATTCGAATAAAGGTCCGGCCCTCGTAGCCGGGCTCGCGCCACAGTCGCGTTATATCTTTGGTGCGGTAGCGAATCATGGGCATAGCGCGACGCTGCAGAGACGTAAAAACTAGCTCACCTTTTTCTCCTTCCGGCAAGGGCTCAAGGGTCTGCGGGTCGACGACCTCAGCCAGGAAATGATCTTCATTGATATACAGACCGTTTTGATCCGCCGCGTCATATGCCACACCGGGCCCGCAAAGCTCGGTCAGGCCGAATGCTTCCTGCGCTTTAATTCCCATGCGTTCCTCGATTTCCTGCCGCATCGCCTCGGTCCAGGGTTCGGCGCCGAAAACCCCGACCCTCAACGGCAGTTTAGGAATATCGACTTTCATTTCTTCGGCGCGTTCGGCAATTGTCAGCGCATAGGAAGGCGTCGCAAATAAAACGTTCGATCCAAAATCCTGCATGATGGTGATCTGGCGTTCGGTCATTCCAGCTCCGGTGGGCACCACCGTGCACCCGAGGGCTGTAGCTCCCTGATGGAAGCCGAGACCACCGGTAAAAAGACCATGACCGTAAGCGTTTTGGACCACATCTTCTTTGCGGATACCGGCGGCATGGAGGTTGCGGCACATACATTCAATCCATTGATCCAAATCTTCCTGGGTGTATGGGCCGGTGATGGGCTTGCCGGTAGTGCCCGAAGACGCATGGACTCTGACCAAACCTTCCAAGGGCACGGCGCATAGACCAAAGGGATAATTGTCTCTCAGATCCGTTTTGACGGTAAAGGGCAGTTTGGCCACATCATCAAGGCTTTTGAGGTCTTCGGCGGAGACACCCATTTCCTTAAATTTGTTTTTATAAAACGGCACTTTCTCAGATACCCAGGCGACGGTCTCTTTCAGCTTTTCCAACTGAAATTTTTTAAGTGCTTCCACCGGCATGCATTCAAACTTATCGTTCCAGGGCATGATCTTCCTCCTTTTTGGGTAACGAAATTGTTATGATGACCATACAATAAAATTCTGTTTGCGAAACGAACGGACCCCTATGGAATAATTCCCCCGAATTGCCTCTTTTAGCGGTAAGTCGGGGCTTGAAGCATTACCGCCGGATGATCAACCGGCCTTGGCGGCGGCTTCAAAGCCGAGATCAAAGGCCTTGATATTGGTATCGATAAAAGCCTTTTTGGTGGATGTCCGAATGGCTTCTTTAACATTATCGGCCGACACCGGCATCAGTCCGGTTTGAATCAATGAGCCCAACAACACCATATTTAAAGACATAAAATTGCCGGCTTCCTTTGCCAGGGCCAGGGCATCGAAAGCTACGAGCCGGGCGGTTTTCTGGCGAATCAATTCCTGAAGCTTTTTTAGTTCCGGATACGTGCCTTGGCCGATGGACACGGTGAAGGGCGGCAGTGGGGCCGTGTTGGTGATGACGACCGAATCGGCATTGCATTTGGTTAAGGCGCGCAGCGTTTCAGAGGGCTCGAACCCCAACAGCACATCCGCTTCACCATCTGAGATAATCGTACTCTCCGCATCGCCAAAAACCACTGCAGACTCTACCACACCACCTCTTTGAGCCATGCCGTGGATTTCACTCATGCGTACGGGGATATCGGCCAGCAGCGCCGCCTCTCCGAGTACTTTGGATGCCAGCAGGTTTCCCTGGCCGCCAACGGCCACTATAATCAGTCTTGTTGTTTTCATATAAATTCCCTATCAGTTTATTGTGGTCCAGTTTACACGTACGACGCTTAAAACGGTTCGTGCAGTATTTATTTATGTCATTACGACAAGCTTCGTGACGACCGAGTCATTACGAAGATTTGACCTTCTCCTTCGACCGCACCGGCATAATTGCTTTTTCCGGGCATATCTGAGCGCAAACCGCACAGCCTGAGCAAAGATCCGCGTTAATATGAACACGTTCACCCTCAATATAGAACGCCGGACAGGCCAGTTCATTGACGCACTCGCGGTGATCTTTGCATTTCTCGCTAATGTAAAAGGGTTTGCCTCTGGACTTTTTAAGGCTCTGAGCATAAAGGGTGCAGGCCTCTTTGGAAATAATGACCGACACGCCTTCGGACTCGATGGCCTCCTTAATCGCTGCAATACTCTTATTGACGCGATAGGGTTTGATGGTTTCCACGTGGGGGACACCGATAGCGCGAACGACATCTTCGATCGATACACGGCCATAGCCCGTCAGGTTGAAGTCTTTCATATTAACACCCGGATGGGGCTGATGACCGGTCATTGCCGTGGTGCTGTTGTCCAAGATGACGAGTGTAAAGTTATGGTTGTTGAAGACGGCGTTGATCAGGCCGGGGATGCCGGAGTGGAAAAAAGTAGAATCGCCGATAAATGAAATGACTTTTTTGTCAGTCGCGGTTGAAAAGCCGCACCCCGTGCCGACCGATGATCCCATGCACAACAGAAAATCTGCTGTCGACAGTGGCGGCAGCACGCCCAGAGTATAACACCCGATATCCGTCGGATAAATGGTGCCGAGGCCTTCAGCCGCTTTCTTAACAGCGTAATAAGTGGCCCGATGTGAGCATCCGGCGCACAGGGTGGGGGGCCGTTGGGGCACTTCCGGGATATCGGAAAGATCCGGCTTGGCCGCGGCAGTATAGGGTATTTCAAAAAATTTTGCGATATTTTCTCTGACCTGTGCGGGTTCGTACTCGTAAAGGCGCGTGAATAAGTCTTTGGCCTTCCCGCGAATCGGCATCGTCAGGCCTTCTTCCTGGCCAAAGGCCTTGATCTGCTCTTCCATATAAGGCTCGCCTTCCTCAATGACCAATACTTTTTCACAGGCCGTTAAAAAGGATTTAATTGTTTTTTCAGGCATAGGGTGAGAAAATCCCACCCGCAGCAGCCTGACGTTATCCGCGATATCGAGTTCTTTGATGGCGTCTGATGCGTAATTGTAGCTGACACCATTGCACACGAGACCCCATTTCCCATCGCCCTGGATGAAATTATACGGAGACGCCTCCGACAGATCCCTGGCTTTTTCGATGTTTTCCAGAAGTTTAACGTGCAACTTCCGGGAAACCGCCGGCACCGTGACCAGATTAAAGGGGTCTTTTACGAAATCGCCTTTGGTCCGGGGGGCCTTAATTTCTCCTAAAGTGACGATGGCAGAGGAATGATTGATACGGGTGGTGGTACGAAACAGAACCGGTTCCTGCAGTTTTTCAGAAATTTCAAAGGCATATGAAATCATGTCTTTGGCTTCCGCCACGTTCGACGGCTCCAGCAGCGGCAACCCCGACAGTTTGGCATAAAAGCGATTGTCCTGCTCATTTTGACTGGAAAACATATAGGGGTCGTCAGCGGTCAAGACAACCATACCGCCTTTGACACCCACGTAGGCCAGGGTCATCAGAGCATCTGCAGCGACATTTACCCCCACATGCTTCATGACACACATGCTGCGCACGCCGGAATTGGCGGCAGCGGCCGCGACTTCCATGGCTACCTTTTCATTGGTGCTGTATTCAAAATACAGATCGCTTTCCTGGGACATCTGGAAAAAATTCAAAGAAATTTCAGAAGAGGGAGTGCCCGGGTAGGTGCTGGCAACCGCAACGCCTGCTTCGACAGCGCCTCTGGCAATGGCTTCATTGCCCAGCAGCAGCATTTTTTGGCCCGGATTTTCAGTAAGTAGTTTGTGCATGGCATTATCCTTTGTGATTTTTTTGGATTTGAAGGCTGAATCGGCCCATTCAATTCAGCTGATTTTGTAGCTATTTTTTGGATTTGTGTCAATTGAATGCGTCGATTTCATTTTTTTGTTGAATCTTGTATTTAGCTACATTAAAGCTACATTGTAGATTCTGTCAAGCTAAAAGATTGAAATTTGCGCGTGGATGGATAGTGTTCACCGCGCGTTCTTGCATCCCGCTCCGCGGGGCTGCGCTCGAGGCGCGAAGGCCGCAGAGATATTCGCTTTTTCCTTATTTTAGCGGTCGGCCTCCGGTAAAGGACAATCGCTCAGCAGCACAGCTGCAAAATAATTACAAATCGTAATTAAATTTAGTTGCCGAAATGGAAAGCAGAAAGATTAGAGAAAGGAAAAGCAAATGATTGTACGTAATCTAAACGATAAGGAGGTTATGGAGACCACCTATCTGGCTCATGGGGGAGCCATTGCACAAATGATTTTGGATCGCCGTATACTAGAGAAAATCGGGTTTCTGGCAATTGCGACTCTGGAACCGGGCCGGAAAATCGAAGCCCACGTGGACCCCATGGAGGAAATCTATTTTGTCTTGCAAGGTACCGGTGAAATGGGAGTGGATGACGAAAAACGCCAGGTTGGACCGGGGGATGCCACCTGGATCCCTACCGGGGCATCTCATAGCCTGTTTAATAACGGGGAGGATAAACTGGTTATCCTGGTTGTGGCATCACCGCATTGGTAAAAGCTGGCTAGCGCCAGCTTGTATCTGGCTTCTGACGACTGGTCTCTGCTCAAAAAAAAGCCGGCTGCAAGCCCGGTTATTTAACTGGGCTTCTACGGGTATAAATGGTTTTATATTTGTCGGGCATTGAGGCCATGCAAATGGCGCATCCGGGCTCTTGATCGGGATGAAAGGGCTCCAGGTGAACCTCCAGACCGATTTCCCGGTATGTGTCAACCATTTCCGACAAGCGGGGCTCATCATACGTGGCTTGTTTTATCCACCCCAGTCGCGCGAGCTTTTCTTGCCGAGTCGTCCCCATCATGCGCCTTTGTATTCGGGTTTCTTACGGCCGAAACTGGACAGGCCTTCCAGGGCGTCAGCCGTACTGAAAATATCGCTCAGGCGCCCAAGCTCAATTTCAACTGCATCGGGGATTGATTTTCCAACCTGCTCATCGATGATTTTATTGGCAATTTTAAGCGCCAGCGGCGCTTTGGTGCCGATGAATTTCGCAGTCTTGGCGGCAATTTCTTCCGGCACGCCTTCAGGCAATTGTCCATTTAGAAGTCGCGTCACATTTTCGTTGCTGCCCAATTGAGCCAGTGTTTTGAATTTTTCCGGGATTTCACGCTGACGGTATTTGTCCGGCTTCCCGGTGGGCACCAATTCACCAATGGCGGCCGCCACCTCCGCCGGTGCCACCAGACGCGTTATGATGCCCAGTTGTCGGGCATCGTCTGCGCTGATGGAAGTGCCGGTAAAGACATAAAATTTGGCAAGTTCGGGTCCGACCTGACGGGCCAGCCTCAGCATGCCTCCCAGACCGGGAATAATACCGATGCCGGTTTCGGTAAATCCCATTGAACCGGCGGGTGTCGCAACGATCGCCTGGCAGGCTAAGGCAAGCTCACTGCCGCCGCCCAGGGACAGACCGTCGAGCAAGGCAATCGTGAGTTTATCCGAGTTTTCGATGTCGAGCAACAGTTCGTGGCCCCTGCGGGTAAATTCAGCAATTTGGTCTATTTGGTTCGCTTCGATCCTGTCCACGAAATACTTAATATCCGCGCCGGCGACAAAAGCCTTGCCGGCGCCCTGAAATACAATGGCTTTGACAGCAGCGTCTGCTTTGGCCTCTTCAAACCGCTGTCTGAGTTGCGCCACCACGGTTTCGTTTAAGGCATTCATCGCTTCAGGGCGATTAATCGTGATATAAGCAAGGGTATCCTTAACTTCCAGATCTACAAAATTAAATGCGAACGGTTTGCCGATTTCATATTGTTTGGCCAGAACCTGAGGCATCTTGAAATCCGGGTATTTTCGGGCTATGGCCTCAACAGCCTTGTAGGTTTTTTCGATCCCGATTTTATTCATGATTTCAAAAGGGCCCATCAGCCAGCGCAAACCGATTTTAGCGCCCCGGTCGGTGTCTTCGATGGTCGCAACGCCCTCATCTACCAGCGCCGCCGCAACACCGAGGCAAACCCCGTAAAATCGATCTTTGACTGCCTCGAGTTTCGAAGCATCGACCTCACCGCTTAAATCCCAGTTTTCATTTTTATCCTTTTGGGCTTTTAAGATCTCGGCGGGGGCATAAAAGGACCCCAGCTCGTTTCCCAGCGTTGTGGAGGCGTGCACGGCAATCGGGATGCCGGTGACATTCATGAGCTCAAAAGGCCCCATGGGAATTTTAAATGCCTGCTTGGCGGCCTCTTCAACAGTGGCAATATCGGCCAGGTTTTCTTCCAGCATACGGGCAGCTTCGTTTAAAAAGGGCACAAAAAAGCGATTGACGGCAAAGCCGGGTGCATCTTTAACGACAATGGCGGTTTTGCCGTGAAGTTTGGCTGCCAGAAGTGATTTTTCTACTGTTTCAGCACTGGTCCTTTCGTGGGGAATCACCTCCAGGAGGCGATTTTTAGCCGGATGATAAAAATAATGCAGCCCGATAAAACGATCCGGTCGAGCGGTCTTGTCGGCAAATTCGTGAACATAGAAACTGGATGTGTTGGTGGCCAGAATGGTCTTATCGGCGCAGATGTGATCCAGTTTGTCGAAAAGATCGAATTTAACCTGCTTGTCTTCAAAGACAGCTTCAATAACCAGATCGGCGTTGGCAACCATTCCCAGATCGCAGGTGCCGATGATACGCGACAGGACATCATGCTGTTGTTCCGAATTGAGAATCTTGCGCTCAACAGCCTCCTTCAGCGTTTGGCGAATGGTGTCGATGCCGCGTTCGACAAATTCCTCCTTCATGTCCACCAATACAACGTTGATGCCTTCCTGGGCAATTTTTTGAGCGATACCGCTGCCCATGTTACCCGCACCGATAACCGCGATTTTATTGATCTGTGACATGGAATCTCCTTTTCCGGCTTCTGGTCAATGGTACCCAAAATGAACAACAGGGTTTAAGAAAATGAAAAATTAGCGAGTTGCCTGCCATCAGTGACAGTTTGCCAGCTGCAAGAAGCCAGGGGCCGGTAGCTTTTTTACTTGTTCTTCCAAACCGGCTTGCGTTTTTCTTCGAAGCTTTTGATGCCTTCGAGCACATCTTCGGTTTTCATCAGGGTATTTAAAAACAGATCGCTGACACTTTCGATGGCCTGCGGGAACGGCATGCCCAGGTGCTTTTTGACCGCCTGTTTATTCAATCGAATGATCAGGGGGCTGTTGTATTGAATTTCCTTAACGAGCTTTTCGGTGATATCTGATAGCTGATCATCGGCAACAGCATAACCGACCATTCCCATCTGCCGGGCTTCTTTGGCGCTGTAGCGTTTGCCGGTGGTGCAGATTTCAATGGCCTTTGCAGGGCCGACCAAATGGGGCAAACGAATGGCTGCGTAAGGCGGTAAAAAGGCAAGCTTGATTTCCGGCTGGCCGAACATTGCGCTTTCGGCTGCCACGATAATATCACAGGCAATGGCAAGTTCCATGCCGCCGCCCAGGCATGCCCCGTGTACTGAGGCCATCACGGGAACATCGAGCTGGTCGATTAGCTCAAAAATGCGATTAAATGTCTCAATCATCTTTGGGGCACTCTCCGGTTTGTGGTCGCCGACTTCGACGCCGGCACAAAAGCTGGTCCCGGCGCCATTGATCACCAGGCATTTAAGTTCATCGTCGGTCGTAAGGCCTTCCAGTTCGGCGATCAGCTCATTCATCGTGTCAATGTCTAAGACATTATGTTTGGGCCGATCGAGCGTAATTCGGGCTACGCCGCCTGCTTTTTCGACTTTCAAATACTGATATTCGCTCATGATTTTGGTTCCCTTTTTAGTGTTTGGTGTTTAGTGTTTAGTGTCTGGCATTTGAAATTCAGTCGAATAAATTACCCCTTCACTGAATCCCAGACTAAACACAAAACACAAAATACGAAATACGATCTATGCTTTCTTAAAGACATAGTTTAGCTGCCCATTCGGCAGCTCATTGACGGCAGTTTTCATCTCCATGCCGACCTGGATTTCATCATCCCTGAGGTCCGGGGCTATTCGACCGAACACTTTATAGTCACCATAATCCAGAAGAGCGATGCAGTAGGGGACATCATCCTCGAATCCGATCGGAGCGTATTGCAATTTGCTATAACTCAACAGTTTGCCTTTGCCGCTGACTTCAAACCATTCCACGTTACTGGTGAGGCATTGATAACAATCCATCCGCGGCGGAAAGAATGACAATCCGCAATCTTTACACCGTGTGCCCATGACCCTGTTGTCTTTCAGATAATCGATAAAATCATTGGTTTTCGTTATGGCGGTAAAACTGACTGTGCCGAATTGTTTGAATCGATCATCTACTTCTTTTATCTTACTCATCATTTATCTCCGATAACCGCATTTATTATTAATCACGAAAACACGAAATTCTAAAAGCACGAAATTTCATTTTTTGTATTACGTGCTTTCGTGGTGAGAAAATCTCGTTAACGTCCAAGAATCGTCACGTTACCATACAGTCCCACGCCGCCGATGTTATGAACCAGGCCGATTTGCGGATCTTTAATCTGGATATCGCCGGCCTCATCCCTGAGCTGCAGGACGATGGTGCGGAGCTGAGATCCGCCCGTAGCGCCGATCGGATGGCCTTTTGATAAAAGGCCACCGTCAACATTTACCGGGATACTGCCTTCTTGATAGGTTTCTTTTGCTCTGATCAATTCCTTGCCTTCGCCCGGATTGGCAAACCCCAAGTTTTCATAGGCCATCATTTCTGCGATCGTAAAACAGTCATGCACTTCTGCAACATCAATATCTTTGGGGCCCACACCGGCCATCTCATAGGCCTGCCGGGCGGCCTGTTCGGCGACGCTTAATCCGGTAAACAGGTCTCTACCGGCCAAGTTAACACTTGTGGTGGCTGAGCCGACACCCAGGATCCAAACCGGTTTTTTCGAAAAGGCTTTTGCTTTTTCTTCGCTGGCCACAATAACGCAGGAGCTGCCGTCGGCATTGGCACAGCAATCGCCCACGCGCAGCGGGCTGGCTACCGGTCCGGCCATACGGTTTTCCGGATCTTTAAACATCTCAAATTCAACCGGCTTCCGATAAACAGCGCGATCATTTAACTGGCCGTAAGTTGCCGCCTTCACCCGGATCAGCGCCAGATCATCCGGAGTGGTGCCGTATTTTTCCATATGAGCCTTGGCATACATGGCGTAATAGGCCGGCATCATGGTGCCAAAAGGACTTTCCCACTGGATATCCGCTCCCCGGCCCATGCGCTCCTGGGATTCGGATGAAGTGATCTCCGACATCTTCTGGAACCCAATTACAGCCACCGCTTCATGCAGGCCTGATTTCACCAGTGAATAGGCCAGCTTCAATCCCGTGCTGCTGGAAGAACACAGGGTTTCGACATAAAAGGTCGGCTGCGGATTCAAACCCAAATATTCCGCAAAAACACCGGCCGGTGAACGCTGTTTGTCATATTCCGGTGCCGAGCAGATGATGGAAGCGTCGATGTCCGTAGTTTTCATCTGGGCATCCTGCATCGCCTCCTTGAATCCTTCAAATACCAGCTCCCGGATAGACCCCGGATAACTCCTGACGAATCTACTCTGTCCAACTCCGACAATCGCTACTTTTCCCATTCTATACCTCGTTATTTTTCATTCTTTTAAAGATTTTGTTTTTGTTTTATAAATTGGCAATTTTTTTGATGGCCAAGGCCGCACAAGGGTTTCCGCCAAGGCGTACTTGAAGTACGTTGCAGGCGTGAAACCCGCGGAGAACGCAGGCCATCGGAAAAAGGGGCATTTAGGAAACGAAAACTAGATGTATTGACCGCCATCGACTTTAATAACTTCCCCGGTAATATGCTTGGCGCGGTCAGAAGCCAGGAAGCTCACCAGGTAGGCCAAGTCTTCGGGTTGTCCCACCTGTTTCAGAGCGCTTTCAGCCATGGCCATATCGATAATTTTGTCTCGGGCCTCTGATTCCTTCAGCATCGAAGTTTCGATCAGGCCCGGTGCTACGGCGTTAACCGTGACGCCAAAAGCACCCAGTTCCTTTGCCAGTGCCTTGGTAAATCCGATGATACCGGCCTTGGATGCAGAATAATTGGTCTGGCCAAATTTTCCGCGCAGCCCGTTAATAGAGGTCACGTTAATAATGCGGCCGTATTTTTGTTCCTTTAAAAGAGGCGCCACCTGGCGGGTGAAGTTAAAATATCCTTTCAGGTTGACTTCTATGACCCGGTCCCATTGTTCTTCGGACATCTTCCAGGATACACCGTCCCAGTTCATGCCGGCGTTGTTGACCAGAATGTGCAAACTGCCGAATGCCTCAGCAGCCGCTTTGACGACTTTTTCAGCGTCCGCAAACGAGGCGATATCACATTGGACCGCCAAGGCCTTGCGACCCATCGCCTGAATGTCTTCTGCATATTTCCTGGCTTCGTCTTCGTGCCTGCGATAGGTCAAACAGACATTGGCACCTTCGCGGGCCAACTCAAGTGAGGCGGCGGCACCAATTCCCTGTGAGCCTCCGGTCACCACCGCATTTTTACCTTCCAGTAGCATAGGACCCTCCTGATGATGTGTCAGATAAGCGTTTCAAAATTCAAGAAGCGGAATCATTTTTTATGTCAACAGCCTATTGACCGCTGTTTTCTTGAAATTTGAAAAGATCATTTAAGGTTGTTGAAACCATTGCATTACGGGTGATGTGATCAGATATCGACGTCAGATTAAAACCGGACCTGGTTTAAGTCAATAAAAATTCTTGACATGCATATAGTTACATTGTAGCTAAAACGTAGTTTCAAATTTTAGCCTTAAAAGCAAGCAAAAAATTCAAAAAGGAGGACAAAATGGCAGGCGTACCTGATAAAATTCAAACCTGGCAGATGGTTCAACCCACCACCTTTGATCGGGAAACCAAAGAAAAGACACCGGGTAAAATAGAGAAGGTCGAGCTACCGGTTCCGGATCTAAAGCCCGGAGAAGCTCTGGTTGAGGTTGCCGGCTGTGGTGTCTGTCACACCGATCTGGGCTATTTTTATGATGGCGTGCCTACAGTTTCAAAACCGCCCCTAACACTCGGACATGAAATATCCGGCACAGTGGTTGCCGGCGATGAGCAGTGGATCGGTAAGGAAGTCATTATTCCTGCGGTCATGCCTTGCCGCCAGTGTATCCTCTGTAAAACCGGTCGGGGTAACCGCTGCCTCAATCAAAAGATGCCGGGCAACAGCTTAGGGCCCTTTGGCGGATTCTCCAGTCATATCCCGGTGCCCAGTGTGGATTTGTGTGAAGTCAAAAACAGGGGCGACATACCGCTTGAACATTTGGCGGTGGTGGCCGATGCCGCGACCACGCCTTATCAGGCAGCTAAAAGAGCTGATTTACAGCCCGGAGATAATGTGGTGGTCATCGGTATTACCGGCGGTGTTGGACAGTATATGGGGCAGACGGCCAAAGCCCTGGGTGCCGGTACAGTGGTGGGTATTGCGCGCAATCCGGCCAAACTGGAGCGGGCCCTGAAATACGGTGCGGATTTTGTCATCAATTCAACCGACAAGGATGCCAAGGCCGTTTCCCAGGAATTTAAAACCATTTGCAAAGAAAACGGGTTGCCGAGCTTCGGATGGAAGATTTTTGAAATCACAGGCGCCAAAGCCGGTCAGGAGATCGCCCTCAGTCTGCTGAGCTTCGTGGGTAAGCTGATTGTCGTCGGGTTTGGACTGGCAAAGGCCGAATACATGTTCGGCAAATTGATGGCCTTTGACGCCGATATTCTCGGCACCTGGGGATGTCTGCCGGAATACTATCCGATCGTGCTGGATATGGTCGTCAAGGGTAAAATCAACATCGATGCATTTGTGCAAACCCGGCCGATGAGCACGATTGTGGAAACCTTTGAAGAGGCTCACAAGGAATCTCCCGACAAACGAATCGTACTGACGCCCGATTTTTAGGCTTGGCAAATTTTAATAACTTGGCCTCGAGTTCGCCGGAAGGGGAAAACCCAACACCACTAAAATCACAAAGGCCACGAAGAACACGAAGAAGGCCATTTTAGAATTGCTCTAAGCCTCTTTTTAAACTTCGTGCTCTTCGTGGTTAAAGAAAGTTTTCCGAATCAGTACCATACGCTGAAAACAAAGTACGTTGACAATAATGTTTTATTAATAAAGGAGGTAAGAATTATGGCTTTAGACTGGATGCCCCGTGACAAAGAATTAAAAGACCATGCCCTGCACACCGATGTGCACTGGGGAAAAGATGAAGACGCGCCCTGCGTGGTTTATGAGAAAAAGCCCCTGACCGACTCCAAGGGAAATGTTCAGAAAGGCCTGTATGTGGCCTGGATCCGCCTTAACAACCCCCGACAATACAACTCTTATACCACCGAAATGGTCAAAGGGGTGATCGCCGGATTTGAAAATTCATCCCTCGATCGCAGTGTGGTGGCTGTTGTTTTCACCGCCACCGGTCCGTATGCATTTTGTACCGGCGGTAATACCAAGGAGTACAGTGAGTATTACAGCCAGCGTCCGGACGAGTACGGTCAGTATATGGAGCTTTTCAACCATATGGTGGATTCAATCCTGGCGTGCAAAAAGCCGGTCATCTGCCGGGTCAACGGCATGCGGGTGGCCGGCGGTCAGGAAATCGGCATGGCATGCGATCTGACCATTTCTTCGGACCTGGCCATCTTCGGTCAGGCGGGTCCGCGACACGGCTCGGCTCCGGATGGGGGTTCCTCAGACTTTTTGCCATGGATATTGAGCAATGAAGACGCCATGTGGAACTGCATTTCCTGCGAGATGTGGTCTGCTTATAAAATGAAAGCCAAAAACCTGATCAGCAAGGTCTTGCCGGTCCTTAAAATAGACGGCCAATGGGTGCGTAATCCCCAGATCATAACTGACCAATATGTCCAGGACGGCGAAATCGTTTATGGTGAATTTAAGAAAGGGGATGCGTTAAAAGAAGCCCGCGCTCTGGTGAAACAGCATCAACCCAATGCGGACTTCGAGCTTCTGGACAAAGAAGTCGACAAAATTGTCTGGACCTTCGCCAATCTCTTTCCCGGTTGCTTGATTAAATCCATTGACGGCATCCGTCAGAAAAAGAAATATTTCTGGGACATGGCCAAAAACGCCAATCGTCATTGGCTGGCAGCCAACATGAGCGGAGAGGCTTTCCTGGGCTTCGGCGCTTTCAACACGAAAAAGATCACCGGTCAGGATACCATCGATTTTATCAAATTCCGCCAAAACATTGCCGACGCCAGACTTTGGGATATGGACATGTTCGCGGAAGTGATGGGAAAACCGCAAGAATAGTTTTTGGGCTTCATTGTTTGACCCGATTAAATGGCAGGGCGGATACCCTCTGGTATCCACCTGCCATTTTTTATTGGGTTTTCCAAACCGGATTTTCTTTTTCATGCTTCCATTATGGCATTGCTGACCCAAAGGAATTCCCTTGACTGCTCAGCTAAGCCGCTGATATGGGTTGTTATCGTTTATCCGTCGTGCCTATCCATGAATATGATGGCCTCCCCCTTAAAGGAAGATATTATACGGACTGCCAAGGGCGAGGTGCGCCTTGTTTCTTTTTGCAATCCGGATGAAATCAAACGATACGAACTTGATCCTGAATTTACCGCCTGCGGTGCGTATAAACCACTGTATACCCAAAAAGAAAGCCTGGTAAAGCAGGCACTGCATCCGGAGGCAAATGTGGTGCTGGCGCTTGCCCCGCTGCAAAAGATCATTGGCTTTGGTGTCCTGGCATATCCCGAACCCGATGAACGCTGGACAGAGCTGGGCGAAGGCATCATGATGGAAGTAAAAGTGATAGAGGTTGCGCGAAGCTGGCGGCAGACCCGAATTGCATCTCGTGTCCTGAAGATGGTGGTTGACTATCCCCAAATAGAAGATAAGATCTTATACATGGTCGGTTATTCCTGGACGTGGGATCTATCGGGAACCCAAAAGACAGCTCAAGCGTACCGGGCAATGTTGGTGCACCTATTCGAACAACACGGGTTTCAGGTGTTTGAGACGAATGAGCCCAATGTGTGTTTGAAACCGGAAAATGTTTTGATGTGTCGTTTGGGCAACAACATTTCCAGAGAAACCAAAGACCGTTTCAAATGGTTGCGGTTCGGACTAAGGCCGTGGACCTGGAAGGTTTGACAGCATCTTAAAATTAAGAGGTAAGAATAATGGTTGCGCATCGAATGGTTTGGATAAACGGCGATTTTATCCCCTGGGAAAAGGCCACCATTCATATTATGAGTCACAGCTTTGGCCGGGGATCAGCCATCTTTGAGGTCATCAGCTTTCACGACACTGCTCGGGGTCCGGCTGTTTTTCGACTCGAAGCCCATATCGATCGGCTGTTTCGGTCGGCTGAACTTCTAGACATGGCGCTGCCGTTTTCAAAAGAAGCATTATGTGATGCGGTTGCCGACACCGTAAAACGCAACGCGCTCAACCAGGGATTTGCCAAAGTGATCTGCTTTTATCCGGAAATATCATTTGAAATTATCCCGCCTGACAGACCGTTGAGCGTATCGGTATTTACGCTGGATCCGGAACAGGATCTGGGGGGCTTGGGCGATCCGTTCGCTGAGGGAACAACCGCGTATGTCAGCACCTGGCGCAAGCTGGATCCCAGGACTGTTCCGATTGAAGCCAAAGCGGCTGCCAATTATTTAAACGGCATGGTCGCCCGTTTAGAGGCCCAAAAAAAGGGTTTTAAACATGCCATTATGCTGGATACGCAAGGATTCATCGCCGAAGGCGGCACCGAATCCGTGTTTGTTGTCAAAGACGGATGCTTGCTGACACCATCTACAGGAACGGTACTTAAGAGTATTACCCGCATGTCAATTCTTGAAGCAGCTCAGGAAGCCGGTGTTGCATGCACAGAGAAGCAGTTAGAACCTGAACTGCTCTCTGAAGCTGAAGAAATATTTTTATCCAGCACGCCTTTCAAAGTCCTGCCGGTCAAACGGATCAACGATCGCGAACTGCCGGATGCGCCCGGTCCGGTAACGCGCAAAATCGCCGATCTCGTCAAGGTGATTATTGCGGGCCATGCCGATCGCTTTGCAAATTGGCTCTATTTCGTAAAATAAAGCTATTTTACCTATCATCGAATCGTGCAAACAGATATCAAAAAAATCCTCGCCGGAGATCAGCTGGCCGGTGCCAGATTGATTCGGCAACTTGAAGACGGTGATCGCGACGGGCTGGCGGGCCTTAAGGCCATATTCGCTCACACCGGAAAAGCATTTATTGTGGGTATTACCGGTCCGCCGGGCGCCGGCAAATCCACCCTGGTGAATCACATGATCACCGAATGTCGCCGGCGGGGATTGAAGGTGGCTGTTGTGGCAATCGACCCCTCAAGTGCGCTGACCGGGGGTGCCTTTTTAGGCGATCGCCTCAGGATGGGACGACATGCTGAAGACGATGGTGTGTTCATTCGATCGATGGCCACACGCGGCCATGTTGGCGGATTGAGCACCACAACCCGTGAAGTCGTACTGGTACTGGATGCGATGGGATATGACATTGTGATGATTGAAACCGTCGGCGTCGGGCAGGATGAAGTCGAGGTCGCCGAATTTGCACACACGACCCTTGTCGTCAGCTTGCCGGGAGCGGGAGATGACATTCAGGCTCTCAAGGCTGGATTGCTGGAAATCGGAGATGTTTTTATTGTCAACAAGGGCGATCGAGAGGGCGCCGATGATGAAGTGGCACGGCTGACGGGCATGCTGCAAATGGGAAAAAAGAGGGAAGGCGGCTGGCTCCCACCGATTCTCAAAACGGTGGCGATCAAAGCGGAGGGCATTTCAGCCGTATTCGATGCCTGCTGGCAGCACCGCCGGCATCTGGTCGATCAAGGGCGGTTTCGCAGACACAGCGACCAGCAGACAGTCGACCTGTTTCAAAGGCTTGTTGTGGATCTGGCGGCGGATAAAATATTTAATTGCCACGCTGAATCTGAGGCTTATCAGGCCTTGCTGGATGATTTGAAAAACCGCAGAGTCGATGTGGTGACAGCTGCAGAAAAACTTATTAAGAGCATACACGTTAAAGTTTAACTTTTCAATTTAACCTATTTAATTCTTTTGTGATTATTGAGCTAAGCGACGCGATTGCTTTGTTTTGCGAGATGATCAGCCCCTCGTAAGTCTCGTCGGGTAGAGGCTCTGTGATGACAGACTTTTTAACCCGCAGCGTTGTCCCTTTCTGTAGATCGATGACCGTCCAGAACACCTCCAAGAGCACATCCTGGCCTTTACGGCCTTCGAAATGCCGGATATTGAGTGTCACCTGATAATTCGGCTGGAAGCCGGTATCCCAGGGATAGACTGTCACCTGTTCGGCCGGCAGCATCAAAGAGATATTTTCAGCTACGACCCTCGCGAAGTCTTGACCCAGTGGACCGGCCCAGCGGTGGTATTCATCGATATGCAGCTCATGGGGGCTCGTACGAGTGACGATCTGGGGCCGATCCAGCACGTCCGGAATGACCACCGGACCGACACCGACTGAAATCGATTTGGCGTTCGTATGGGTGTCGGCCGCTGCCTGGGAGCGAATCGCACTCAATGTGTAAAATTGCACCGGCGGCGAACTGCTGCGACATCCGATGAGGATCAGGGCGATAAGCCAGGCCAGCCAAATTGTTCTGCAAGCTAAAAAAGCGCGCGTCATGGTGCGTTTCCTTTCCCGAAGATCAAAGCGTCCGGATGACGCTCTAAGTATTCAAGCAACAGGCGAAGCGCACGGGCGGCCTCGCTCAGCTCTTTGAGTGACTGCCTCAGATCATGCTGCAATGGCGCATCTTTGCCCAACGAACCCTCGACCGATACCAATGTCTGCTGGGCCTGATCGAGGGTTGCGGTTATGGCCGGGGCGACGTTCGCATTTAGATTTTGGGTCAGCTCGCGTGTCTCTTTCAGGGTTTCATCTAATGCCCGGATGGCTTGCAGCAGCTCGGCAGACTCGGTTATGCTTTTTACGTTTTGAAGGGTGTCACCCAGATCTTTGCCGATTTTTTCGATGGGCACCGTTTCGATTTTGGTCAAAAGATCATTGACGCGATTGGTCACGATCTGTAAAGGAGCGGGAATCGTGGGCAGCTCCGGAAATTTTTGGCCATATTTTATCTGGGCCGGAGGCGCGTCCGGGTGAAAATCGCATTCCACATAAAGCTGGCCGGTCAGCAAGCTACCGGTTTTGAGCTGAGCCCTGAAGCCTTTGGCAATCAGCGCTTCCAATTGAGTTTTCTCATCCAATGTGGTCTCACCCAGAGTTTCCCAGCGCTGAGGCTCGGTTTCGATCAGGACCGTAATTTTCGGCGTAAGAGTTTGCTCATTAAACACGGCCTTGATGTCCACCACCTGTCCGTATTTGATACCCCTAAATTCAACCGGCGCGCCAACCGTCAGACCGCGGATGGATCCTTCAAAATGCAGTATATAATATCTTTTTTCGGTGTAGGTTCTATCAAAGATGCTTTCGCGGTCCTCATACAATTTGAATATCTGGTCTTCCTGAGCAGGTCCGCCGGTTTCAAGGCTGGTTGGTGTGTCAAAGGCGATCCCCCCCATCATGATCGATACCAGTGATTCGGTGTTAAGCTTGATGCCGCCGGCATCCATTTTTAAATCGAATCCACTGGCATTCCAGAAGCGTGTATTGGCGCGCACCAGCTGGTCATGAGGTTCATTGATAAAGATCTTAATGATCAGAGAGCGCCCGTCTTCAGCAAGGTCATATCCAATCACCTGGCCCACCTTGATTTGGCGGTAGTAAACCGGAGAGCCGTTATCCAGTGATCCCAGGCTGTCCGCTTGCAGCAGGAATTCACTGCCGGGCATGCCCCTGGTCACAACCGGCGGTATCTCGAGCCCTTCAAATTCTCTGGACGACGCCCCTTCCGTTCCCGGGTCCATTTCGATGTAAGCGCCTGAAAAAAGCGTACCCAGCCCAGAGACACCGCTGGCGGTGATCCGGGGTCGTACCACCCAGAACCGCGTGTTTCCGGTCAAAAAAGGTTCGGCTTCTTTGACCAGTTCAGCTTTGATAATCACCTGTGATAGATCAGCGTTGAAGCGGATGGATTGGACCTGGCCAATTTTGACGTCCTTGTACTTGACCAGGGTTTTACCGGCTTCCAGCCCTTCGGCGGATTCAAAGGTGATGGTCACCATCGGGCCCTTTTCCGACAGACCCTTATATGCCAACCATCCGCCGATCAGAACGGCGACGATAGGGATCAGCCAGACAATCGAAATTTGTTTCTTACTCTGAACATCTGCCTGCGGTAAATCCGAAAAATCCGGTTCAAGGTTGTTTTCGGCGTTCATCATTTGGCTCCTGTGCGTCCCAGATCAGTCTGGGGTCAAAGCTCATGGCAGCAAACATGGTAATGATCACCACACCGGCGAAAAAGATAGCGCCGGGGCCGGCCTCGATCGTTGCCAGCGAACCCAGTTTGACCAGGGCGACTAAAATAGTTACCACATAGACATCGGTCATTGACCAGCGGCCGACCGCTTCGGTGATGCGGTATAGCCGCGTGCGGTCCTTTGGTCTCCACTTGGATCTGCGGTGGATCGAAATCAATAAAAAAGTGAGCAGAAAAAGTTTCAGCAGCGGGACGAAAATACTGGCCACAAAAATGACCAGCGCAATGGGCCAGCTGCCCGATTTGACGAAATAAATGACACCGCTCATGATGGTGTCCTCCTGGGCTTTACCCAATGAAATCACCCTGGTAATCGGCAGCACATTGGCCGGAATGTAAAAAATGAAGGCAGCGATGATCAGCGCCCAGGTGCGCGCAATGCTGTTGGGCTTGCGGGCGTGCAGTCGTGCACCGCAGCGCGGGCAATAGGCCGCAAGGCCCTTGGCCGCAGATACCGCTTTACAAAGCAGATGGCAGCTGTGACAGCTGATCAGAGAGGCGCTCATGGCTGTAAGCGGTCTTGTTTTCATGGGTCTCAATCCAGTGTCTTCCATATGATATGCGGATCAAGCGCTGCCGCGGATGCGGCCAGTATAAAAATAAGGACCATAAAAGCATACAGGGCCATGCCCGGAATGATGCTGGCCATCTTAACGAGCTTGACGGCTGCCACCAGGATACCGATCATAAAAACTTCCATCATTCCCCAGGGCCGAAAGCCGCGCACCGCGCGAAAGAGCAGGGCGAGTTTCCAGGGCTTTCGCCCCAATTTCAAGGGGACCAGGACAAACAGCATCACACAGAGCTCCATCAAGGGGCAGATGATGGTCGTAAACAGCACCACCCCTGCCACGATCCACATGCCTTGGTGATAAAGTTCGATAACTCCGGTAATCAGGTTGGTTTCCTGTACCTGGGCTTCCAGTCTGAATGTCAAAAACGGGTACGCATTGGCGATGACGAAAAGGATCAGCCCGGCAACCGTCAATGCCAGGACACGGTCCAGGCTGTTTCGTTTTCGACGGTACAATACGGAGCCGCAGCGGACGCACCTGGCCGTTCCATCGGGGGGAAGGGGCTGAAGCTGCTGCAACAAATCACATTCATGACAGGCGATAAGCGATTTTACGTCATTCATTCCAGCGAAACCAGTAAAATGAGCATCTCATTACAGATTAATGGTGACTCGCGCATTCAATCGACTGAACGCATATACCTGAAATTTCCGCCATCTATATCATATAATTATGAATATAGCGACCGCTTTACTTCAAATTTGTCAAAAATCTGCAGGATTGTTTGAGAGTAGAAAAGCCTTGCACAAGCTCAGTTATGCATTGCTGCGCATACCAACAAAATGATGACTTTTTCCTTGACAGCCAGAAGACCGAATGCTATTAGGTAAAAATGCAATTTTTTTTATTATTTAATATATATTATTGTATATATTATATTTTTTTGTCCGAATGTTGTTAATTAAATTTCGATTATATACGATTAAATCATCAGCCTGACCCTATAAACTTCCTCTTATTGAATTTATTTCTAGCTTTTTAAGCCGTTTCAGGATGGCCAAAAACAATTCCAAAAATAACGCAAAAGCGCAGACGCGGATTCGTATCATCGACTCGGCCAAACAATTGTTTTCCGAGCAGGGGTATCAGAAAACCACCATCGTGGACATCTCCAGGCAGGCCGGTCTGTCCGAGGCGGCTTTGTACGAATATTTCCAGGGCAAAGAAGATTTGCTGCTGACCATTCCGGACCTATGGGTGTCCGAATTGCTTAAGGACTTGGACGAGCAATTATTCGGCATACAGGGCGCGGTTAACAAGCTGCGCAAATATTTGTGGTGGTATCTGCGCCGCGTTGAACAGGCCCCACTGGATGCAAAGATTGTCTATCTGTTTCTGAAAACCAATGCCAATTTTTTAAACACCGAAGTTTACGCCAACGTCAAGAAATTTTATTCTTATCTGATCGACATTTTTGAAGAAGGTCAAAAAAACGGAGAAATGCGGCCGGACCTCGATGCGAGAAGTGCGCGCGATATTTTTGTTGGCACCATGGATCACATCATCACGCGCTGGCTGTTAAAGGACCGGTCTTATTCTCTGTTTGATAATTTGGACCATATGTTCAATTTGCTTGTTGCCGCTTTTAAATCAGAAAGATCTAATTCAGACGATTTCATGAACTGATAGAAAAGGAGGATGTGAAATGGCCAAAACATTATTTGAATGGGATTATTCAGATTACCCGGGGGCCAAAACATACCCCCACCTGTTCAAGCCGATTCAAGTCGGCAATCTTATCATTCCCAATCGCATCAAGTATGCGGCCACCGAAGACAACCTCAACGGCCATGACGGGTTTGTCACCGATGCGGGGGTCGAATACATGCGCCAAAGGGCCATCGGGGTTGTCGGTGGGATGTGCTTTATGCAGGGCGTTTATATGGATGAAAAACGTCAGGGCCAGGGGTATGTCGGTCAGGCCGCCTGCTGGGATGACAAATTTATCCCAGGCCTGAAACGCATTGCCGATGCCATTCACGAAGGTAAAGCGGTGGCCGGTTTTCAGCTTATGGATTGTGGCCGGGTGGGGGCGGTCGAAGTCGATTATTGCCACGGGCCTTCGGCAGTTCCCCAGCGTCTCAGAATTTTTAAACCCGTCCAGGAGATGAGCCCAGAGGATATCAAAACCATGATCCAGCAGCATGTGGACGCCGCCCGGCGGGGAATAGAAGCCGGTTTCGATGTCGTGGAGATATCGGGCATCGTCGGCTATCTGATTTCCAATTTTATTTCCAGCTATACCAACCGGCGCACCGATGAATACGGCGGTGACATCCGCGGCCGGATGCAGGCGGTAGTTGAAATCATTCAGGGTGTCAAAGATGTCTGCGGCCCGGACGTTCCGGTGGGTATTCGTCTGTGCTCTGAAGAGCTGCTGGATGATGTGCGGGGCAACACACCGGAAGAATCCATGGAGACTTACAAGATTGCCGAGGAAGCCGGTGTGGATTATATCAGCTGCACCCTGGGCTGGCAGGAATCCATTTATCCGGTCATCAGCCGCGATATTCCAATGGGCAACTGGATCCATCTGGCCAAACGCGCCAAAGAACACGTGAACATCCCCATTCAAATGGCCTACCGCCTGTTTAAGCCGGGACTGCCGAATGAGAAAATCGGGGCCGGTGAACTGGATCAGTGGGAAATATGCCGATCGATGATCGCCGATCCGCACATGCCCAAAAAGGTGGCTGAGGGTCGAGAAGCGGAAATACGGCATTGTGTCGCTTGCAATCTGTGCCTGGCACGACTTTTTCGGGATGCCCCCATGACCTGTTACATTAATCCGGTTTGCGCGCATGAATGGCAGGATGAGTTCGCCAACCCCAAACCGGCTGAAGAGGAAAAAGAAGTCATGATCGTCGGTGCCGGTCCGGCCGGTCTCGAATGTGCCTATATGGCGGCCCGCAGAGGTCATGAAGTGCACGTCTATGACAAGCGGGATGTGATCGGCGGTACCCTCAATGAGGCCCAAAATGCGCCTTATGGTGATGATGAGCTCTGGACCTGTGTCGCGTATCAAAAGGTCATGTGCGAGCAGGCCGGAGTTAATTTTCATCTGGGCACCGAGGTCACCGAAGATCTGATTGAAGAAGAAATGCCGGACACCGTCGTTTTGGCCACCGGACCGATCTACTCGAAAATCGAGGCGCCCGGCGGTGACAGTGACAAAATCGTGAACCTGCTGGATGTAATGAGCGCAAAAGCCGAGGTGGGTGAAACCGTGGTGGTTTACGGTAACCGTAAACCGGGCATCGGCTGTGCGCTGCATCTGGCCAAGCAGGGCAAAAAGGTGACCATCGTCGGCAAGGAAAAGACCGCCGGTTTCGATGTCAACCCCTCCTTTAAATGGCGTTATATGATCTATATGCGGCAAAACGGAATAACCGTCTATAACGATTGCGATATCGAAGAAGTCACCGATGCAGGCATTATCGTTAAAGCCTACGGTGGCATTCGCTGGCCGGTCAAATGTGATACGGTGGTGCTCAGTGACAGAGGACCCAACGAGAGTTTGAAAAAGACGGTTCAATCCGAAGGCATTGAGCTTTTCGTCATCGGGGATGCGCTGATTCCCAGGAACTTGTCCAGTGCGGTCCATGACGGTTACCGTATCGGGATTCGACTATAAGATAAGGAGGTTCACATGTCAGTTGATACTGAAAAAGAAATAACCAAAATGCATAGAATGCTGCGCAGCACCCAGAATGAAATCGGGAAAACCTACTACCGCTGGCGCCAGGTGGCCATTGAATTGGCGGGTGACGAAGTTGACCCGCTGGATGTGTCTTTGCGGGCAGCTGAGGTATTTGGCAAAGATATCGGCAAAAGTTTCTTGCCCCGCATGAACTGGTTGAAAGGCGAGGAGGGCTTTTTGATGAATCTGGCCAGATCCCTGGCCGGGCTCTGGAATACAGAGGGCGGTCTCGCCACGGTGGAAAAAGGAGAAAATTCAGGTGAATTGCTGATTAAATGCATGCGTGATCCATGGCCCACTTGGGCCAAGGAATATGGAGCGCCCATGGAAGAGGTCGCCTTGTGCCGGGAACGCATGTACCAGACCATCCTGGAAGATGTCAGCGTGTTTATGAATGTGCCTTTGAAGATTGAACTCCAAAGAGCCATCTCGCGCGGACAGGGTGAAACGGTCATGAAGCTGTCCAAGGCAGAGTGAACCGGTTGCCGCCTTTCAGGTTTCATAAGCGTTTTGTTCACCCCATCAATAAAAATTCTACATGGAATACCGGAATATTGGAATAATGGAATATTGGGCGCGAAATGAAGAAACATCTGATCGTTGTGCAATGGATTCACATCCATTGGACCCATCATTCCACCTTTCCACTTTTCCATTATTCCATATTTGAGTGAAGGAGATACCTTATGGCAGCTCAAATCGATATGGATAAATGCACGATGTGTGGCGGTTACACTTCAACACTGTGTGTTGAAGTTTGTCCGGATCAAGCCATCCGTGTCCAGGACGGAAGACCGGTGGTCACCGAATTTTTGTGTGAAGACTGCAATGAATGCGGATGCATCTGCCCGGATGCAGCAATTACCATACCGCTAGAAAAAGTAACGTTTTAGCAGAACAGCGTCTTTGGGATTCTCATAAAACGTTGACATCTGAATTTCCGGCTCGGCCGGGATATAGGAGGGTAGGATGAAAGTAAACAAAATAGACCATATCTGCATTGCCGTGAAAAATCTGGATGAGGCCCGAAAGACCTGGGAGCCGGTATTGGGCAAATCCAAGCCGGATGATGAATATATCGATGAGCCGGAAAAAATCAAGGTAGCCCGCTACTGGTTGGGAGAAGTGGGTTTCGAATTGATGGAATCCACCACGCCGGATGGGGATGTCGCCAAGTTCATCGAAAAAAGAGGCGAAGGCGTCATGCTGATCAGCTTTAATGTCGATCATACCCGTGACGCCATGGCTGAATTGCAAGACAAAGATTATCCCTTTATCGGCGGCGCCCGGCCTTTCCGGGATTGTGAGTTTGCTTTTATTCATCCCAAGAAGATGAATGGCGTTCTGCTGGAACTCATAGACTATAAATGGAAAGAGTTTAAATAGAGACCATTGAAAAACATCCCCTTTTGCCCAATTTCTTTGTCAGACGTAGACTTTAATCCTCGACATACGCAAAAGTATGCCTCGAATTAAAATCTTCGTCTTTCTCGAAATTGAACAAAATTGAAAATTTTTCAAAGGTCTCTGCGACACTTTATTATCGAGAAAAAGAGAATTTTTCTAACTTTATTTTTGAGATAGATTCCAGTTAATTTCTAAATGAATAAGGTTGAGATATGACGATATCAAAGAAAATTGAAGATATTATCGCCGGAGCTTCCTTTATTCGCAAGATGTTTGAAGAAGGCGCCCAACTCAAGGCTCAATACGGAGCCGGCAACGTATATGATTTCAGCCTGGGTAATCCCAATCTGCCGCCGCCTGAAAAATTCAGTGAATTGCTCAGAGATACGGTGGACTCCTGCGGGCTGGGAGATCATTGCTATATGCCCAACACAGGCTATCCGATGGTTTGCGGCTCTGTCGCTGAATATCTGGCTGAAGAACAACAGGCTCCGGTGACCGACAAAGAGATATTGATGACCTGCGGAGCCTCGGGGGCCCTAAATGTGGCGCTGAAGACGATCCTCGACCCCGGTGATGAAGTACTGACGCCGGCGCCCTGTTTTGTCGAATATAAATTTTATGCCGACAATCACGGCGGGGTCTTCAAAACGGTTCGATCCAAACCTGATTTTCAGCTCGATCTGGATGCGATGACCCATGCGATCACCGCAAAAACCAAAGCCGTATTGATCAACTCGCCCAACAATCCCACAGGGCAAGTATATCCTGAAAAAGATTTAGTCGCTCTGGGGGCCTTACTGGATGAAAAGAGCAAAAATTACAAGCGCACGATATATCTGATTTCGGATGAACCCTATCGCAAAATTGTTTACGACGGCGTTAAGGTTCCGAGCATTTTTACCAGTTATAACAATAGCATTATCGGCACATCCTATTCCAAGGACATATCGATACCCGGGGAACGGATCGGCTTTATTGCAGTTAACCCTGCAGCCGATTACAGAAATGAACTGATTTCCGGCATGACGGTCGCCAATCGAATTCTGGGCTTCGTCAATGCGCCCGCATTGATGCAACGCGTCGTTGCATGTATGCAAGGGATGAGCGTTGAGATATCCGAGTATGCGCGAAAAAGGGAAATGCTCTGTGACGGCCTGGCAGCGTTTGGATACGAATTCACCAAACCACCGGGAACCTTCTACCTTTTTCCGCGCTCACCGATTCCAGATGATGTTGAATTTACAAATGCCCTCAAAGAAGAACGTATACTGGTCGTACCGGGCAGCGGTTTTGACGGACCCGGCCATTTTCGAATCGCGTTTTGCGTGGACGATGAGGTTATTAAAAATTCGATGCCAGGCTTCGAACGGGCGATCAAGAAATTTAAATAATTGTATCGAACAATGATTAGATTGATTCGACTGCTGCATGAATCATCAGCGATAAAGATCGAATAACAAATAGGATGTTTGTTATGCCAAAGACTTTGAGAAATTATGAAATTTATCTGGTTTATGTGGATCCGGACAAATGTGATTCCTGTGAAGAGTGTCTTAAGATGTGTCCGACGGATGTATTTGAAATGCCGCACAAGGCGATTCCCGTTAGACCGCAAAACTGCCTGGGGTGTCTGACCTGTACGGCAGTATGCAAATCTAAGGCCATCATCATTACAGAGATATAATAGCCGGTTAACTGATCAAAATCACATCTCCATGAAAATTGCCTATATCTTCAATTTGGAATGCTGAAATGCTGGAATATAGGTAGGAAAATCCCGTTTAGTTTTGGCGATACGCTGTAAAGTTGGTCTAAATCAATAACAACCATTTAAGAGAAAATGATGAGCGATTCAATTTTAGTGATCGGCGGTGGTATTGCCGGCATTAACTGTGCCATGAACGCAGCTAGATATGGAGCCCGGGTCTATCTCATTGATGATACTCCCAGTATCGGCGGTATGATGGCCCGCCTGGATAAGACTTTTCCCACCAATGATTGTTCAATTTGTATCGAAGCACCTCAGATGTATGACGTGGACAATCATGAAAATATTGAAATTATAACCAATACTGAAGTTCGCAAGGTAAAAAAGGTCAACGGTATATTCAAGGTCAAACTGCTGCAAAAGGCCAAATATGTGGACGAGGAAAAATGTACCGGATGTGGAGCCTGCGTTGAAGTTTGTCCGGTGAGCGTTCCTGATCCGCTCGATGGCAAGGTCGGCGGCATGCGCAAACTGGTATCCATGGCTTTTCCCCAGGCTGTTCCTAATGTGGTGACGGTAGACCCCAGTTGCCGCTTTGGCGATATGCGCAAAGACGGTGCCTGTATCGGTGATTGTGCCGTCGACTGCAGCCAGTGTCGGGAGTGCCCGATTGCTCTGTGCGTCAAGGCCTGTGAGAAAGAGGGCAAGAAGGCCATCACCCTGTGGCAGTCCAATAAAAAATTGGATCTGGAAGTCAAAAGTATTGTTGTCGCAACTGGCATCAAAAATGCGCCACCGGCGGGCGATTTGATGGGCTACGACAAATTCGAAAATGTGATCTCCAATACCGAATTCGAACGGTTGATGAACGCGGGGGGTCCGACATCCGGTGAGATTATCCGACCTTCGGATAAAAAGCATGCCAAAAAAATTGCCTGGATACAATGTGCTGGGCGCGGCCTGGGCGAGGGCAAGGGCACGCCGTATTGTTCAAAAATATGCTGCATGGTGTCCGCCAAACAGACCATCATTACCAAAGAGCACGATGCGTCCGTGGAAGCCACCATTTTTTACAATGATCTTAAAGCTTACGGTAAAGGGTTCTGGGAGTTTTACCGTAAAGCCAAAGAAAACGATGTGCGCTATGTCAGGGGCCGCCCCTATGAAGTTTTCGAAGACCCCGGGACTAAAAATTTAACCCTGCGGTATGAAGATCTGGACGCCGGTGATGTGCAGACACACGAGGTTGAATTGCTGGTGCTGGCCACCGGGATCATGGCCAACGATCGCAATAAGAGACTGGCCAAAGCCTTGAAACTCAAACTTGATGATCTGGGGTATTTTAAAGAAAAAGATCCGTTGCTGTCGCCCCTTGAAACGAATGTGGACGGGATCTATTTGTGCGGCGGTGCCACCGGACCGATCGATATAGCCGAATCGGTAGCACAGGCGACGGCGGCTGCCATGCGCGCCGTCTGTGTCCGGCCCTAAGTGGCTATTTTTCCCAATATCTGTGTCAGGCAAAAATTTTTAATCCGCGGAATACAACATGTATGCCTGTGGTTAAAATTTTTACCTTCCTTGATCTTGAAAAAAATTTCTCGCTTATGACCGGACCCATAATACTTTTATTTGAAAGACAGCTTGATTAATGAATAACAGGAATTTTTGAGGATCCATTGATGAGTGACCAAGAGATCAGAATCGGCGTGTTCGTCTGTGACTGCGGCACTAATATTGCCGGAGTGGTGGATGTGCCGGCAGTGGTGGAATTTGCCCGGGATCTGGAGCATGTGGTTCTGGCAGATGAAGGCCGCTGGTCCTGTTCGGTGGACTATTTATCCAAAATGCAGGACCTCATCCGGGAAAATGAGATTAACCGCGTCGTGGTGGCCAGCTGTACACCCCGAACCCACGAGCCGCTTTTTAAAAGAACGACCAAAGAAGCCGGTGTTAATCCCTACCTGCTGGAATTTGTCAGCATCCGCGAGCAGGTTTCCTGGGTGCACATGAAAGAGCCTGAAATCGCCACGGAGAAAGCCAAAGACCTGGTTAAAATGGGCGTTGCCAAAGCAGCGCTGCTGGAAGAAGGCCAGGAAATCCGTTTGCCGGTTAAAACCGATTGTCTGATTATCGGCGGCGGGATGGCCGGCATGAATGCGGCCCTCAGCGTTGCCGATCAGGGCTTCAATGCCTATATCGTTGAAAAAGAAACCGCGCTGGGCGGTATATTGAATAAGATTTGTTTTATTTCCCATGATCACCGCAAGGCGCCGGCTGCCAGAGTGGTTAATGCCAAAACGGATCAGGTCAGGGCGCATTCCCAGATAAAGGTTTTTACGGATACTCAGGTGGTCAAAGTCGACGGCTACATCGGCAATTATGCGGTTACACTCAAATCCAACGGGGATGAAGCCGAGCAGAATCTGGATATTTCCACGATTATTGTTGCCACCGGCATGCAGGAAATTGAACCGAACAATCATTTTGAATACGGTAACGACCCACGCGTCATCACGCAGCTGCAGCTGGATCATAAGTTAAAAAACAAGCAACTGGGAGATGTGAAAAATGTGGTTATGGTCAGCTGTGTGAATTCCAAAAATGAGACACGGGGGTGCTGCAATATCGGCTGCCATACCGCTGTTAAAAACGCCATTGCCATTAAACAGCTCTGCACGGATGCGAGCGTCTATATTCTTTATCGGGACATGAGCCTGATCAAAGAGGAGGGCACGGCCCAGCAGCGGGCCAAACGATTGGGTGTTAAATTTTTACGATTTCCCGATGACCGATATCCAGAGGTTCACAGAAAAAACGGTGATCTGAAGGTAAAAATATTCGATTTACTGATCGGCAAAGAATTCGAACTGTCATCCGACCTGGTTGTCCTCACGACAGCTTTCAAAGGCAATGAATCCGTTGAGCAGATCAAGGGACTGCTCAAAGTATCCACGAATCCGGATGGATTTTTCCAGGAATCACACGTCAAACTGGGTCCCCTGGAATTTGCCACCGATGGTGTTTGCCTTGCCGGATGTGCCAAGGCACCGATGACCTTCAAGGAAAGCAGTGAAGAGGGTATCGGCGCCGCCATGAAGGCCTCCATCCCCATGCAAAGGGGCTATATCGAAACCGAAGGGATCGTTGCCGATATTGATTTGACCGATTGCAGCCAGTGCGGTCTCTGCTCCAAGCGATGCCCGTACAGCGCCATAAAAGTGGATGCCGAGGAAAAACCAGACGTTATCAAAGCACTCTGCAAGGGATGCGGGCTTTGTGCGGCTGACTGTCCGAACGAATGCATCAGCATCGTCCATTACTCGGACGATCAGGTTTTTGCCCAGGTCGAAGCCGCACTCGAAGAAGCGCCGGAGAAAAAAATTATTGCCTTCGTCTGCCACTGGTGCGCCCTGGGCGGCGTGGACATGGCCGGCGTCAGCCGACTGCAATATCCTTCAAATGCCCGTTTGATACGCGTGATGTGTTCGGCCCGGGTTTCAATGAAGATGATGCAGCGACCATTTGAGTTGGGTGCTGCCGGCGTGCTGGTCGCCGGCTGTGAATTCCCGACCTGCCACTATATCGAAGGCAATTATGCCGCTGAAAAGCGGCTGAAGCGCGCCCAGAAAAAACTGGCCAAGGCCGGTTTCGATCCGGAAAAACTGTGGAATGTCTGGTGCTCGGCTGCCGATGGACCCAAGTTCGCCAACACGATGCGCACAATGGTAAAGGACCTAAAACTAGAATAATTTAAGAGGTAACTTACTCATCTGGTAAGAAATCCGAAACACGAAGCACGAAATTCGAATTATACAGGGTGCTGAAAAATCATGGCAGATACCAAAAAATTCGCCGAAAGATTCAATGCCATAGAGATGTTTCGCTACTGTGAGCAATGCGGTCGCTGCAGCTCAGCCTGCCCGATAACCGGGATCAATGGGTTCAACATCAGACGTCTGGTGCGGCATGTAGAGCTGGATCTGATTGATGAGATTGCCGGCTCGAGCATGCCGTGGTTCTGTGCGGTCTGCGGCAGATGCGAAGATGCCTGCCCCAACGGCATTAAAATTTTGGATATTACGCGCACCCTGCGCGCCATTGGCCCGGAAAAGAGAATTCCGGCCAGACCGCAATGTACGGAAGCCTGTCCGGCCGGCATTGACGTTCCCGGCTATCTGCGGCTTATCAATGAGGACAAGTCGGCAGAGGCCTGCAAACTGATCATTGAAAAAGCCCCGTTTCCCGGCATATTGGGCCGAGTGTGCACCCACCCCTGCGAAACGGCCTGCAAACGAGGAGAGGTGGGTGATGCGATATCGATTTGCGCCGCCAAACGGTATGCAGCCGATAATGCCGGTGACCTGTCCGAATGGATGTCAGCTACAGGTCCGGATTCCGGAAAGAAGGTTGCCGTTATCGGCGCCGGACCCGCCGGTCTGACCGCTGCGTTTTACCTGAGAAAAAAGGGACATCCGGTGACCCTGTTTGAGGCCCGGCAGAAGCCCGGTGGCATGCTGCGCTACGGAATTCCATCCTACCGTTTGCCTGAGGATGTGCTCGATAGGGAAATTGAGCACGTGTTGCGCACCGGAATCGATCTACGGACCGGCCAAAAACTGGGCGTGGATTATGGAATTGATCAGCTTAAGCAAGAAGGATTTCAGGCGGTCTTTGTCGCTGTCGGCGCTCAGCTCAGTCGTAAAATTGAGCTGGATGGATCGGCGCTGGATGATGTCTACTGGGGAGTTGAATTTCTTTCCGCTGTTGCGGATGGTAAAGAAGTGCCGGTCAAAGATCGGGTGGTGGTCATCGGAGGCGGCAATGTGGCGGTGGATGTGGCTTTAACGGCCATACGCCTCGGGGCCAAGGATGTCAAACTGGCCTGTCTGGAAAGCCTTGAAGAAATGCCGGCCAATCCATGGGAAATCGAACAGGCACAGCAAGAAGGCGTTGAAATGCTGTATTCCTGGGGGCCTGAAAAAATAAGGCAGAATGACGACAAAGTTGCCGGCATCGACCTGGTGCGCTGTACCTCGGTTTTTGACGATGAGGGCAACTTCTGTCCTTACTTTGACGATACCCGTAAAAGTATCGAGACCGATCAGGTCATTCTGGCCATCGGCCAGACCAGCGAGACGGCCTTTTGCGAGGATTTTTGTTTTTTGGACGACCAGCGCTCGCTGCCGGTCAACAATGGACTGATTGCAATCAGCCCGGTCACCCAGGAAACCGAATTGCAGGGCGTATTTGCCGGCGGTGATGTCGCCAACGGCCCGGCGACGGTCATTGACGCCATAGCTGCGGGGCGCCGGGCGGCAGTTTCAATCGATATTTATTTAGGCGGGGATGGTACACTTGAGTTGGGAATGGGGAATGCGGAGTGTGGAAATGGTCAACCCGATTATGACGGAAAACGAGAAGCCGGATTTGTAGAGCTGAAACGGGTTGAAGTGCCATCCCTGCCCCTTTCTGAAAGGCGTGCGGGCTTTCTGGAGGTAGAGGCGTGTTACAGTCAAGAGCAGGTAAAAGCTGAAATTGACCGCTGTTTGCAGTGCGATCTGGAAATTTGCCTGGCCAGGCAGAAACGGGCTGAAGAACTGGATACATAATTGTGGCAGAAGGCCGTTTAAATCCCTGACTCTGCTGGTGTGGGGCTCTTGAAAATGTTGGACAACCCACCTGAATTTTATTTTGTCAGTTTTTTTACCTCTTGATTCGTTTTAATCATGAATTACCTTATTTGCAGATCTGATAAAGAGCTATTTTATTGATTATAAAGGATAACCTCGATGGATAAGGACAAATTGCTGGAAGGCAAACGCATACTGATTGTTGATGATGAGCCCGACGTATTGGATACTTTGGAAGATTTGCTACCCATGTGTATCACGACGAAAGCCACATCCTTTGATGAAGCAAAAACGCTACTGGAAGATCAATATTTTGATATGGCCATCCTGGATATTATGGGTGTCGAAGGATACGAATTGTTAAAGATATGTATCGAAAAACGTGTTATCGGTGTCATGCTGACGGCCTATGCGGTGACACCGGAAAATATTAAGAAGTCATATGAAGATGGGGCGGCCTCTTTTGTTCCCAAAGAAGAAATGCACAACATCTCCACCTTTTTGACGGATATTTATGAAGCCAAAGAAAAGGGGAAGAGCTTCTGGTGGCGCTGGTTTGACCGGCTGGCGGATTATTGCGAGCGTAAATTCGGGCCGGATTGGCAAAAAGAACACGGCTTCAAGGTCAGATAAAACCCTTTGCTTCCATCGCCTCTGAAACGCAATTCTTTCAATTTAAGCCGATTAAACTTTGTTTTGCTTGCAGAAGTATTGGGTTCGCTCTGAGGCCAGCGGTAATAAGATGATTCTGTGTAATGGCTGAAACAGAATCGGTTGACTACGACTACATGGACCGAATCTCCTGGCGCATAAATACAATGTAAGATACGGCAAAGCAAATTACTGTAATCGCAATTAAAGAGATGATGTAAGGAACGACAACCAGGAAGCTCTGACTTAAGCCCAGAGGTCCTGAAAATCTTGCCATCGACAAACTTTCCATCGGCCCCAAGGTCATCATCGAGCGGGCCGACTTTCGCATGGGATCGATAATTGTAGCAGTGGCATCCGTGTACAGTTCCATGGGTGAGGTAAGTGTCAATGCTTTGACAACGTTGGCCCGCCAGAGCACGTCCCCCGAAGCGATGTCTCCGTTCTCCGGAGCCAGCGCATCGGCCAAAATGTTGACTCCGATGGTTATAAAAAATGAAAAGAAAATCCAAACTGCCAAAGCAGCCAAAGCAGAAGTCGCCGTGCTGCGGAATATAATTGAAAATAAAATAGCACATCCCAGCCAGAATGAAATATAGATAATGCTGATGATAAGATAGATGAGGATTCTCCAAATTTCTTCCAGACCGGGAACGATGCCTAATATCAGCAACCCGAGGCCGGTAATTACCAACACGATAGACACCATCATAATGGTTATCATTACAACTCCGGCCAGAAACTTACCATTGATAACTGTGTCGCGGTAAATCGGCTGTGAAAGCAATTTGCTAAGGGTGCCTTCGTTTCGTTCTCTGTTAATCGTGTCGAATCCAAGTAGCAGACCCACGAGTGGACCAAAAAAGGCGACAAATTGCACCAGTGAAAACAGCGTGCCCGAAGATGTAAAAAGCATTAGAAATACAAATCGGGGTTTGACCACTCCCTGCAGTTCGGTTCTGATGTTCAAGCCGACCATGTAGGCTGTAATCAAACTGACCATTGCGATCAGAGCAAAAATAATGGTGAAGCGATAGCTGCTGAAATGATCCGCCAATTCCTTTTTTACAATTGTTTTAAGGGTTCGCATTTTTATGACTCCTGAAAATACCTCATGTAAATTTCCTCTAATGTGTATTTTTCTTTGCCGACTCCAAATTTTTCTTCAGCCAGTTGATCCATGGAACCCTGGGCCACCAGTCGACCTTTGATCATGATGCCGATCCGGTGACAAATTTTCTGGACCTGGTGCAGCAGGTGGCTGGATAGCAAAACGGTCATGTTCTTATCACGGCACAGACTCTGGATAAGCTCCATCATTCGATTGGTGGCATCCGGATCCAACCCCAGTGTCGGTTCATCCAGAAAAGCGATTTTAGAATCCTTTATCAAAAGCTCAGCAATACCGAGCCTTTGTCGCATGCCTCGGGAATAGGTGCCGATCTTTTTAACCGCTTCACTGGCAAGACCCACGGTCTCCAGTGCAGCCGCTATGCGTTCTTCGGCATGATTTCCGGTAAAACCGTTTAATTCAGCAACAAATTTCAGCATCTGCTTTGCATTCAAGTCTAAATAAAATCCCATATTTTCCTGCAGGTGTCCGATTTGAGATTTAACTCTTATCGGATCCCGGGCAGGATTCAAGCCCAGAACCTGAGCCTTGCCGCTTGTCGGTTCAGTCAAGCCAAGCAGCATAAGCAGTGTGGTTGTTTTACCAGCACCGTTCGGTCCCAAAAAACCGAAGATTTCTCCTTCGTTCACCTTGAAAGAAAGGTTCTCAACTGCTGCCTGACCGTTGTAGATTTTGGTCAGCTCGTGGGTTTCTATAACAGTTTTCGCTTCCATTTTAGCGCCTTCCCAGCCAGCGAAATAAACCGAACAGGCCGACGATGACCAATACGATAACGCCAATACCTATCCAACCCCATGCCGCGGAGGCCTTTACAGTAGTCCTGAACTCGAGGCTTTTGTTGGCTTTTTCGCCTTTAACGTTTACAGCAACCGAATAATCGCCAATCAGGGCATCCTCGTAGGGTGTAATGATCATTTCAACCTGTTTCAAACCACCGGGCTCAATCGCGTCGATAGTTTCGGGCTTGAATTCCACTTTCCAGTTCTCCGGTTTAAAGGACAGAAATTTAATATTATTGTTTATCGCCGATCCGGTGTTTTTGATATAAAAAGACACATTGGACGGTTTGCCCTGCTTGGCATCAAGCGATAACAATCCATCGGGCGTTCCCACCTCAATTCCGTACGTACCGGTAAGGATGACCATCAATTTGGCTTCAGCATTGGCGTTGCTGGAGCTAACCCGCACGTTGATGGGATATTCACCGGCTGCGGCTCCTGTATTGGGCTTCACCTCCACTGCAACGCTGGTGCTCTGTTTGCTCTTAATGCGCAGGCTGGATATAAACTTGGTTTCGTACGCCGGCTTAAAATTGATATCCCAGCCCTGGGGTCCTGTGGCGGCCAGATCAAAGATGGCATCTTCATCTAATTTGCTGTCGACTTCCAGGGAAAATTCAAAGGTGGCGTCCGATGGTCCCCGGATGACCGGATAGGATGTTGTCAGCCGAACACCTTTGGATTCTTGTGATTCACCTTCCTCGGCCGTGACGGTTATCGTAACCGGCTGTGACATTTTGAATCGACCATCTGGGGTGCTGGCGCTAATTCGGAATTGGTAATCGCCGGGCTGTAAATCTTTTGGCAGGTCGGCTTCAAAGGTAAGGCTTTTGTCTTCGCCGGAAGGGACGTGAACGCCCGTGACAGTATACCGGTAGGTTTTAATTCGGGCATTCCAGTTGTCCGGCATGTCGTCCACCCGAATACCGACGTTTTCGTCTGATTTGCCCTTATTATATAAAATGACATCCATGCTGACCTGTTCCTCACCCTTGGAGATTTTAATCCCCGGATATTCTACTGCCATGGTGACTTGTCTTGCGGGCCTCTGCGCTGCTTCTACGGTTTTTTTAGCGAAAGCAACGCCGGCGGTCCATTGAATAAAAATCATCAAAAATGTCGTTAAAGAAATAATGAAAAATCGATGAACAGGTTTCGCACAGAACATGGTGCCTCCTCCTTTTTATATCCTTCTTCCGTCAGATTGGCATTTTTGCAGCTGAAAGTATTCTCGTCAGCCTCAGCGGTTCGCGATTTTAAAAATCAGATATGAAACTCATTAACGGTTTTCTGACCTCCTGTTGGCCCGTATTTCTATTTAGCAGGATTCAATTGTTAAATGCAACCAGACTTTAGCGCTTTTTCATATTTGCATGTCCGTTTGAAGGTATCATCGTCCCAATCGAACAATTCGGCACAAAGCCGCTACTATTGAAATCGGTCTTTTCAAGTCAATTCGTTGGACACGATTCAACCTGTCGGTCGAAATAATACAGTCAGATGAACGTTTCGTATTCCAAAACGGTCTAAAGGAACCACTACGGCATGGTCTTTAGTTAAACCCGGTGGAAATGAAACAGAGATAGGCATCTCACCGGAAATAACACCTTCTCCGGCGCATCGTGCACATTCATAAAATCCAATGCCCCCGCGGCCGCGGCAAGTGGGACAGACCGCCTGGGCTGGCACCATCACCCTGGCATTCCCGCCACGGCCTGCCTGCTCCGGAGTTAGGGTTACCTCAAGTGTCAGGTTTTTGATCCGGGCGGACTTCGGCCGGGTGAGATCGGAAAAATTACTCCACAGCCAGTCAAAGATCTCATCAATTGAAGGGGTGAACGATTGAAACGATCGAACGGGTGAGACTTCGCCTATATCCACAGGGCCTTCCTCGGGAATAAGCGGTTCGGGTTCGGGGTAAAAAGTAGGTTTCAAGGATGTTCTTCTGGGCACTTTTCTGATGCTTTGCTCATATTCCCGACGTCTTTGCCTATCTCCGAGCACCGAATAGGCTTCCTGAATATCCTGGAATCTTTCGCTACTTCCCGTATAATGATCCGGGTGAAACTCCTTGGCAAGTCGCCGATACGCGCTTCTAATTTCATCCAAAGTGGAATTCGGTGAAATTCCCAATATTGCAAAATAGCTTTTGGCCATGACAGCGCTCCTGTTTGACCTTATCGTGTTGTGACCCTAATTTTCCCCGTTTTGATATTGCCTTTCTTTTTCAGGGCAAAATATCAAACATCAGATCACCTCCTCGGTAAAGAAGTGTTCTGTAAGATCGGAAAAGTCACTGCCAAAAATATTCGCAAAAATATCCAATTAAGGCAATACCGTTTCGTTTGATTGAATGTCGCCGAATGGCAAAAAAAATAGACGGAGGTTTTTGAGATAAGCTCACAGCATGCACCTCCTATTTTATTAGCCCAAACAGGCACCAACTAAACAAAAGGCGAATGTACGCAAATTTTATTAAATGAGAACAATTACTCCTTTATAATAGGAGCCGGAAATTCGCTAATCGTGGCGGTAGTTGTTTTCCGGCTCCTTATTCTGCTCAGCCGGTCTTAACCGTAATCTTTTTCGGGGTGGCCTTTTCAACCTTTGGGAGCGTCAATCGAAGTACGCCATCGCTTAACTTTGCATCTATATTCTCCTGGTTAATAAGCTCACCAAGGGTAAATTGCCGATAATACCTGCCGGTTTCATATTCAGCCAGTATTTTTTCCTCGTCGACCGTATCGACAGGGGCAATATCGGCCGACAGGGTTAAGGTGTTGTCACGCAGATCAACCATTAAATCGTCAGCTTTTACGCCCGGCATATCGGCAAGCAAGGTAATCTGTTTTTCAGTCTCAAATATGTCGACTGCAGGTGTGAAGACCAATCCTGGCGTGGTCTGCTCGGCAGGGCTGGCCACTTCTTGCTTTTCTCGAACTCTAATTTCTTTGCTCTGTGTATCAGCCATTGCTTAAACCCTCCTTAATAACAGAATTGAATTATTATTTTACGCTGATTTTTTTGGGTTTTGCGATCTCTGCCTTTGAAACGACAACTGTTAAGATACCATTTTCCAGCTTGGCTTCCACCTTGTTCGTATCGACTTCACCCGGAAGTCCAATCATTCTGGAAAATGTACCTGCTTCCCGTTCCCTTCTGTGATATCGAGCGCCTTCTTCTTCAGCGATCTTTCGCTCACCGGAAACGGCAAGATTGTTGCCGGTAACCTGGATGTCGAGCGCATCAGCTTTAACACCGGGCAATTCGGCACGTACGTAATATTTATCTTTATCTTCGGTTAGGTTGATCAACGGAAATACACCGGCGGTCGCCCGTTGATCTGAAGTGGCATCATACCACTGATCAAGCTGCTGTCTGACTCGATTTAACTCTTCCCAGGGGTTCCTGAACCGCCATGCAGGAATGTCAAAAAATCTACGATAGATCATCTTAACACCTCCCTATTCAATGTTGTTATCGGTTTTAGATATGATGAGACCGCTTAACAGTCGAAGAACCATGATATGCTAGAATGATAAAAACATTTTTCTCGTTGTCAAGATCCGCAATAAAGATTTCATTGCATTATTAAAAAAATAGTTTATATTAAGTAATGGAATTAACGGCAGTTGGTTGCGGGAGGCGATGAATGAAAAAAAAGGATGAAAATCAATTGGATAAAAGGTCCTCGCGCTCCAGGCCATCGGCTATGGATCTCAGGGGACGTCAATCCGTGCGAGCCACATTTCGACTCTCTGAAGCCTGCATCGATGCCATCAGCATTCTTGCAGCCCAGCTGGGTATCAAGCAAAAGTCAGTTTTCGACCATTTGATGGAGGACGCTCAGGTATTGAAAGAATTGGCACGTGAATTGACAAAAACGAAATTGGATCGTCCTGGAAGTCGCATTCAAAAAACCTTTGTCATTAGCCGCAGGTCTTTGTCCTTTTTAGAATCGATTTCGGATGAATTTAATGCGCCAAGGGATGCCTTAGTTGAGTATTCAGTCCGAAGGCTTTTACCAATTATTGCCAAAGAGCGCAAACGACATGAAAAACGCAAGAAACTGCAGGCCGAAATATCGAATCATTTTGCAGAAGGTGAGAATTTACTATTGAAAACAAAAGAGTTGCTGGGCGTTGATGACCCGATCGTCATCAAACTGGCCACAACCATATCCTTCTACAAAAGTACTTTGGACGATATCACCAATTTTATAGATAGGGGAAAAATAATAGAAGAATTTCAGGTTGATTAGCAGGAGCCTACCCGGGGCTTCTTAAGTAATTACGGTGTAATTTGTCCGGGTGATTGTTAAGCGCTCGTTTGGCGGCAGGCGCAAAAAAGATCGTATTGGCTAAAGCATTTTAGTCGGCAGCCATAAAGCCAGCTGTGGGAATAACATCGTTATAATCAAAACGATCAGTTGAATGCCGACGAACGGCGGCACGGCCTGCCAGATATTTTTGGTATGAACTTCCGGCGGCGCCACCCCCTTCATCAAGATCAACGCCCATCCAAACGGCGGAGTCAGGTAGGCGACTTGCATGTTGAGGATAAAAACGATGGCAAACCAGACGGAATCAAAGCCCAGATACACGGCGATGGGTATAAAAATGGGTGCGCAGATGGTTAAAACGGCATAATCGTCCATAAACATACCGAAGATAAGCAAAATAACCTGCATGGCGGCTAAGATGAGCCAGCGATTTACCGGTACGGCTTGGACGATGTCCATGACCATACCCTGGGCGCCGGCACTGGTGTAGACCACCCCGAAAAGTGTCGCCGACACCAATATCCACAATGCCAGACCGCTGATTTTCATGGTCTCGATACATGAATTGGAAATAACTTTCCAGCTGGCTTGTCTGTAAATAACACAGACCAGAAAAGAGCCGAATGCGCCGACTCCGGCGGCTTCGGTCGGCGTTGCGATTCCCATAAATATGGATCCCAGTACCAAGACGACCAGCAACGACGGAAGGACAATATCTTTGAGGGAGGCCCAGCGCGATTTCCAGGAAGTTCCGCCCGCGATCTTGGGCGCGAGTTCCGGTTTTAGGTAGCATCTGACCAGAATATAGACGATATAGAGGGTGGCCGTAATAAAACCGGGTATGGCTCCGCCAAAGAATATTTTGCCGATGGATATACGCGAAATATAAGCGAAGATAATCATGATGATGCTCGGCGGTATAATTTCGCCTAAAACGCCGCCGGCCATCACGCTGCCGAGGGCCAAAGATTTGTCGTAGCGCTGTTTGAGCATGGCCGGCACGGCAATGAGCCCCATGGTCAGAATGCCCGGACCGAATCCACCGCACATGGCCAGGGCGACGCACACACCGACCGATACAATTGCCAGCCCGCCTCTGATGCCCGATAGCCATAGATTAAGCGCGCGGAAGAGGCGATCGGAAATTCCGGAGTGGATCAAAAAGTTTCCCATCAGCAAAAACAGGGGAATGGTGATCAGACCGGGGTCGGTTATCTGCCGGTATGTGGTGGTGGCAACAATAAAGAGATCGTTTGGACCGCCAATCAGCAAAGTGATGAGAACACTGATACCGCCAAGCGCAAATACAACCGGAACACCTAAAGCCAAAAGAACCAGCAACCCGCCAAACAATAAAACCGTCGTCAGCTCAATACTCATATCAACATTTTTCCGTGTTAAGGCTTAATCAGATCATTGAAAAGTCACATAAACCGTGCTCAATCATCGCCCCGGCGAAATGCGGCTATGCCTTCAAGTAAGAAAAGAAAAGCAACGGCGGGGATCATTAATTTGAACGGGTACCAGGGAATTCGAAACGCCCCGGCGGCCTTTTCGTTCATCATAAGCGAGTTCCAGCCCATCCAGGACCCCTGCCAGACCAGCACGCCCATAAAAGAAACAAAGGCGAGCAAACCGATCCATCTGGCAACCGTTTTCAATTCCTTCGGGAAATGATCGTACAGTATTTCTATGCGGATATGCTCACCTTTGAATAGGGTGTAAACGCCCGCAAACAGGATAAAAACACCAAACAGCTGCCGGTTGAGAAGCCATCCCCAGACCAGGGGGTGGTTGAACGCATACCTGGCAACGACGTCCGCCGTCGTAATCAGCATGATAATAAAGACCAGATAACAGGTAATTTTGCCTGCTTTCTCGGCGACGGCATCCACTCGGTCAAAAAACGTCTTGGCGGTTTTTGGCATAATGTGAAACCTTTTGATACGATGGGATATGGGCTAAAAATCCATCAGGAGGGTGGAATCCCACCCTCCTGTTGAGCGTGTTTTTTAACTCAGCACCGTGATATGATCGCTTTGATCCACGATTATTTTAATGTTTTTCTCCAGGCCTTGATTATTTCGATGCCTTGGGCTGCAGCCGCATCTCTTTGTGCGATCTTATCCCAAATTTGATAAGCGGCTTGTTCGTGTTTTTTATCGCAGGCCGCATCGATGGGGCTGTTGATGACTTTACCGGCCTTGACCAGTTCCTCGTATTTATTCAGCTCTCCTTCGTAGAACTTGTTGAGGTCGTGAAAATATTGTTCGGCCGCATCGCTCAAGGCCTTTTTGAGATCATCCGGCAACTCATTCCAGGCGTCCATATTCATCAGGATATGCCCCACGACAACATCGTTTTGTCCGCCCATAATACGGTAGGGGGCCACCTCGTGCCATTTGAGGCCGGTTACGGCACTGACATCCCATTGGGAGGCATCGATGGTGCCGAGTTTCAGTCCCATGTAGGTTTCCTCACCGCTGATATAGGTGCCCCGAGCCCCGAGTAGATTGTAATAGTCCGACCACGAGCCTTCCACTCTGATTTTCATTCCTTGCAGATCATCGCAGGTGGTGACTTTTTTGGTGGACATCGTGAAAATGGGCCCGTAAGAATGGACATCTAGCCAGTAAAGGCCCTGTTTGGCGTATTCCTTGCGCAGCAAATCCGCAAATCCGGTGTTCATAAAGAAATCGCGAATTTGTTTGCCGGACTCATAAACATCCGGTTCACCGGGCAGATTGTAGGCATAGGGCAGGCCAAACTCGACTTCACCGATGGGGACGATACCGCCCCACATCGCGGCCACGGCATGCAGCATCGTAAGGGTGCCTTTCTGAGTCGCCTCAAACAAATTTTCCACAGGTACAATCTCTGGAGCCGCGAACACCTGGATTTTGATGCGGCCCTTGCTGTTTTTGTCAGCTGCTGCCGCAAATTCTTTGAGCAATTCCATGGAGTAATCGCCGCGCGGATAGGCGGATTGTATCTTCATGCGGTAAACTTTTTCAGCCGCCTGAGACGTCCCGCTCCCGCACATGAGTGTAAACGTAAATATCGCAGCAAAAAGCACAGATCCAAGCACAACCATTTTTTTCATTTTCATAACCCACCTCCTTTGTAGGTGATTGTCGAATAATTTCAGTTGATCGGTACGCTCTTGTCACCTCCTTTTTGATTGAATGCAAACTTGACGGCATCTTCAACGGGTCCTGAGAACTCTAAATATTGAATATTTTTATCTGATAGGGCGTCTTTTATCTTTTGACCAAAGCGCTCGGCCACAAAAAGGGACACCTCGCTTGCAGCCAATAAATCGGCAACCCGGGGGGCAATTCCTTGATTTGCTGCGCTGTATGGATTTTTGACGAGATCAATAAATCGTCCCTTATGATCAAAAATGAGAAGATAAGCACTGCGCCCCGCAAGCCGACCGGTGGGGCCTGAAGGTTCCCGATCGTCTGAAGCGATGGCTACCAGTGCAGGCTTTGAAGAGACCGGTGGTTCATTCGATGGTTGTTTTTGGTTTGCTGGCGTATCAAGCCCTTCACCCGATGGCAAAGATTGACCGGCAAAAGATACCTGTATTTTGTTTTCGCGAATGAGATCCAAGGCCGCCGGTGAAAATCGGGTGCCTTCAGGCAATCGCATTTCGGTTTTACCCTGTTTTAAAAGCGCTTCAACATCTTTAATAAAGATAAATTTTCTGGCCATGTTATCTTTGTCGACTGGTGGCAGGCTGGTCAAACGGCAGCACCTTATTATCTAAATGAAGAAAAATCAAAAATATAGGTGCCACATAGTAACTAAAGATCGTTTATTTCATATAAGACCGCGTTCTGTCAACCGGGAAGTCCGGTATGCCCCGATAAACGCGTCAGCTTCGACTTCAACCAGGCGATCCACACGCGCCAGCGCCTTAACTTCCACCAGGGTGACTACCGGTTTAATGCCCTTGAACCATTCAGAATAGGCTTTGAGGCAGTCTTGGCTGCAGGCGATGTCGGTGACATAAAATCGCACACGCACCACATCTCGCGTGCTGGCGCCGTTGTGCTTTAAAAGCAAATTAATTTTTTTGAAAATAACCTGGGCCTGGCGAAAGGGGTCACCCCCGCCTTCAACATCACCCTGATCATTTGTGGCGCTGGTGCCCCCGATAAATATGCGGTTACCGATCTTTACCGCTGGACTGCAACCGACAACGGCATCAAAGGGCGCCGCCGGATAATTTTCACGTTTTAAGATTTCCACCGGATATCCTGTACGCAGAGTATGCCTCTCCCCGCCCGGGCCGGGCCAAAACAGCCATTACATGAAATACAGGTGGCTTTCCGTAAATCACCGGATTGCCAGCGCTTGATGAGCATCGGCTCACGAATAAAAGGCCGGCACATGGCAATATAATCGGTGACACCTTCGGTTACCAGACGTTCGGCCAGAAGGTATGAGCGGATACCGCCGACCAGTATGACCGGAAGATTGCTCATTTTCTTTAACGCCCGCGCGGCCTTGCGAAAATAAGCCTGATCGCGCTCGAAGGTGATCTCTTTGCGGAAAGGAACCAGCTGCCCGGATAAAAATGTGCCGCCACTGGTCTCAAGCGCATCGATGCCGGCTTCATCCAGTCTGAGCGCAACCTGAAGGAAATCGCTCGGGTTCAGCCCATGTTTTAAAAAATCTTCAGAGTTGATTTTGATCAGCACGGGATAATCGGGACCGACGGCCCGGCGAATGCTTTCAAGAACCTCCAGAACAATTCGGCTGCGGTTTTCCACCCTACCGCCATAGTGATCGCTGCGCTGATTAAACGCGGGTGAAAGGAACTGGCTGAGCAAATAGCCATGGGCTGCATGAATTTGGACACCGTCAAATCCGGCTGCTTTCGCCCGTTGGGCGGCTTGTCCGAACGTCGTTACCACCTGAAGAATGTCGTCAGTTGACATTTCCTTTCCGGGAGACTTTAGCAGGCCCTCTCCGCTCGATGGACCGACCGGCGCAGTCTGGGTTAATTTCGAATCCGCTTTCAGTCCGCCGTGGGCCAGCTGCATGACAATGAGACCGCCTTCGGCATGAACCGCTGCGGTCATTTTCCTCAAGCCGTCGATACGGCCATCGTTGTCCACGCCCAGCTGGCGCGTTGTGGCCTGCCCGGCCGGGTGAACGTAGGTGTGGCCGGTGATGATCAAGCCCACCCGGCCCCTGGCCAGTTCGACCATTCGTTCGATAAGAGCAGGCGTGCAGTCACCCGTTTCATCGGCCAGCCCTGCCCAGGTGGCGGACCGGATAAAGCGATTGGGGAGTGCCAGTTTATTTATTTGCGTATGCTCGAAAAGTATGGCCATTGTGGCACGATCCTGTTATCAGCGCCGAAACGATTTTGAATGGCTTTTGCTGTTTTTTTTGTAATGATTTTAAAAGCGCCCGGAACCAAACGCACCTGGCTCAAAAATATCTGACGCACAAATATCCAGACGGGCATGTTATTTTCTGAAAGACGATATGCCTCTTATTGCACGATGACTATACAGTGACCCGATATTTGGGATGATGGGCACTCGAGTGTTTGAGCCGACAATGGCGTGGATTGAATCCCAAATATCGGGTCTCAGGCACCCTGAGATTCATAGCGTCTTTCAGAAAATGAAATGACCGGCGCTCATTTATTGCGATATTCCGGCACAGCACACTTTCGTGCTGATTTTAGAAAATGTTCTGCAATTGAACATCCAGATCAAACCACGGAATGCAACTGTCCAACCAGAGCCACCAGCGATTGTTATATATCAACAATTCATCGAACAGATTGACAAGTTCGTCAGAAGTGGCCACATCCGCAAGCTGGCCTGCGGCTTTGCGAAACAGGCTGCCCGGGGTGAAAAGGGTCCAGATATCGCAGCGATCGGCCATCTCGCGCAGCGTCGTTTCCAGGAGCAATTTAGCAGTATCGACGGTGATGTTTTGGCGCTTAACGTCATCCCGTAGGTGCCATAAATTTCTTTGGTTGCGGTAGGTGTCGGCAAAGGCATACACGCGAACGGCAGCATTTCCGGCGCGACCTCTTTTAAGCAATTTTAGATTCTCCAGTTCAGGGGGCACTGCCTGCCATATGTTCTGCCTTTCAGCAATAATTTCAGCCGTCTGTTGCGAAATGACTGCCCGGGCGTTTTCACCCGAAGCGTCGCTCTGAGAAAACTGGGCCCATTGGAATCCCTGCCGGACGATGATGTCGGCCAGATGCTCAAGATCCGCCTTACCGTCCACGATTCTTCCAACGGCATTAAACGGCCCCTGGCCGAAGGGCACGATATCATCGCCGAAAAATAGACAGATGGTCTGTTGAATAGGGTAGTAGAGCACATCTCCCGTTTCAATCGATGATTTGAACTTTTCAGGTTCGATGACAGCCGGGATCATAAACATGAGTTCATCGCCGGCAAACTTAGCGTGACACAGGGGAACCGTGGAGGGGAGCAGGGCCCGTATCCTTTGGACCGTCTGCGGTACGCGGTCCCCGAAAAGTTCGATGGTTGCTTTTAGTTTTCCGCTGCGTATCTGAGTTATCATCGCTAAGGCAATAGTGGCTGACAGGCCGACGACAGGACCTGCTATAAATTTCAGTTTTTCATTTTGAATTGCCGGTCCATATTGTCCAGCATGGTCGCCATCAACTCATAGGTTTCCGGAATCTGATCGCTTCGAGCCAGCACTTTTTCTGTACCGGCCACATAGGGTCCTATGTCCCATTCATGGCCCCAATCCCGGGCAAAATATTTCACCAGCGCTAATGTATATTCCGGGTGAAACTGGATGCCGGCAAGCGGACGCTCTGCATGAATATAAGCCTGGTTGGCGGTGGCTTCGCTGTAGGCCAAGCGAGTGCACTCCGGTGGCAGGGAAAAATGATCCGAGTGCCAGTGGAAGGTGATAAATTGCTGCGGCATATTGTGAAACAAATAAGATTGTTCTCCTTCAGGCGTCAGGGTGACCTCATACCAGCCGATTTCCTTGTGAGGGTTTGGAAAGACCTCTGCGCCCAGTGCTTCTGCCAGAAGCTGGGCACCAAAACAGATACCCAGAATGATTTTGTTGTGCTCAAGGGCTTTGGCGATAAACTTTTTTTCAGGTAACAGCCATGGGTGCACGTTTTCCTCCCAGGCATGTGGAGAGCCGCCCATGACCATCAGCCAATCAAAATCCGCTAAGGCAGGCAGTTTTTCGTCATTGCACAAATAGGTATGGGTCACGGAGTATTTTTTTTGTCGGGCCCATTGGGTGATGTTGGTGTCGGACAGATCGATCGGATCATGTTCTAAGAGGTGCAGTCTCATGTCAGTCGCTTCTTTCTGAAAATGAAGGTGTTCATAAAAACGAAAATCAAAAATGTCAATTATCAGATGCTGAGGTTAAACATCTTTTGAACCTGAACATGTTCAGCTCAGGCTTTGTGCACCAGATAAGAGCCGATAATTGCTTCGGCCTCGATTTCAACCAGGTGAGCGGGACGCGCCAGAGCACTGACCTCGGCTAAAATCGTTACCGGTTTGATTTCCTTGAAAAATTCCGAGTAGGCCTGCATGTATTCCTGAGCACGGGTGATATCGGTGACATAGATCCGAACGCGATAGACTTCCGATAGCTTGGCTCCGGCTTTTTGCAGCGCCTGGTGGATTTTCTGAAGCACGATTTTGGTCTGGAGATAGGCATCGCCTTCGGCTTCAACTTCTCCCTGCGGTGTCGTGGTCGTTGTGCCGCCAACGAACACGAAGTTGCCGACTTTAACGGCGCGGCTGTATCCAATTTTATCTTCCAGGGGTGCACCGGACGAATAATTTTTCCTTTTCATCAACTCCATGAGTGAACTCCAAATGTTTGCCTTTCATCACAACGGGCATTTTTCCAGCGACAACTATGGCTTGGCTTGATCAGAGACGATGCCGATGCGGTATCGAAAATCATCAGTTAGCACGCAGCGCCTGATTAAGGTGTAGACGCGCGGGCGCACAAGTCCTTCGCCGCCGGTGGCGATGTGTAGAGATTTGAAACCCTCGCCTTCAACACCCAGTCCACCGATGGACGAAGCGTTTTTGACGAACTGAGAGGCGTCGGCAATGCTGGACATGTAGGCCAGGTTTTTCAGGCTGTTGGAATGAAAAACAATGGTGTGCCGCAAGCCCTGTTCGGCCGCCACGCCCATTGTCATGGCCTCTTTTGCATCCCGGCAGCGAACATACGGCAGAATCGGCATGATTTGCTCGGTCCAGATCAGGGGATGTTCTTTATCGGTCTCCAAGATGGCTATTCGGGTTTCCGGCGCGACATCCAGCCCGATGGCGCGCTTTAAAATGACATGGGGGGGCTTGCCGATATAATCCATGTTGATCATGCTGGGCGTGCGTCCGGATTGAATTTCTTTGAAGATTTCTTTGACCAAGGCCTCTCCCTGGGCTTTGCTGAGCTCAAAAGCGCCGTACTCGATTAATAGTGCTTTGAGCTTATCCGCAACCTCATCTACAACGAAAATTTCTTTCTCGCTCGAGCAGGGCGTGCAATTGCTGAAGGAGGCCCCCCTGATGATACACTGGGCGGCATGATCCAGATCGGCGGTTTCATCAACCACCACCGGCGGGTTGCCGGGGCCGCCGGCGATGACGCGCTTGCCGGTTTTGGTTGCAAATTCAACCACACGGTGTCCGCCGGTAACGGAAATCAGATCGATTTGCGCATGGGTCATCAAGTACTGGGCAGTCGGGATGTCAGGCTCGGCAACGGTGGTCATGCAATTGGAAGGTCCGCCTGCTGCAACGATGGCAGCGTTGATGTCATTGATAACGCGGGCTGAAACAATTTTGGTTTTCGGATGCGGATTGTGCACGACAGTGTTTCCCCCGGCCAACATCATGATACCGTTATGAATAATGCCCGGCGCCGCATTGGTGACTGCATTAATCGAGGCAATCACACCGACCGGAAGGCGTTCATTGATAGTGACGCCGCGATCACCCATGAAAACCTCAGAAGCGATATCCTCCATGCCCGGAACACCGCAGGCAGTTTCTATTTTCAACACCGTGCCAGCAACTGCGCCCAAATCGGTTTCTTCTAATTCCATGCGTCCATATTCTTCGCAGTTGGCCCAGCCCACATCCCGCACAGTCTGGATAAGCTTTTCGCGTGTGGCAAGCGGCAAGCGCACGAGTTCCTGTTGCGCGACGATGGCTGCCTGGATGGCATCTTCCATCTCCTGAAAAACACCGCCGGATCCATTCGGGGCAGGATTGCTTGTCGAAACACTTTGGGCACTGGAAGATAAACCGTCCATAACTTTTTCGACGATGAGTTCAACCTGTTTTCGATCGATGGCCATAACCTTTCCCTTGAAAATTATTGATGATCACTTGCCGATGCCCGCTTGACGGACGTATCTTTTTAAACATAAAATCGCTTTGCGATTTTATAGACCGTAGCGGAAACGAAAATCATCTGTCAGTACACATCGTCGGATGAGGGTAAACATTCGAGGACGGGTTTGTCCCTCACCGTTGGTGGCGATGTGAAACGACGTATATCCTTCTGCGGCAACCCCCACACTGGCCAGACCGCAAGATCCGTTTTTAACAAAAGCGGCACATTTGGCTATTGCCGCCATTTTTTTAATGTTTTGCATGTTATTGGAGTGAATCGCCATGGTGTGCCCATTGCCCTGTTCGGCGGCAATTGCTCTGTCGATGGCCTCATCGACAGTGGCACAGCGGATAAACGGTAAAACAGGCATGATCTGTTCGGTCCAGACCAGCGGATGATAGGCATCGGTCTCTAAAATCACAATCTGAGTTTCGGGATCGACGGTTAAACCGATACTCTGCAAAATAAAACTTGGCGATTTGCCGATGTAATCCATATTGATGACACCGGGCTCACCGGGGCCTTTGACTTCCTTGAAAATATGTTTGAGGAGTTCTTCTCCCTGGGCCGCATCTATTTCAAAAGCACCTCGTTGTTTCAGTTGTTGCTTGAATTGATCAGCGACCGAATCAACGACAAAGATTTCTTTTTCGCTGGCACAGGCCATACAGTTTGAAAAGCCCGCCCCTTCGACAATACATGCGGCCGCGCGATCCAGATCGGCGGTTTCATCCACCACTACCGGTGGGTTTCCGGGGCCTCCGGCGATGAGACGTTTGCCGGTCTGCGTGGCAAAAGCCACCACGCCGTGTCCGCCTGTCACTGCAATCAATTTGATCTTGGGATGGGTCATCAACGCCTGGGCCGATGGTACCGAAGGCTCTTCAAGGCAGCATACGCAATTGGCAGGACCGCCGGCGGCGAAAATTGCCTGATTCAGATCCCGGATAACCTGCGCTGAAACCGTGCGAGTTTTCGGATGCGGGTTATTGACAACCGTGTTGCCGCCGGCCAGCATCATAATTGCATTGAACAGGATGGTCGGTGCGCCATTGGTGACCGGATTGACCGAGGCAATCACACCCACTGGTATGCGCTCGATGATGGTAACGCCCTTATCGCCGCTGAACACCTCTGGCTGTAAGTCTTCCATGCCCATGACGCGGCAGGCCGCTTGATTTTTTTTAACATTATCGTTGCTTTTGCCGAGACCGGTCTCCTCGTATTCCATGTGGCCATATGTCTCGGCATTGGCAAAGCCGACATCCCGTACGGCTTGAATGATGCGCTCGCGAGCTTTCAGGGACAGGGATAACAATTGTTCTTGAGCAATTACAGCGGCTGCAATGGCATCTTCGATTTCATGAAAAACACCATCGGATACGCTACCAGATGATTCGGGCGAGCGGTCGGACTCGGAAAATTCGATACCTTCTTTTTGTAGGCGGTTGATTACGGTCTCAACAATTTGTTCTATTCCGTGCTCATCCAGTTTCATGGATCATCTCCAGCCTTTTTACAAGTCGCATCGCCCCACCCTCAAGAGGCAGTTTAAGTGCGGTCTGTATTCGATTTGGTGGCCTTTTGCTTGTCTTTCATGAACTTTTTGGTGTCCATCGGGTAAAAGGCGCTCAGATACGATATATGATCCTGTTCCGGCGCCTCTTCATGCATCCCATCGTCGGTGTAAAATTCATTGCCGACCTTAGCGCCCTCGTCAAATTTAGCCAGATAGCCGATGGCTTTGTTTTCATCCAAAAAAGTGATTTCGTGGATAAGCGCACTGAGGTAAGCGATTACATGCGCAAACGGATCGATAAAAGAAATCGACTCCAGGTCGATGATGATATACTGGTCGGCGAGTGTGATAATCGGGGATTTTGGCGTATCGCTGAGCCCGACGATTTTTACTTTGTATTTTTTGGCCAGCTGGATTAACTCAATTGTTTTGCTGGGATACCGTGGGAAAGCGACAACGAACATGACATCGGATTTACCGTTGCGGACGATCAAGTCCTTAATCTCCCATGAGAGCGAGGTATCCAGATAAACGTCGTTGCGTATCTTTTTTAGAAGATAGCCGAAATAATATGCCAGGATGGCCGAAGCGCGATAGCCGACGATATAGACATTTTTTGCCCCGAAAATCGTTTTGGCAATTTTTTTCAGATCTTTGGCGCTGACGGCATTCCGCAAATTTTCAATATTTTGAATCGCGTTTTGACAGTATTTATCCAGGGTGTTTTGTTCATCAATCTGTCGGCTGGCTTTTTGCAGTCTTTCCACGGCGGTGAGTTCAATGTGCAAAAGGCCTTTCATGTACTGAACGAAATTCATGTATCCCGAAAATCCCAGATCGTTGACAAAACGGATAATCGTCGGTTCGCTGACGTTGCATTCCTGAGCGATTTCTTTTGCCGTCATTAAAAAAATCTTTTTATGATCTTTTAAAATTAGATCGGCAACGCGCCTTTTTTTGGGCGATAGTTCGGGGTAGACTTTAATGATTTTTTCAAAAAGATCTTTTCTGGCTGATTGCATTTGTCAAAAGTCCTTTCCCGTTAGCGCACGCAGGGAGCTCTCAGCAGCTTCTTTAGCGGCCTGGACCTCGGATGTCGTACCTGACAGGTAGACGCGGCCGGAGGCCCCAAAAACCGTCACGTGAATCAACTTTATATCAGCGGCTTTTTCGGCTTCATTGGCGGCATAGCCGGCATAACCGGCAGGCACACATTCCAGGATGTAAAGGGTTTCATCCTCGATCATCATGCTGGCAGCGCGGAAACGGTTAACAATCTGACCCATATATGGATCCATGCGCTCAATGGTTTCGGCAGCCAGAATTTTTGGCTTCAGCCGCTCGTTTTCTTTGACACCCAGATAATCCAGAATCACGTCACCGGCCTGTTTGATGTCGGCCGGAGAATCCGCATGGACCTCCAACATACCATAAGTTCTTTCCACGACCATGGCGCCCGGCAACACATTGGCTTTCTTTAAGACAATGTCGGTAATCGAATTAATTTCAATGCCGGGAGCAATTTCCATAAAAAGCGCCGATTGCCCGGCAACCGGGTAATACCCGCGGGCGGTGCTGCCAATGTATCCCACCAATTGTTTTTGCAATTGATCGATAAATGCGTATGCTCTAAGTTCAACCATATCCACCATTCTTAAAAATCAATGTCCAGCCGGATTGAACCGGTGTTAATTTTATCGTTCCACTCTTCAAATGCTTTTCAGCCACTCGCGCTTGTTGGGGCAGAGCGCTGTTACGGTGCTGCAAACCGCATTTCCTTGGCAGGCGCATTCCTGGTCACCGCCTTTGCTGAAACGACCAAAACAAAAGTCGTTGATCGGTATGGATGTCTGGCAGTCCATGATCAGTTCGCAGATGAGTCTTCCGATGACAGGCGCCAACCCGAAGCCGTGTCCGCTGAATCCGGTGGCAAACACAAACCCCGGAATTTCTTCGGTAAAGCCCAGCACCGGGATACCATCCGATATTTGGGCAATCAATCCCGACCAGGTGCGAATGACATTTACATTTTTCAGTATCGGGAAAAAATCAATAACCATATCGGAAATGGCCGGGCCGATAAAATGGAACAACGGTTTACCTTCCCGGTGGATAAATTGCTCGGTGCCGACAAATCCTCCCCAGAAAAATGAACCATGCACGGTCTGACGCCCGTAAAACAGCCCTTTGGCATGCCCGATCATTTGTTTGAACAATGGCGGGTAGGGCTCGGTTATCATGGCTTCGGAAAATACGGGGCGCATCGGTAAATCCAGACCCACCATGTTGGCCACTTTGCGTCCGGCGACCCCGGCGGCATTGACGACCAAATCCGTCTCAATGGTTTGTTTGTCGGTTATGACCGCGCTGACTTTACTTTTTTGCAGACGGATGTCTTTGACTTCTTCATGCGTAAAGATACGAGCGCCGAGGCTCTTGGCCTTTTGGCAAAAGGCGTAGGTGGTCAAAAAAGGATTGACGTGCCCGTCGGTGGGACAGAAGCTGGCACCCAGCACCTTATCGCCGATATGGGCATTGATGTCCAGGATCTGTTTGCGATCCAGCATTTCCAGCTCGAGGCTTGCGGCCTTCTGGTTTTCGACGGATTTGCGCATGGTGTCCAATTCTTCCTCAGATGTGCAAAGCCGCAGATTGCCTTCACGCACATACTCGATGTCCATGCCCAGTTCTTCATGCAACTGTCCGTATATTTGAATGCTTTCGATGGCCAGCGGCATCTCTTTGAGATTGCGAGCCGATTGGCGCACGCCACCGCCATTGGCGCCGGAAGCTTCTCCGCCGATATCGGCTCTTTCGATGACAAGGGGCTTTAGACCCTCGCGGGCTAAATTATAGGCGATAGCACATCCCATAACGCCGCCACCGATGATTACTGCATCTGCTTTTTCGGTCATCTTTTCTCCGTACTCGAAGATCAGTCAGTTTTTAAAAACTTAGGCTTTCAACATACCAATATTCATTCGCTTAACTGTTGGCAAAAACTGCTAAACGCAGAGGCCGTACCGGCCCCCGTGCAGTGGTCGGATCGATATCGGCAGCGCTTTTGCGCAGCTGCTCTGCAATGAGTTGAATAACCAGGCGCTGGCAGGTTTGTCCCTGACACAACCCCATTCCGGCCCGGGTAATGCGCTTGACGCCGTTGACGGTATGCATGCCGTTGCGAATGGCCGCTTTAATTTCGCCTTTGGTAATTTCTTCACAACGACAGATGATCATATCATCGTCATCAGCCGGAGTCGGCTGTGGTTCTGTATCAGCTGCCCGTTTCTGATCGGAGGGAGCAGGTGCAATTCCTTTAATCTTTTTGAACCGTTCAATAACCCGATTGACCAGCGCATCCAATTCTTCGTCTGAGATGTCAACACCGGGAGCAACGGGCTTTTCGACAGGAGCCGTTTGCGCTGCAGGCTCCGTTGGCGTATCTTGAGAAGGTGTTGACGCATCGGCTGAGGTTTTATCTTCAGCTTGAGGGAACTCTTTTGCAGAAGCGCTTTGCGGTGCTGCCGCTTTAATTTTTAATTTATGATCCTTAATTAAATCAGCGGCGGCAGACGAAATGCGAGCACCTTCGGGAATCTCGATTTCTTTTTTTCCCGCAGCAATGATTTCTCTGACCTGTTCTGCGAAAATAAAAACTCGCTGCATTTAATTCTCCCTGATAGCAGATTATGGGCTTTCTTTTTTCTTTTTGGTCGCGACTTTGGTTGCCGGTTTACGCTTTGATTTAGGATTGTTTTTAGCCGGTTTTTCTCCTTGCGGCCCGCTGGGTATGATGAAATCGATATCTTCATGGGGCCTGGGAATAACGTGCGACGATACGACCTCACCCACACGCCCTGCAGCAGCAGCGCCTGCATTGACGGCCGCCTTGACGGCACCGACATCGCCGGCAACCATAACGGCCATCAGGCCGGCCTTGACTTTTTGGCGTCCTAAAAATTTGACTTTTGCAGCCTTGACCATTGCATCGGCCGCTTCAATTGCCGCCACCGCGCCTCTGGTTTCGATAAGTCCCAATGCCTGTTGCATGGTTACTGTTCCTTTTACGGTTCTTGTAAAGTGATTGCTGCGCTTATGTCGCACACCATTTTTTTACCACGAAGAACACGAAGCTCACGAAGCGATAAAAAAATCGATTCAGTTATTCATTTCTTCTCTCCTTCGTGATCTTCGATGCTAAATATCTTTTGATACAAGCCCATATGATACATATTTATTTATGGTTTCCGTCCCTTTAAGTTGTCGAGGGTTTCAACGACCTTTCTCGAGGCTGCCTGAATTTCCGATTCGGTACCGGCCAGATAAATTCGTCCGGCGGCACCATAAAATCGGAGGTCGACCAGGCGGATATTGCAATGCTTTTCGGCTTCGTTGGCGGCGATGGATGAGTAAGCTGCAGGGGTGACCTCCAGCAGATAGACATCATCCCCGCCCAAAATGAGCATCCCTTTGCTATTGCGGTTGATAATAACCGCCTGATAGGGATCGACCTTATTGATGACGCTGGTGGCTAAAACGCTTGGAGCCGTTCGCTCTTCTTCTTTTAATCCGAGCTCGTCGAGTATCATTTTGCCGGCATGCAGAACTTCTTCCTGGTCAAATGAATGGATTTCCAGCATGCCATATCGCCGCTCGACGATCATCTCGCCGGGGCGCGAGTTTGTGATTTTAAGAGCGATATCCGTCAGGCGATTAATCTCGATACCCGGGGCAATCTCAACAAAAAGGGCGGCCATGCCTTCAACAGAGAGGAACCCCCGACAGGCACTTGCAAACAAGGACGCAAATTGGGGTTGCAGTCGATCCAGATAGCAGTATGCTCTGAGTTCAGCCATTCAATTATCTCCTAGATAGAGATTCTCATTAATTTTTGATAATTTTTATTGAATATTCTTTCGCTAAATCCTTGGCCAGTGGCGTTAAAATGCCTCCCGGTGCCAGAATGACTGACGCCTGCTTGCTGTTGACGGCCATATGAATGTCCTTTGCCGTGATGAGCTTTAATGCCTGGCCGCTGTCATCAGGTCCTTTGTTTTTTGACCGCGGTGGGGTGGACGCGCCGGATGCCAACATTTGCTCAAAAGTGGCATACAGTTGATCCGTCGGACAAAAAACCATCCCGAAACCTTGCAGCTTGTTTAAAATTTGATCGATTTCCTGTCGCATTTGCTCATTGACCAGTATGTCGCAAAGCATGAATCCGTCATTGGCTGCCAGCACCTTTTTACCCTGCAGCAATGCCAGAAACACAATACGAGATTCCTGGTCGTCGCTGATCAGATGGGCCACTTTGGCGGCTGTCTGCAGACAAAAAGTCGGCAGAACCAGGATGTCGGCTTTCTGCAAAGCTTTCTCCAGGCCCTCCGGTTTGACCGTATCCAGAATACACTTGACCCCGGCGTCTTCTTTGACATCGGCGCCGCAAACCCATGACCGGGCTGATTCAACGGTAAACACACTCGACCGGCGGGAGGCCTCTTCAATTTTTTGAGTTTGCTGCAGCGCTTCTTCCAGCTTGCGTACGCCGGCGTGAAAAACATTAAGGACCGCCGGACGGTTTTCTGATGAAGGGCGCTTGGCTGCCGGCGGTTTGGCTGATGAAGGCGAATTCTGCCCGCTTTCCTTTAATACCTGCTTGACGATTGTGGTGATTTCCTCTTTTATTGAATCCGTCATTGTCTTGATCTTGGCCATTAAAGGTTGTGATTTAGTTTATGCACCCCGCTCGCGATCAGCGCCGGCATTCAGACAGGACAACGCGATTCCAAACGGGGTAATCAGTTGGGGAATGGCCGGTCGAAATGTTTCCAGGCCGATATCATCGGCGACGATTTCGGTAAATCCATCCAACTCACATGTTCCCCCGACAAGGCAAACATTATCCAGGTTATCGAATTCTTTTAAATAGGTGGCCGCAATACTGGCAATTTTTTCAATCACCGGCCGGACAATCGACAACACTTCTTGATTGCGGCTCTGGTCGATCTTGATCTCCTCGGCTTCTTCGTAACTGATTTTGTGATTGCCGGCCAGAACGAGGGACAGATGAACGCCTCCGGTTGCTTCGTCATTGGTGTAGATCACCTTTCCATCTTTGATGACCGCAATTCCGGTCGTTCCTCCACCGACATCAACAATGGCGCCATTTTTGATTTTCAGCACTTGATTGGCGGCCGTCGGCTCATCCAGCACATTGAGCACCTCCAGCCCCACTCCTTCCAGGATATGGGTGGTGGTCTTCAGATTTGCATATGCGGTCTGGGGCGGAAAAGAAGTGGCGCCCTGTTCAATCGGTACCGGGCAGTGTTTGCGCATTTCCACCATCAGGTCTCGAGTCGTATTCAGTGCGCCCACATAATCGACAATCAATCCGCTGCGAGCCACCTCGGTGCGTCGCATGCGGGCCGCCCGCGGCATACCGGTTTCATCGATGACAATGACAATCGTCTTATACGTTCCCAAATCAATTCCGGCATAAAACCGTTCCGCACCGGCAAAATTCCAGCGATCAGGCTGATTGATGAGCTTGCTGAGCTGGTCGATGGGATTCGTCATAAAATGCTCCTGGAAATATCATCGGTGGGCGAAGGGATAACCACGTGACTCAGGATCAGACCCGTACCTTCCAAGACATCGATGGCGGCCTCAACCGCCGCCCTGACCGAATCGACATCACCGGTCAGGTACAGAAACGATTTCCCCCCCAGACCGGTTGCGCAACGAATTTCAATAATATCGACATCGGCCGCCTTGACCCCGGCATCCGCCGCCATGATCGAAGAGGCGACCGAAAAGGTTTCAATAACACCCAGCGAATCGACATTTTTTATGACCGTTGTTGCGGTGATGGCTGGAAATATGGATGCATGTACATTGGGGATCACAAAATCATCGACTAAAAATTCTCCGGCGATCTCGCGCCCCACATCGGCGGCGCGTTCAACTGAATCCACATCGCCGGAGACCATGACCATAAATTTCCCGGCACAGATCGGCTGGGCGAATACCAGATCGACATCTGCTGTTTTCATCATTTCGTCACCAGCCTCGACGCCCTTGGCGATGCTATTCAATTCGATCATACCGATTGCTTTCAGCTCTTCCATATATATTCATCCATCTAAGTTATTAAGACTGAATGACAATGCGTTTATCATCAACCGATGAAACGCTTCCGTTGATACTTGCGTGAACGCGCGCGCCCAGTGCGCCTTCGGGAATTTCACCGATCAGGTCACCCTTTTTTACACGGTCTCCCTTGTTGACAACCGGTACGGCCGGTTGGCCGAGGTGCTGTTGCAAGAGAATCGTCACCTGATTGACCTGAACATTGCCGCTGTAAAATTCCGGATGGTCGTCATATTGGATGACTTCAAGTCTTTCCATCAAGCGATGCACCGGAACCTTGCGGGTATCGAAAAACGGCGACACTTTGTAGGTTTCACGCTTGGGTTCACGCTTGACGCCTTCCGCCAGGCACTTTTGCTTGAGCACCGCATTAATTTCGCGCGGTGAGAGCATCATGGGGCAGGCAAATTTCTCGCACACACCGCATTCCGAGCAGATCAGCGCATCTTCAAGAATTTCGCCTTCCATCCCGGGATTATAGGCGAGATGGCGCATGATTTTATGCGGCTCAAGTGAATGGCCGATTAGATTCCTGGGACACAGATCGGTGCAGCGTGAGCACTGGGTGCAGGCAGCCTTGGCGATAAAACGCATGCGTTCTATATCTTTTTGTTTGTCCCGGATAATGTTGTGGTGCGGCGGTAAAACGATCAGGCCGCTGGTTGTTTTGGTCACCGGGTCACGCTGACTGGGCAGCACTTTTCCCATCATCGGCCCCCCCATGACAATGCCGTATTCTGGAATGCTGGCTCCTCCCGCCAGTTGGAGTACCGTATGGGCCGGGGTGCCGATCGGGACTTTGCATACCACCGGATTGCGCACTTCACCGCTGACCGTCAGATAACGATCTGTGACCGGATGTCCTGCCATGGCGCGGGAAACATTCATGAGCGATTCAACATTGCAGACGACCGCCAGAACATTTAAGGGGATACCGCCTTCAGGCACCACTTTACCGATGACTTCATTGACCAGAATAAATTCATCACCGGCAGGATAATAGTCATCCAACTCAAATACCTCGATCAGATGTGTATGACCATTGCCTGCAATTTTGGCTTTGAGCACGTCCAGTGCACGCTGGTGTTTGGATTTGACACAAACGGTCCCTTTACCGGCATTGGTGCAATCCATCACCGTGGCAAGTCCGTCCACAATGAGATCGGTGTGATGCTCGACCAGATACGGATCACTGACCAGCAGCGGTTCACAGGATGCCCCGTTGGCGAGCACCTGTTCAACTTCAAACTGCAGCTTCACATGGGTTGGAAACCCGGCACCACCTGCGCCAACAACCCCGGCAGCACGAATTTTATCGACGATATCCGCTCTCATTAATTGTTCCCGGCCGTGCGGCCCGCCATTTCCAGATTGTCCACAATACCGATCACCACTGCATCTATCGGGATCGGCTTTTCTTTGTCAAAGGCTTGCATGGCCGGTGCACCCCGGGTGATGATCACCATTTCCCCGAATCCGGCGCCGACCTCATCGGCGGCGACCAACACATCGCCTTCCGGTTTGAGGTCTTTTCCCAGGGGCTGGATAAACAGCAGCCGCAAAGCGGAGATCGAGTCCAGTTTTTTGGTGGACCACACGTTTCCGATAACTTCAGCCAGTAACATCCTGTCGTCCCTCCGGCGTGGATTAAAAATTAAATTGGGTTTTCCAAACCGGGTGCCTTGCACCCGGTTTCACCCGCAACAATCGGGGCTCTGTGTGCCCCTGTCTTTTACCGCCTTTGGCGGTAAAATCCAAGCCACCCGCTGTGCGGGTGGTCGTTGACTCAGCGGAACCCTTACTTGAGATGCTCCGCCTCTTGAATGGCCTGAATACTGGCCTTGACGTCGGCGATATCACCGAAAATGCCAATCATGGTAATATGCTGCGGACAAATGCCTTTCAAATCAAAGACGCGCACGTTGGCCGCTTTTTCGGCAACGTCGGCCGCTGCGACCATGTCGACCACCTTTCCCTGGATCAGTCCGACGGCCGTCGGGAGGATCTCGGTCTCAGATAAGATCTTTTTGCCGACGGCTCCGGTCCTTTGCCTGATCAGCTCAAAGACGCCCGGGGAAGGGTGGGATATCAAGTGAATGCTAAATGCCATATGTGACCTCTCAGCACTGTTCTTTTTACGGACGGCAAGATGCAGTCTGACAGCCCAATGCACTTTCAAAAAAAGTGCTTATTCGACAATTCTCGACCCGTTAACGGCGCAGGGCGAATCACGCGTTTCAATGCGATAAGCCGCAATACAGGTCGCAAGAATCCCACAATTACCATCCGCTAAATTCCCGCCGCAGATTATGCTTCGGTTTTGGGAATGGTAAACTCGATGTCGCTGTGCGGTCTGGGGATGACATGGACGGAAACCAGTTCGCCGACACGTTCAGCTGCTGCACCGCCGGCATCCGTGGCGGCCTTAACAGCGCCGACATCTCCGCGTACAAATACCGATACGAGGCCACCGCCGACAAATTCCCGGCCAACGAACTTAACCTTTGCTGCCTTCACCATTGCATCGGCAGCCTCAATGGCGCCGACCAGACCTCTGGTTTCGACCATACCTAACGCTTGTTCTGCCATTCTCTTTTACCTCCTGATTTTGGTATTAGCGTTTCAATTGAATTGCTCTGGCCTTCATAGACCAATCTCTGGGTACTTCTATGATCACTGTTGCGGTGCGATCCATTTTTTCTGTTTT
>JASFNW010000012.1:0-60200 GCA_050116835.1 Desulfobacterales bacterium
AGCAGCCTTATGGGAAGCACATCCGGCAAACCCCGCCATCAGCGCAACCAGCGAAAAAATCAATAGATAAAGTCTTTGTTGGCTTGAAAATTTTACAAATGGGTTCATCACCTTAAAATTCTCCAGGAGGCTTTGGAAGTGTTAGTTCCTTATTTCTGAGCGTCACATTGCCGACGACATCTTCATATTCTTCTGCAACGATGACTTTGTCGCTTTCAATATCGATTACCTTGCCGGCGTTGGTCCCAATGTATGTGCCTTTTTTGATAACATAGCCTTTGCCGTTGGACTCTTCGACCAAGGCCTTATTGCCGCTTGAAGCCATAACGATGCCTACCAATTTGAGCTGGCTCAGATCAATTTTCTCCAGCGGCGTGCGCGGTATTCTCTTTTTACGCTTTGATTTAGATGCCGCTACCCGCCTTTCCCTGAACAAAGGCTCAAAGGGATTCACTTTGCCTTTGGGATTATATGTGGGCCGGTTTTTTATCGAAGTACCGGCGACAAGGGTCTGGCCGGCCTCTGGTTGGGCCGGCTGTCCGGGAGACGACGATTGAATTTTGGAAATATCCGATTTGGGTTTAATTGGCAGTTGCGGCGCTTTCGTTTCCGGGGGCGTTACCGCAGGCGAAACCGACTTCTGGGCCAGTGCTGGGTTTTCAGTAGCCTGTTTGCCGGAACCTGCTGGTTGCGGTTTGGGTGCTGGCCGCGATGCAATTGTCGGTTTCCGCTGGGGAGGACCGGACTTTTTATCTGCGGCGCTACGGATTTTTTTACGAACGATTTTAGGTGTGACCGGCTCGTTTGCCGGTTGATCACAACCTACTAAACCGGTAAAAAAGCCAATCAAACATGCCAAATGACAGATAATAATGAGATTTTTTTTCATAGCGCTTTAATTACTTTTCAGCAAGGATGTCAGAATAGTTTTTGGATTATTTTTTTCGTTTTTTCCTTTTGCCGGTATTTTTTTGAGGTTCGGGCTCGACAAATTTATAGGTAACTGCTGTGCAAGAGGTATTCAGGTCCAGAGTTTCCCCGTCGCGCGACATTGAAATATTTTTGATGTTAACGATTCGCGAAAGGCGCGCAACCTTATCAAAGAACAGGGCCAAATCGTGATAGCCTCCTTTAACATTCATGGCTACGGGAATTTCGGCATAAAATTCTTTGCGTATTTCGGACTTGGGCTGAAATAATAGAAATTCGAGCCCGACATCCTGGCCGGATCTTGAAATACTGGTCAGCAGTGAGGGAATCTCCTCTCTTTCCGGCAGCGCCTTCATAGCGGTTTTAAACTGCACTTCGGCTTCCATCATTTGCTTTTGAAACTTTTTCAGATCCGCCGCATTTCGCTTGGCGATGGTCAACTTTTTCTCCAAGCCCGTCAGCTGTTTATCCAGTTTTTCGATTTCCGCCCATTTAGGCTTGTAAAGGACGAAAACAAAAATGGCGATAATCGCAATAAAAACACCTGCAAAAATTAGAATGCGTTGGACCTTTGATAATTTTTCGATCTTGGCGAAAAAGCTTTCGACGCCTGTTGCCGTTCCTTGTGTTGCATTCATTATGTTTTGACCCTCTTCGGCTTACGTGTTTGTTCTGGTTCGGGTTGTTCTGGCATCACCTTGGTGCAGACGATTTGAAAGCCTTTCAGGTTTGTTTTCTGCACCTCTTGACGCTTTACGGATTTCAATTCGACTAGGCTAAACAGACCGCTTTTTTGGAGGCGTACCATAAAATCCGCTACCGTTTTTTCATCCAGCGCAATTCCGGTAATTTTTACGCTCTTATCCTGAACCACGAGTTCATTTAACCACATGCGCTTGGATACCAGCACCTGCGTCATCGTATCCAACAATATGACCGGCGCATAACGATCTGATTCCAGTTGTTCGATGACCGCCATTTTTTTGCGAAGGTTTTCAAGATTTTTTCGGATACGGGCGATTTCTTTGTTGATCTCGTTGTACTTTGTTAATTCGGCGTTGGTTTCTTTGATCTTTTTGTTTAACTTGCCAACTTTAGAATTCAAATCAAAATTATAGTAAAACGCAATGATCAGAACCAAAACCAACGATAGCAGAAACAACGATACCTGACGGCGGACGTTTTCTTTTTTCCGATCGGCCCGAAAAGGGAGCAGATTAATTCGTATCATTTGTCATTCACTTTTCTGAGTGCCAATCCCATGCAGATGGCTGCCTGGGGGGCAATTTGTTTGATAAACTCGGGATCAAAGCGGTCATCAACATAGATGCCTTTAAATGGATTAATGGTTTCAACCTCAGCAGATGCCTCGACTCCCAGCAATTCACGAAATTCACTGATACTGGCGCCACCTCCACTCAAAATGATGCGTTTGATTTGATCATCCGGATAAGTGGAGTAGAAAAAATCAAGTGCCCGTCGAATTTCAGTGCACCAGTCGGAAACAACCGAAGAAACGATTTCTTTTAAATCTTGAGCTGACAAACGATCGGGATTGTCGCCGAATTTCAGATTTTCAGCCTCGTCGAAACTACAATCGGCCAATGAAATGATTTTCTGGTTGATCTGACTGCAGCCTAATGACACATCGCGCATGAATACAGAGTTGTTGCCTTTAAGAATATTCAGCGATGTCTTGCTGGCTCCGATGTCAATTAAAGCAATGTTATCATCGCCGGGGTCGTAACCGACTTCAAATGTATTTTGCAGGGCAAAGGCTTCAACATCGATAATACAGGGATCAAGACCGGCCAGAGTTGCAACGTTATAATAGTCATCGACCATCTCTTTTTTGGCGGCCACCAGAAACACATTCATTTGATTGGGATTGGTTTCGTTCGCCCCCAGAATTTGAAAATCAAGATTAACGTCACTGATATCAAAGGGAATGTATTGCTCGGCCTCAAAATGAATCGTTTCTTGTAATTGCTCCTCGTCCATGGTTTGGACGGCAATTTTTTTTACGATGACTGAATAGCCGCCGATGGAAATAGCTACGTTACGCTCTTTAATACTGTACCCTTTAAAAAGCTGGCGAATTGACTCCGCGACAGCTTCCGGGTCATTAATGGTGCCGTCTTCTATGGCACCATGCGGAATATCAGTCATCCCAAATCGTTTTAACTCCCGGCCTCGTTTAGAATTAGCAATTTCAGCAGCCTTCAGAGAGCGGGATCCAATGTCAAGTCCAACTAAGTTGTCTTTTTTACCAAATACCATGAGATGCTCTTAGTCCTTAAATATTTTGTCTTTTTCGGTTAATTTTAGGCCCAGTGCCAATAGAATCTTGCGCTTTGTTTCCATGCGACATGGCATGCCCTTTTCAATGCGGGCAATTGTAATGGGTGAAACACGCGCTTCGCGGGCAAGTTCGGCTTTGCTCATCAACAAAGACTCTCTGGTTTCTTTTAAACGATTTTTGCTTGCCATTGATCAGGTTTTCCCTATTCTGAGAGACGGATTATAAGTGATGCGAAAGCGATTTAAATGAATTCAATGATAAATAATTGTTAATTAAATAAATTTTCGCATATAATCCTATAGGAGTCAAGCAGTTATACATAATTATATATAATTACGAGTACTTATGCTACATGCTGTTCTGGTCTTGTTCATCTTAATTGCCTAATCGGGTATTGAAACAGTTGCCGACGGAGAGAAGACGGCCGCACAGTGACCGAGCCTTATCGCAACCGTATTTTCGATCCGTTTACCTCCTTTTTATGAATAGGCCACCTTGTCGGGCTGCAAGAAATCTTTTGTCATGTTGGTAAATGTTATGTTGCGTGTTATATTGTGTTGCTGCGAAACTGCTTTGCAAATTCTGCGCCAATACATATAGATAAATAGACCGGCAGCTGAAATATTTTAAAACACTATTATTACAAATAGTTATATGACGAAATCCTGACGGTGCAGGATTGCAGATCCGGATGAGAGGATGCTCATTCGCCGTGCCGGGCAATAATGTCCATGTTGAGCGTCAATTTTTTGTAAGAACCGGTCAAATAATTTCCCGCATCAGCGGAAAAAGCTTTAACTTGACCAGAAAAATTAGTATTCTTATAGCGCATCCAAAGAGTCTTTGATATTATTGAGATTTTTATCAATGGAATCCAAACTTCCAGAAGACAAGCTCAAACCCTTTCGCCTGGTCAAATATTTTGCTTTCAGCGGGCTGGTCGTTATTTTTTCAGCAACCATTATATTCTCGGCCCTCAATACGCATTGGGTTAAATCCATGCAGCGTAAGAAAAGCGAAGACTATGCGCATGCGATGATTGAAAATCTAAATCACCAGGTATTTTTACAATTCATTGTTCCCATTGGTTTGATGTATGGCAAAATTCAATTGAGCAATCGGGAGCAGTTTGAGCGCATGGATAAAGTTGTGCGCAGCACACTGCATAGCTTTGAGGTTGAAAAAATCAATATTTACAGCATGGATAATGAGGTTTCCTATAGCTTCGACCAGTACTTAATCGGGCGTCGAAATTATGGCGGTACCGGATATTTGCAGGCCCGTTCGGGTAAATGGAACCATAAACTGGTTCAAAGAGGAAATTTTTTGCAGATTCTGCTGGGTTTTCCCAAAAAGGTTCAACTGATCACTTTCGCTCCTTTGCGCTGGGAACCGCAGCTGGGAGAAATCTCGGGACGGGTTCTCGGCGTTGTCGAGATCGCCCAGGATCTGTCTGACGATTATAAGACCATTTTTCAGATTCAGATTCTGGTGATTATTACCAGTACGCTGTTGATGGGAGCGCTTTTTGTGGTGTTGGTCTTTGTGGTTAAAAGAGGTGAAGGTATTATCCAAAAGCGAGCTATGGAAAGATTGCGCCTCAAGGAGAGATTGGCCCACGCAGAGCGCCTGTCGTCTTTGGGTGAAATGGCCGCCGGAATTTCACATGAAATTCGCAACCCACTTGGCATTATTCGAAGTTCGGCCGAACTGCTAAAGAAAAAAATTGCCAAAGTCGATCAGACAAACAAATTTCCTGATATTATCGTAGAGGAGGCCAGCCGCTTAAACGCGATCATTACCGATTTTATCAATTACGCCAAGCCCCGGGTTCCGAAAATGGCCCCCTGCCGGGTTGAAGAAATCATTGATAAAAACTTAACCTTTCTCGGGGCTCAGAATAAGGAAAAAGGCTATATTATCAAAAAAAATTATCAGGAAGATTTGCCGGATATTATGGCCGATTCGACTATGCTGTATCAGTCTTTTCTGAATATTTTGCTTAATGCAATGCAGTCGATGCCTGAGGGAGGCAGAATCCTGGTTGAAGTCAGCTCCAATGATCACCGGATTACGATCCATTTTGATGATGAGGGCCAGGGTATTCCGCCTGAAAATATAAATAAAATCTGGGATCCCTTTTTTACAACCAAAGAAAAGGGCACAGGCCTTGGTTTAGGCGTTGTTAAAAACATCATCGAGTCCCACGGTGGCAGCATACAAATTGTGAATCGACCCGTTTCAGGGGCGCGCGTCACCGTCGAGCTGCCGTTCAAGCCGATAACAACAGGCACAGCGTCGCCAGATGAAGCGGTTGCAGAGCGTAATTAGTTCCCATCCGTTCTGCCGGCAGGGGCGTCTATTGGAAACCCATTCGTGATTTCATTTTTGGGTGAGCGCAAACTAAAAGCTGGCGCCCGACGCGGTCAACACCGATGAAACCCATTAACCCGTACCATATTCACAGCCAGACGAAGACATTATGGAAACCATTCTTATTGTTGATGATGAAAAAAACTATTTGACCATTCTAAGCGCGCTTCTGGAGGAAGAGGGCTACGAAGTGCTCTGCGCATCCGGTGGGCAGGAGGCTTTTGAAATTCATAAAACCTCTGATTTGGATCTCATTCTTACTGATATGAAAATGCCTGGAATGGACGGTATTGAATTGCTGGAAAAAATCAAAGCAAATGACCCGGATCTGCCGGTATTAATGATGACGGCCTACGGTACGGTGGATAAAGCGGTTGAGGCCATGCAGAAAGGTGCTTACACGTATATTTTGAAACCCTTCGACAATGAGCGTTTGATTATTTATGTAAAAAAAGCCATCGCTACATACCAGGTGGTCAAAGAAAACAGACGCCTGCGCGATGCGGTTGAATCTCAATTTCGTTTCGATAACATTATCGGTAAAAGCAAAAAAATGCGGGATATTTTTGATACCATTAAGAAAGTCGCGCCTTCCAGTGCTACGGTATTAATTGAAGGCGAAAGCGGCACCGGCAAAGAACTGGTTGCACGATCCATTCATTTTAACTCTGCCAGACGTGAAAAGCCATTTGTGGCGGTCAATTGTTCGGCCCTTGCTGAGAATTTGCTGGAAAGCGAATTGTTTGGCCATGAAAAGGGCGCTTTTACAGGCGCAGTGGCAACCAAAAAGGGCCGTTTCGAACTGGCTGACGGCGGGACATTGTTTTTAGATGAAATTGGTGAGTTATCTGCGAATCTGCAAGTCAAACTATTGCGTGTCTTGCAGGAAAAGGTTTTTGAGCGCGTGGGTGGTATCCGTACAATATCGGTGGACATCCGTATAATTGCCGCCACCAACAAGGATTTAAAGCGCGAAATGATAGATAACCGTTTTCGGGATGATCTTTTTTATCGGTTGAACGTCGTCCATATTGCGTTACCTCCCCTCAAGGAACGCAAAGAAGACATTCGGTTGCTGGTGAATCATTTTATTAAAAAATATGCATCTGAGCGAAAAGACGAAGCTCCGATTATGGGCGTTGATCAGGAGGTGGACCGCCTGTTTTATGATTACAACTGGCCAGGAAATATTCGGGAACTGGAAAATGTCATTGAGCGGGTGATGATTTTGTGTGCGGGTGATACCATCCGCGTCCAGGACCTCCCCAAAAATTTTAAAGATAATATCTACAACACCCTGCATCTTGATGGCATACCGGCAAATGCAAAGCTTTATGATACCCTGGCCATGATCGAGCGCACCATGATTGAGCGTGCGCTGAAAATGAGTAACAATGTTCAATCACATGCGGCAGAATTGCTGGGGATTGGAAAAAGCGGTCTGAATCAGAAAATCAAAAAGTATAATCTGGATGTCGGCGTAAAGCAGTAAAGCGCGGATCTCACGCGTAACGGCGGTGGGCTTAAATCAGCGCTTTTTCAGTCAACCATCAGGATGTCGAATCGTCTTGTCGAGCGCTCAATTCTTCCTGAACCATATCAAAATAGAGTGAATCTGGATAGTCATCTAAAATCTGTTCAAGCGTCTGCTGACTTTTGGCGGCCTCCCCCATATTTTGATAGACCCATCCCAGGTTAAAAAGCGCATCTTCTCGCACGAGGGAATCGGTCTGTTTAGCGGCAAGCTCAAAATAAACGGCCGCATTCTGGGTATCTTTCATCTGCAGGTAGGCATAGCCCAGACTGTTAAGGATCAAATTGTAGACGGCGCTATTGTCTTGGAAATCATTGAGTGATTGTTTGTAAAGCGCAGCGGCATTTTCATATTGGCCGGCTTCATAGCTGATGTTGGCATATATCACCCGCGCCAGTTTGCCGCCGGCTTTCCCACCGTATTTTTTGATGATATCTTGAAATACCGGTGAAACTTTGTTGTAGGCCTCTTTTGCTGAGGATGCAGCTTTCTGTTGCTGGTATACAGATTGGGCTTTTTGCAGCATCGAAAATGCCTTTGTCTCGGCACGTTGCGCAAAAAATCGGTATCCAAGAAAAATGAGCCCGATGGCCACAATCGCCAGTAGCGTGTACGTTATATGATTTTGGTAGTCTCTGGCGATGGCGATGGTCTTGCCGGTGAGGGTGATAAATTCATCCGGCTTTTTCAGTAATTCCTTTCGGCTCTTATACTTCGCCGCCATTTAACCTCCCTGTCCATGTTATACCCCCTGTTAACTGCGGCGGTTAGGGCGTTTTTCCATTTTTACGAAAAACGCGCAAACCCTAAAAACGACCGCATAGCATGGAACTTTTATTCCATATTTTAAAAAGACTTAGTATAGCATGTCTCTTTATATATTCAAGTGTATGATGTTCGTAAGATTGCGGTGTGCTTTTTCAATGGCTCAATCCTCGCAGAGTCAATGGTCAGATCCGCCCGGGCGGATCTGATCATTCTTGAAGCGACTGTTTAATCTAAAAGCTTGCGAATCCTTTCCCAGCCGGCATCGGGTATGTTAGCGCCGACCACCTGACAGACCTCATAACCGCAGGCTGAGCCCAATTTACCGCAACGATCCAACGCATACCCGTTGACCAATCCGTAAAGAAAGCCTGCTGCCCATAAATCTCCGGCGCCGGTCGTATCGATTATGGCGTCACCGGTTTTGGGCTGGATCGCCACAATTTGATTGTCACAGGCGATAAAGCTGCCCCGCTCTCCCACTTTAAGGACGGCAATCTCTGCTTTCTCAGACAGCGCTTCGATGGCGCGGGCCTCATTCCGGTGCCCGGTGTAGGCCTGAGCTTCGTCTTCATTGGCAATAAGGATATCGACAAAGGAATCAACTATATGCTCTACCAGATCATAGGATTCTTGAACAACGTTAAAGCTGGCCAGATCCAGCGAAATCCGAGCACCGGACTGTTTGGCTGTTTTTAAAACCTTTAAGATCAAATCCGGGTTAAACAGCAGATAGCCTTCGATATGAACAATGGCCGCATTTTTGAATAAATTGTGCGAAATCTCTTGCGGTGAGGTTTCACCCGAAGCGCCCAGGAATGTAAACATCGAGCGCTGCGCGTCCGGGGTAATAATGGAAAGAACCCGACCTGTAGGCGAATTGGAGCGCAAAAGCGAAGGCTCAACATTTTGACGTTTTAGATCGGTTTCAAAAAAACGGCCCATTTCACCATTACCGCATTTTCCGACAAAACGAGCGTTCCCGCCGAGTTTGCCAATCCCCACAATGGTATTACAGGCAGATCCTCCGGGTACCAGGCTGAGCCTATTGGAGGCAAGCGAAAGGGTTTTTTCGATAAATTCCTTGCTGACATATGTCATGCCGCCCTTAATGGCACCGGTTTTATTTAAAAAACCATCTTCTTCATGAGCCAGTATATCGATCAAGGCCGAACCCACTCCGACAACGAGTTTTTTGTCTTTTTTACCGCTTTCTAGTAAAGGCACGTTCGTTTTTTCACCTCTTTACCAAACCAGTGCTTTATGGATCCAACCTTTATCGCCATCTGAATGCTCGATGTAAATCCAGCTGCCTTCGCTTTTAAGGACTTTAAAGGGAATTCCTTTTTCGACCGTGAACAGGATATTATGACTCGTACCGGGTCCGGACCGAATATTGCATTTGTTCTTTTTCGTAATCACTGTTGGGGTCTTGTCCACCAGCGAACGATGAATCCAGCCACGGTCACCTTCAAAGTCCTTAAACTGGTACCACTCACCGGATTTGTCAATTACGATCAATGGGAAAAATTTCTCCACTTTCCACAACACATTATGACTCGTACCGGGTCCGGACCGAATATTGGCAACCGGGGCGGAAACCGCCAAGCGCTCAGCAAGGGCGGTTGCTGAAAAACCAACGATCAAAAGAATGATCATAAGAGATCGGATATTCACGCGCATTAATCTTCCTCCTCATCAATTCTCTGAGAGCCTCATCTCACGTTGCTGCTAACGCACATTAGATTGGCGCTCCAAAGGGTTCAGCGAGAACCTCAATACGGATTATACGATGAAAGCACAGCAAGTCAATTCCTGGCCGATTCGGTTCAAATGGACTATACTGAAAAAAAATTCATTTCCGGCAGCTGAATACAAGTGAGCCGGTTACCATAAACGGCTCCGGTGTCGATCCCGATTTTGTTGGTTTGTATAAGCGGCTCTCTAAAGGGCGTATGTCCAAATACAACACGTTTGCCGAAATCATAATCAGAGTAAATAAACTCATCGCGGATCCAGAGCAGATCAATCTCTTTTTGAGACTCCAGGGGAACTTTATCTCGCATACCGGCATGCACAAAGATATAATCTTCCGTTTGGTAATAAAGATGCAACTCACGTAAAAATTCGAGATGCACGGATGGTACCGGATAATCTTCTGGAGTGTCCTGTTTTTTCAGATAAGCGTCTAGGGTCTGCTGACCGCTGTTTAACAGATAGGTAAATCGATCGTTGCCGTCCAGATAATTTTGCAGCATATCTTCATGATTACCTTTCAAAAAAATAATGCCCGGCAAGTGCTTTTTTAAATCAATTAAATAGTCTAAGACCTCTATGGATCCCGGTCCTCGATCGATGTAATCTCCAATAAAAAGCAGCCGGTCCTGTTCCTTATTTAGCGGTATTTTGTCCATGAGCGTATACAGTTTTTCATAGCACCCATGAATATCACCAACGGCAAAAATTCTTTGCATGTCTTCCATTATTTCATAAATTCATTGACCAGACAAATTCTGAGGCGCTGAAAAATGAATTTTGCCCAAAGGTTTTACGCAATAGCAGATAATTTACCGAATTTTGCACAAGCCTTCCGCATCCATTTTCATGCAGGATTCAGGGATCGCCTGAATTTTAAATGAGTTGCAGGTTTTCATATGCAAGATTCAGGTATTTGCTTATTTGAGTACAAAGCGGCGCCGGGGCTGATCAAGACGTGTAATACCTTCTTTGGCAGCATCCTCTAGCGCGCGGCGGTAATCCGCCGGCGAAAGAAAAGTATTCAATTCCTTTATTTCAGCAGCGCGCCCGCAAGGACGATACTGGGCCATGATGTTCACATAGCTGCGGGTTGAAATTTCTCGGGCGATAAAGCGCATAATTTCGCGCGTGCCCGCTACGCCGCCGGGCAGGACGAGGTGCCGTATAATCAGACCGCGTTGGGCGAGACCCGCATCGTCGGTAACCAGATCGCCGACCTGCCGGTGCATTTCCTTGAGTGCGCTGCAGGCAATTCCAGCATAATCCCCGGCCTGGCAAGCGTTTTCGGCAATCTCCCGATCCCAGAATTTAAAGTCCGGCATGTAAATATCAAACACTCCCTCCAGTAGCTTGAGTGTTGCAGGCCTATCGTAGCCGCCGGAATTGTAGACCAGCGGCACATTAAGCCCATGCTGAATGGCAATTTCAAGAGCAGCTAAAATTTGTGGAACCACATGTGACGGCGTTACAAAATTGATATTGTGGCATCCTTGCTGCTGTAATGCGAGCATGATGGCTGCCAGCTGTTCCTCGCTCACCGATTGCCCGTGGCCTTGATGACTGATGTCAAAATTTTGGCAAAACAAACACATCAGATTACAGTGGGTAAAAAAAATGGTGCCGGAACCATGGCTGCCTACCAGAGGAGACTCTTCACCGAAATGCGGGTTGTAGCTGGAGACCCAGGCCTGTGCGGCGGTCCGGCATACACCGGTTTCGCCGCCCAACCGGTCAACACTGCATTCCCGGGGGCAGAGGACGCAGGGACTTAACAGCCGACGGGCTTTCTTTATCTTTTGACGCAGCTGACCGTTTTCATGAGTTTGAATATATGCGGGTTCAAATTGTTCCATTTTGCAAGCGTGTATGCCCTCTTATCAAATTGGTTCATTCAGACCCTGATAAACACTTTTCACCACAAAAGCAAAAAGGATTTTTACAACTATTCTTTGCTTTTTTTGGTGCGGTCACTGTGCCGTCGTGGTTTTATAACTGCTAATTCTTGACACGAGCCTGCCTTATCGGTTCAACGCGTATTTTCTCAGCCAGACCTTTACCGAGTACATAGCGCTTATAATCGGCTGCAATCGCAATTTGTCCCCGGTGATTGTTTGATATGACTTCAATTTCGTCGCCGATTCGCAATCCCATCGACGTCAATCGCATGCGGGCCCCCAAGCCGCCCTCAAAGTCTTTCAGCACCAGCCGTTCACCAGGCCTTGCCATAACCAGGGGCATCAATTGGATATGTTCTTTTAGGCAGGCATCACAGATGCCATAAATTTCCATTTTATGCTGCAGCATGTGAAATCCCTGGGAGGCTGCGATTTTGATCTGCAGATCCTCCAGTTGCCCATTCTCGAACTCAATAATTTTTTTGCATTTGGTGCAGACCATATGATCGTGATGCTGTCCCAGATGCCGATGTTCATAAAGAAGGTCGCCGTTATCAAAACGGCTTTTTTGGGCAAATCCGAAGCGGCACAACAATTTCATTGTTTCCTGAACAAATTCAGGTTCAAGGCGCCAGCCGGCGCGATTTAAAAGGTCAACCATTTCTTCGATGGTGACATGCTTTTCGGTCTGCAAAAAGACCTCCAGGACCCTGAAGCGATCTTCGAATTTGTCGATTTGTTCTTGCTTAAATAACTTTTTAAATTGTTCTTTTTCCTGGGTATGAATCTGTTTCATCAGCGTTCCCCAAACAGGCAAATAAATGAGCTACGCGGGTTTTAAAGGAGATAGGCTCGCCGGCTTTAGCAATCATTGTGAAAGTTAGCCAATTAATAGACCCGATGAGTTGGTTCACCATAAGGCAGGGACTGACCGACCGGGTGATCAGGATAGGTTTTGGAAATCAAGCTTCGTGCCCCGGTATTTCATAGGTGGTACAACTGCCGCTTGGGCAGTTGCGTGTTTGGGCGCTTGCGCCTTTGCTTTTGCCTGCACCGCTGCCCATGCTGTGACAGGAAGCACTCATGATCCTTTCAAACTCTTCAGAACCGCAGTGAGGGCATTTGAGCTCCACCTCATCTTCCTGTTTCATTACCAATATTTCAAAGCAATCATTGCATTTTAAACATCTGAACTCATAAAGTGGCATCTATCTTCCCTTTTATTGATTCTATTATGAAGCACGCTGCCCGGGCTTTATCAAAAAACATCTGTTTTGCGCAACGCGTAGCTGCACGTTATAAATGGACAGCGCTTTTGAATACCGTAATAATATGCTTTTCTTATCCGGATTGTCAAGATGCCGGGACGCCATAAAACCCCGGCATTTGGCAGTGAACCGGCCATCACGGAGCGTACGCAAACTTTGAAAACGCTTATTGTGAATACGGGTGCCAGTGATCCGCAGAAAAAGCGTGACAGCGATGGTGTTTGATCTTAGATTTAAAAAGGTTAAAATTATCCGGGCCACTGCCTGACAATTTTAAACGAAATGGATGTTCCTTGAATGACCTCAGCATCTTCAACATCACTTGCTGCCGCGTGGCTTAAACGCATCACCGAAGTCGATCAGTTCCAATGGGATGCCCTGGCAGCGCCTTTGGAGACCCCTTTTTTAGAGTGGGATTGGCTTCGCCAAATGGAAACGTCCAAGAGCACCTCAGCTGAAACGGGATGGTTGCCCCATCATTTAACGATCTGGTCCGGTGAGCGCCTGGTTGCGGCGGCACCCCTGTATATCAAGGCCCACAGTGCCGGTGAGTTTGTTTTCGATCATGCCTGGGCGGATGTAGCGCGCCATTTGAAGATATCCTACTACCCCAAGCTGGTCGGCATGAGTCCTTTTACACCAATGATCGGATACCGTTTCTTAATGGCACCCGGAGAAAATGAGGATCAGTTAACCCGGCAAATGGTTATTGAGATTGAGCGCCTCTGTCATCAATACGGGCTGTCCGGCTGCAGCTTTCTCTTCGTTGATCCGCAATGGCGTCATAGGATGATTCAATACCAATTTATCAGCTGGTTGCATCAAAGCTTTTCCTGGCGCAATGCGGAGTATCAATCTTTTGACGACTATCTGACAGTATTTAATTCAAACCAGCGTCGTAATATTAAGCGGGAACGCCGAGCACTTGAAAATCAGGGCGTTTATTTGAAAACCTTTGCCGGCCGCCAGATTCCGCCGGCGCTTCTATCTAAAATTTATCCGTATTACGAACGGACCAACGATAAATTTGGTCCCTGGGGGTGTAAATATCTTAAACGGTCATTTTTTGAGGGGCTGGCAGACGGTTACCGCCACCGGTTGCTTCTGGTGGCCGCTTTCAAAGAGACTCAGCCAGATTTACCGGTCGGTTTGTCCCTTCTAGTGCACAAGCGAGACCGTTTGTACGGCAGGTATTGGGGCTGCTCAACTGAATTTAATTTTTTGCATTTTAACGCATGTTATTACAGGCCGATTGAATGGGGGATTGCTAATGGCATCAAGCGGTTCGATCCGGGTATGGGTGGGTATCATAAGATACGGCGTGGCTTCACTGCTGTCGGCAATTACAGTCTTCATCGATTCTTCGATGAGCGCCTTGCACAGGTCATGGACTCCCATATTGAAGAGATCAATCGCCTGGAACAGGAACAGATCGATGCGCTCAACGCCGAATTGCCCTTTGCCCAAAAAAATTATCCTTAAACCTCTTTTTATCGGCTGGGGTCAGTTGCTTTGAAGCCATACGACTACTTTTCAATGCGTTCGGCCACAAACCCTTGAAATTGTTCGGATATTTGTCTCTTCCAGACGCCCACGTGACCCGTTCGGACAGATACCTCAGTCCAGTTCGGATCGACGATGCGAATCCGCACGGTCATGGGTGTTTGATCAACCCGCTTGGACCTGATCGTGGTTTGGGTCCCGTCGGTTTTCTCCTCAAGGATGGGTTGCTTGAGGTCGGCCAAAATTTGTTTGCAAACCGCGTAGGTCTTCTCATATGACGCTTGATACGTGCGACTCAATTGGCCGTTAACATAAGCAAAAGTTCCGGCGCCGGCGCCGGCACCAACAACCAAGGCAATGCAGCCGTTGGTCAACAATGTGAGCGCAAGGGTCATTAGCAGAAGTAATCTTTTGAACATATTAAGCCTCTTATCAGATGGAAATGCGAACAGCCGGCCCCCTGCAGCCCGGACTTCACCGCTTCTACAGCAGCCGGCAGAAACAAGCCGGTGCAACAGGCGGACAACGGCGACATGACTGTCCGATACTGTTTGGATATAAATGACGGTTATGGGACACCCTTTAATTCCGGTGGTTCGGGGGGTGCAATAATCAGGCGATTTTCACGGTCAAGGCGGACGCTGGTTTGTTGCTGAGCTGAGAACCAGATGCCCAGACGGTCGCCATCGGGGCCCAAAATCCAGGCGCCTTTAGGTCTTACCAGGTGGACATAATTCATCCGAAATGTCCATTTTTTTAAGGTCCGATGTGAAAGATCGACCTGTTGCCACAGCCTTGACCGCAGCATATAATTGGGATGGATTGCGATGATGGCATCCGGCACCCCTTGCAGCCCGCTGTAATAATAAGTGTGGTCAGTCAATATCTGAGCGTTATCAAACAGTCGGGTGATGTCATGACTGGACTGCAGCTGTCCAAAATTATTGGTGGTTGCGCAGGAACAAAACAGCCCGACCAGCCCCAGGACAAGCATCGTGCATGGCCATTGCCGCTTTTTTCTTGTCGACATTTCTGAATACCTTTTTTGTGCTCTCCAAATGTCAATTAACATGCTATATTTTCCTGAAGCGTCTTGAACTTTTTCAGTTCGGGTTAAGGACACCAAATGAATATCTGATTAAGAGTAGCATTTTCGCAATTCGTGTCAAGAGACAACTGAACCCGATTCAGACCACCGACACCCTGTCCGGTCGAAACCGTTGCCCGGCAGAATCTATTGACACCCGGCCGGCAAGCGGTTAATTTTGGAAAACTTGGGTGCGGCAGGGCAACCACACTTTTTAACTCAAACAAGGCAGACAGCATGCTAAAAAAACTGAAACCCAAATTGACGACCTTTGGCAAGTGGACCATCATTGTATTGCTGGCCTTTATTTTGATATGGCCGCTGACGGTTGGAATTTACTGGGGTGTGTATAAAGGCTTTACCGCCATAGACGCCACCCGGTTTCCCTGGTACAGCTCAAAAATACATTCCATTCTCGATCAAATTAAACCGGATTCCGGTGAAGCAAAAAAGGGAATTGCACTCAGTGCGGCTATCAGCAACCGGCTGGAAGAAGAGATGAAATCGACTTTTGGCTGGTCGGTCAATGATTTGATCGTATCTCCGACCCGCTGGCTTGATAACCGCGCCAACCGGCAGCGGGGCGTTATTTTTGCTAGCCGGATGCTGATCAACTTTTTTTCAACCAACCTGGCCAAATATGGCAAAGTTGATGCTGAAAATGAAGCCTTAAAGGAAGCCCGGGAAAAATATTTTGCCTTTAGCGAAGCGAGCTGGTGGTTTCCATCGACGGAAAGTCAATATCGTGAAGGCATTGCGCTGTTGCGCAAATACGAAGACGAATTGGCTGCCGGCAAAGCGATTTATAACATGCGCTCAGATGATATGTACAATATGCTCACTTTTATCATTGGCAACCAGCTGCTAGACCAGCCGCTCGGGCTTTTAGTCCAGACCAACGACGAGGTGCCGTACACAGAGCTGGATGACCGCATTTATTATACCCAAGGCGTCATTCTTGTTCTGCGGGATTTTATTCGAACTTTCGTTGAGCTGTATCCGGAAATAAAAGAAAAAGGTGGTGAGAAAAATGTACGCATCGCGTTTCGTGATATGGAACAGATTTGCACTTTTGATCCACTGATAGTTTTAAGGGGGGAGCATGATTCGGTTACCGCCGACCATCGCGGCAAGGTCGCCCGATATCTGATCTCGTTCCGGGAACGTTTAAACGATCTGGCCCAATCCATCCGCAGATGAACCACAATATCATTTTTAAATTATGCATAAAAAGGAAGCCGGTCATGTAATTTTCTCTCAGGCGCTATCATTTGTAAGTTGCAGGTGGCCCGATATGTGGAATGAACCCTACGCTGTTACTCAAACCCGAAGACTGTGTTGCCGATCATCCAAATATCGAGCCACTACGTATCATGGGGGCCTATCAATTTAAAGATGGTTTCTAGTAGTATTTTATGCCGACACCATAGTAATAATAGGAATCGTTGTCAGCCAACTCCCTGCACCAGACAACCTGGGCTCGGTAAACATCATGGCCCGATGAGTAGGGTGAGTTTTCAATTCCGATAAAGATATCCGACCCGACCGATGGGGCAAAATCTGACTCAAAATACATGCCGCTTCGGCTGTAATTGTACATCCGACCCTCATGATATTGACCGGACGGATAATTCTCAATAAGGACCATAGCTTCATGTTCAAACCGGGGTGTATCTCTTTTTTCCGGATTCGGGTCCATCTGACACCCTCCGCTGAGGCTGTTCGTTGGCTCTTACAAGAAGAGATGCGTTACTGCCACCAATTTACGTTATCGACGATCTGCTGAATCTACCCGAAGAGGATTTCTTATGACTGTTGTCTATACGCCGACGTAGATGGCAAACGCCACGAAGATTAAAAGGGCACTGACGACAGCTAGTAGCAATGAAATAAGACCTTGTTGCATACGCCAAATTCTCCGGACAAGATTTTGCTCAGAAAAACCAATCGCCTATTTTGCTTAGCATAAAGCGTGCCGAACTGTTGATTTGTTTAAGAAGTCTAACAATAATCAACAAATGGGGCTGTTCCGTCCAAGCACCGTCATCATTCAGACATATGGTTTGTGGAAAATTTTCCATAGAAACTGGGCAACAGTTTTCCTATGTCGCTGTCAGATGTTGGCACTTGAATTGGCATTCAACTTTATGCAGCAGAAAAAGAAATGCAGGCATTGGATCGATACGGACGAGAAGAGCTTTATAGTCGTTGTCAAAAAAACGTTCCGATTGCAGAACGTTTTTTTGCGACAACACTTATGCCGCCATCCTTTTTTCGGAACATTTTAATGACAAGCGGTATAATTGGCAAGATGACAGTTCCCAATGGACGAGGGTGATTCACAATGAATCACCCTCTGAGCATTGGGTGACAGTGCATTAACACACTGTTATGGTTTTTATCGGCCCATATTCACCAAACTTTACCGATTTTTAGGGGCGATCAGAGCTCAGCTGACAGAAGCTTTTGGCTTAAGATCGCAGCTGCCCCCAATGCATCAAATCGGCGCGCGGCCCCCGATTCTGATAATGAATTGGCTATACCCGGGTGCTAAAATGAGAAGACCTTTGCTTCCCTGGATAGTTCAATTAGTTTTGGTGCGATAGGAATTTTTCCATCGTTAACGCCCTACTTTTACGTAAGCTATGATGAGGCTACAAAACTATCACGCCGGTTGCAACCGCGAAAGTTATTCCTATGTTAGCATTTGGATTCCGATATTTTGATAATCTGGACTCAAACCGGGGTGTGTCGTGATCCGTCAAAAACAAAAGAAGGCAACCAGCATCTTGTGGCATCGATTGCCGGTTTTCATTGGATTATTGTGGCTGGGTATGATCGTGGGGATTTCCTTTGGGTTCATCAGGGTCAGCAACTGCCGCCATCTTCTCTGCATTCGATTTATGTCGGCCTTGAAGCTTTGAAAATTCTGGCCCTGGCCGTATTTGGCTTTCAGAAAATTGACCCATCAACTTTTCCGGGAACAAAAGTATAATTTCTGGGCGGTTGATCGTTGAGGCGGTCGGCTGGCCCTTTGGCCGAACCGACGGTCAGCGCAATTTTCTTAATATCCTGCAGTAATTTTTCCTTTCTGTCACTTTTAACGCTGAAGGTTAAATGGGCACCCCACATATCCTCGGTTAATAAATCCTTTTGATGCTCCAACTGGTGGACACCGTTTAAATCTGTAATCGTAAGCCACAAATCAGATACACCTTCCTTGACCTGCTCCAGCTCTAATATCTCTTTATCAACCAGATAAATATGCACATAATTTTCATCATCGAAGATTTGTTGATAGTTTAGATTTAGCTGCACCAGTGGTTTTTTTTCACGGTTCAATACAAAATGGGCGCCTTCGTTAAAGTATCTGAATTGAGTTTCTTCGACGCGCCTGAGACGCGAATCATCTGGATTTTTTTGTGGATTAAAGCGCATGTCCGGGTGCAGGCTAACGGCCAGTTGACTGAATTGCAGCTTTTTGATCAGAGATGCGATCCCCTGCCGATCATTTTTATGGACATCAAAATACAGCGCCACCATTGAATCGGCTTGATGGACAGAATCGTAACGGTAACCGACCAGGGAATGAGGGCTGCAGGATTCCCCGGGGAGGGCTATGTTCAAGGCACCTGAAAGCCCGCTGCTGGCAGGACCGGCCAGTACACCGACCAGGGTTGCCAGTTTTTTCACAGCGTCCGAGTATTCTTCATCTTTCAAGCAATCATAATATTTTTTCAAGCTGTGCCGTTGCTCGATATGCGCAATGGCGTAAGCCAACAATGCTTCCAGTCCGTCATCATTATCCAGTGAGTCGAAAAGGGCGGTGGTGACGACGATCTTGCCGGTGGGGATCGCAAAGGCGCTTATTTCGTCGCTGCTGGCCAAGTAAAAAGCGTAATCGTAGCCCAGCAACTTAAGCGGCCAGTTGTTAAGGACCTTTTCTCCGATTGCGGACAAATGGGCCTGTTTCTCGGACTCTTTTTCGATGGGCTCGTAATTGCGCAGACGCATCGACCACTCTGCTTCTATCGCCTTTTCCACTGCCAAATCCGGTAGATAAATGACATTTTTAAAGCAAAAGCCACTGGGTCGATAGCCTTGTTGATCGGCGTCTTCGCGCTTCATGAGGGGCATATGGCCCGGATCCTTAAAATGATTGCAAGACCAGAGGTGATACAGCTTGGTGGCGGGATCTAAGACGACATACTGGTGGTTTTCATCTCCAAGAGTTTGAAGCAAAATGGTTTGTATTCCCTGTACAGTTGTTTGGCTAAGAAGTTTGGGACTGAATTGGAATCGAATGGTTCCGGTGCCCAGGATAGGATGGGACAACTCCAGCGCGATCTCTGATGAGTTGATGTTGACGTCGATTATTTTGGCATTTAATTGTTTGTCCTGGAAAAATATCCTGCTGATGGTTTTTTTATAAAAGAATTCGATGCCTTCGTGCCGGCCAAACCCAAAATTGAGTTTATTTAGCTGAGGCATAATCAATATGCTTTTGTTAATGACACCGCTGGCAATTTGAGCTTTTGACGCCGAATCTAAAAAGTCCTGGGCGTTGCCTGTTGTCGGCCGGATCCAACTGGCGCAGATGACCACCAGACATAGAGCGAGGTTATAAAGAGGATTACTGATGTGCACGATTGTATCTCCAACTGCCTAAAAACGGATGCTCATTGACGTCTCAAAATACGTTTGAGTATACAGCTGTTCCATCCAAATCTTTTAAGCACCAAATCTGTTATCAAGACCTTCTCTAAAGGCCGGCTCGTTTGGTCAGCACCAAAACAAAAACCCACCTCTCTATTGCAGAAATGGGGTCGGTGCAATTAACGGCATGGGTGTGGTGTAACCGGGCAAAAAACTGATATTAAATATCATCATAAGAGATGTCGGGCTGCGGGTCAAGGGCGGGGCCCGCTTTTTTCATCAAAGAATGCAGCTGCTGTAAGCGAGTTCCGGTTGCTTTTTAGTTTTTTAGCTGCTTTCATCATTGCTGCAGAAGCTCTCGGGCGTGGGCCAAGGTCTTCTGAGTAATTTTCTCCCCCCCCAACATGCGGGCGATTTCTCGATAGCGGTCTTTATCGTTTAGCAACTGAATCGATGTGCGGGTCCTGCCGGATGACACCTTTTTTGAAATTCGAAAATGCTGTTTGCCGTATTTAGCGATTTGGGGCAGATGGTTAATGCATATCACCTGGTGGTGTTTGGCAAGCGCGGCTAATTTTTTACCCACCGCTTCGGCGACCCCCCCCCCAATACCGGAATCCACTTCATCGAAAACCACCGTTTCGACCGAATCGCTTTTCGCCAAAAGCGCCTTTAGCGCCAGAATCACCCGTGACAGCTCACCGCCGGATGCAATGCTGGTTAGTGCCTTGAGGGTCTCTCCCACATTGGGGGCGATCAAAAAACAGGCCCGGTCGATACCGGTTTCAGCAATCATGCGATCATCAACTGTCAGGCGGAGATCGGTCATTTCATCTGCTGCAAGGGGTTGCAGCGCCACGCTGAATTCGGTTTTGGCCATTTTCAATGTGGACAGCTGCTCCATGACCTTTTCGGCAAAGCGTCTGGCTGCTTTTTTGCGTTTGCGCGATAGCGTTAATGCGCGTTCTTTAAGCCGGGTGTGTAATTCGTTCGCTTTTGTTTCGATCTCTTTGATTTGGTCGACCACATTTTCGATATTGGCCAGCTTCTGCTCGATGGATTTGCTTTTTGCGATGACGGCATCTAATGAGCCGCCATATTTACGCTTGAGCCTGTTGAGTGTATCGAGCCTTTCCTCAACAGCCTCCAGTTGTTGGTCGTCCATTTGAATCGAATTGAGGTAGCTACGCAGACCCTCAATCAAATCCTCGATTTGATAAGTAGCGTCAGACAGGCTTTGTACATTTGACTTCAAGTGGTTATCGATTTGGCAGATTTTCGTCAGCTCTTTATTTACAGCCACCAATTTCTCCATCACCGAACCCGGTGCGCCATACAACGACTCGATACTGGTATAAACGGTCTGGTAGAGTGTTTCAGCATTTTTTAACCGTTTTCTTTCCTGCTCCAGATCCTCATCTTCACCTAAAATGGGATTGGCGGTGGTGATCTCCTTGTGTTGAAACGTCAGCAGCTCCATTTGTTCAGTCTGGTGCTCCGCGACGGCGTTTAATTCTGATAATTTTTTCAGTAGCGCCAGCATTTTTTGAAAGTACTCACCGACGGCTGCTCGCAAAGGCAGAAGACCACCGAATTGATCGAGAATGTTAAGGTGTTGTTCCTCTTTTAGCAGTAACTGGTGGGCATGTTGGCCGGAAATGCTGGCTAAATTTTCGGTGACGGTATTGAGCAGCTGGATGGTGGCCATACGGTCGTTCAGGTATACCCGATTGGCATCATTGCGCGCAATGATCCGCCTAACCAGCAAACCTTGCGAAGGGTCATAACCGTGTTCGGTCATGAGGTTGGCAATCCGGCCTGACGCCGCTATTTCGAAAAAGGCCTCCAATTCGGCACTTTCGGCGCCACTGCGTATCAGGTCGGTCGCAGCGCGGCTTCCCAGCAACAGGTTGACCGCATTGAGAATAATGGATTTACCGGCCCCGGTTTCGCCGCTGAGTATGGTCAGGCCGTCGGAAAAACGGATGTGAAGGTCATCAATAATGGCAAAATTTCGAATGGAAAGCTCTTTTAGCATGAATGGATAAGTCGAATCGGGTTTACCGGAATCACGTGTGCCATTATGAACAACCGCCAATAGCAAACCGTTGTGTCTGGATCCCGGTAAAATTATTGCTGGTAGCTGAGATGAACTTGAAGAATTTATGGCATAACCCTCAACGTTTGTAAAGCAGATTGATAATGTGCCCAATCAGCTGATAAGCAACTGAAATCACATATCTTATGATATCATCATCCGGTGTAAAAAGCGTTGGGACAATCGGTGATTACGCCGACAACCGCCTGAAGGGGCAAATGCCCATAGGAAACACCCAGAACCTCATAGCGATTATTTTGGATAGCCTGTGATGGCGCGGATGCGCTCGTACAATGGTTTCAACCGCCGATACATTTTTTTGTATACATCATAGTAAAGGTCATTATAGAGGGCATGGTTTTTTTGATCTGGCGCAAAGACCTCTCCGATGTGAGTCATGGCCGCTACAGCGGATTTAAAATCCGGATGCAGGCTCAGGCCGACCGCCGCATCGACGGCTGCACCCAGACCGGAGGTTTCGTAGACATGGGGTTTGGCGGTTGGCAAGCCGAAAATGTCGGCTGTCAATTGAAGGGCGCTGCGGCTCTGGCTGCCGCCTCCGGAAACCCGAAGTTCGGTAATCTTTGTTCTGCTGCGCTTTTCAATGCGTTCCTTACCCTCGCGCAGGGCATAGGCCAACCCCTCTAATATCGAACGGTAAAGATGCGCGCGGGTATGAATATCGCCGAAGCCAATAATGGCGCCCTTGGCCTCTGGGCCTGGCATCTTAAGCCCGGGGGTCCAATAAGGCTGTAGCATCAATCCCATTGACCCCGGAGGAATGGCCTCCACCAGCCGATCAAAAAGGGCTTCGGGTGCGATTCCCTGACGGGAGGCTTCCTGCTTCTCGAGCTGGCCGAATTGTTCTTTATACCACTCAACCATCCAGTATCCTCGATAGACTTGAACTTCAATCGAGTAATAGTTGGTCACAGCTGATGGATAAGCCGGCAACAACGGGATGGGCTCGATATATTTTTTATGGGTGACGTTGATGGTCGCAGTCGTTCCATAACTCAAACAACCGACCGATGGTTGGAGACTGCCGGAACCGATTACTTCACAGGCTTTATCAGCGGCTGCAGCGATCAACGGCAGGCCTTGCGGAATCCCGGTTTCCTGGCCCGCGGCAGCGGTAATCTCTCCTAGAACCTCTGCCGGTGGAACCAAATCAGGCAGAATAGACGGGTCAACCTCCTTTAAAACCCGCCATTTCCAATCCCAACTGGCCGACCAGCGCAGGTGCTTGTAATCAAATGGGATGAAGCCCACCTGGCAACCTATTGAATCAACAAACTTACCGGTCAACCTGTAGGTCAGGTAACCGGATAATAGCAAATATTTATGGGTTTTTTGCCAGATCTCGGGCTGATAGGTGCGGATCCAGTTGGCTTCGGCTTCCTGCTGAAGATAGGCAACCGTATCTGTCAGACGGGCCATTTTGAAAAACCATCCCCAGGGACCACCGACCGGCGTCTGCCCGTAAGTCTTGCGCTGATCGAGCCACATGATCGCCGGCCGCAGGGGACGGCCATCCTTATCAACATTGACAACGCTGCCGCGCTGGGTGGTCAGCGCAACGCCGGCAACTCGATCTCTATCGATGTCGGAATGCTGCCAGAGTCGCTGGCAGGCTTCAATCAGGGTCTGCCAGAAAACATCCGGATCCTGTTCCGCCCAGGTGGGTTTTTTCGAAAAGTAGGGGACAAACGTCACGGCCTCCTTGGCCAGCATCTGTCCGGCTGCATCGAAGATCAATGCTTTGAGGCTCTGAGTGCCATTATCAATGGCCAGGATTAGATCTTTGGTGGGCATAATTAAAAAAGGTTGTAGTGATGGAGCGTTGGCGTATTCGTTGGTAATTGCACCCGCCGCCGCCCACCGGCTTTGCATTACGCCAGCATTCCAGCACGCCAATATTCCGGTATCAATCTTTTTGGGGGTAGGTCTACCCTACAGGTAAAACATATGAAATTCGCTTTTTCAATATTTTAAAACGCATCCCGCGCCCGGGCGATTTCCTCAACCGCACCCATGACGATCAAGGTCGTTCCGGCCGCCAGTAGGCGGGTGGGCGGTGGATTGAATTCAATCTCATCGGCGTTGTCTTTAGCGCCCAGCACTAGCAATCCATAATGCTCTTTTAAATCGCATTCACGGAGTTCTTTTTGGTTGAACTTCGAATTTTGCGAAACCGTTAATTCATGAATTCTCAAATTGCCTTTGCCGCTGCGCAGCATATGATCCAAAAAATCTACCGCTGTGGGCCGGATCATTTCAGAAGCCATGCGCAGGGCACCAATTGCATTGGGGCAAACGACCGCATCGGCGCCGGCCTTGATGAGTTTGGGCCGCAGTAGCGGGTTGGACATGCGGCTGATAATGCGCAGCCCGTGATTGATCATACGGGCGGTCATGGTCACATAAAGGGTGTCTTTGTCGGACGGCAGCGCGATGACGATTCCGGCGGCGCGTTCAATTCCAGCCGCCATCAGAATATCATCCTCAGTGGCGTCAGCATGGAGATACAGCAACTCACAAATGGTTTTGCAGCGTTCGATCCTTTCCGCATCTGTTTCGATCAGCACCGCTGTCTCGTTGTTTTGGCACAGTTCCGAGATGACACCGCTGCCGGTTTCACCGCCGCCACAGACAATGTAATGATCGCTTAGTTTATCGATTTGCTTTGCCATTCTTTTTTTCCTTAAAAGACCTGAAAGTTCACCTTCCAAAAATAAGGCAGTCAGCGAACTAATGCCGTAGAGGATAACGCCCATGCCGAAGGTGATCAGCACCATTGTAAAAATCTGGGCCGTATCATTTCCGGTGATCGCTATGACTTCGCCGTAGCCGACCGTGGTCAGCGACACCACCGTCATGTAAACGCAATCCAAAAAATCGGGTTGACCATCAAAAATTAAATAGTAGCCCGTACTACCGGCCATAATGACCAGAAAAATTAAGGCCAGCAAATAATATAATCTTTTGCGAATGCTCCTCATTCCCAATGATCCCGATTCCCGGAGATTGTCCGTGTATTGCCTGCGGTGTTAATGACACGCTTTCCGTTAAATTTCAAGGCCTAAGGGTTTTCGCCCAAAGACTGTATATCGTCATTTGAAAAATGCGTCTATGGTTCGGTAAAGCGCACCTAAAGATAATCGCCACAGCGCACTAATTTTCGCATCTATTTTCATGCACGATACAGGTAAGATCTTTACAAAGCTGCAAGCATGCTTTAATCTAAACAGGTTTTACCTTCCTGACCGTTGAAACCCTAAAATTGCTCAAATTGAACCTTAAACGCCAAGTTGCCCCCGTTAAACTGCCGGCGCAACTTTGCCGACAGCGAGAATGCCATGGACAAACAAATCCCACTGATCATTGCGACCGGAAACCCGGGAAAGGTTTCAGAAATTGAAGATTTGCTAAACGGCTTTCCGATTCAAATTAAAAGCCTTGCTGATTTTGGGCCAATTCCGCAAGTAGAAGAAGACGGTGAAACCTTTGAAGAAAATGCCTATAAAAAAGCGAGTTTTACGGCCAAAATACTGGGCATGCCGGCCCTGGCCGACGATTCGGGTCTGATAGTGGATGCACTGGGGGGTGAGCCTGGCGTTCAGTCCGCACGATATGCCGGCCCGGACGCGACGGACCAACAGCGGGTCGCCAAACTACTCAAAGCCATGCAGGGTCAAACCAACCGCAAAGCGGCTTTTGAGTGCGTTATTTCGATCGCCGTTCCTTCCGGGCCGGCCTTGACCTATGAGGCGCGTTGTGAGGGACTGATTGCCGAAGCCCCTGCCGGTGAAAGGGGTTTCGGTTATGATCCCATTTTTTTCTATTCACCGTTAAATAAAACATTCGGGCAGATGACCATTACCGAAAAACGCGATGTCAGCCACCGGGGTAAGGCCTTACATGAGCTTAGAGAGGAAATGGATAAAGTTTTGATCTGGATCCGAAGGCATATGCCGCCGGAGGAAAGATATTTATACACCCCTAACACGGAGGACTGAAATGATTGCTGATTTGATTGCGGCCAACAGAAGCTGTCGGCGGTTTGCTGAAACCCATCCGGTTGACTTAAGCACGCTGGAACAACTGGTCGATCTGGCACGTCTGTCGGCCTCGGGCGCCAACCTGCAGCCCTTAAAATACATTTTAAGCTGCCGGCTTGCATTAAATGCGAAAATTTTCAACTGTCTGGGCTGGGCCGCCTACCTGAAAGACTGGCCGGGGCCGGAGACCGGTGAGAGACCGGCGGCTTACATTGTGATTTTAGGGGACAGCCAAATCAGCAAAGATTTTGGAGTTGACCACGGGATTGCTGCCCAATCGATTTTGCTGGGAGCCAGGGACAAGGGGCTGGCAGGCTGCATGCTCGGCTCCATTAATCGCAAAGTGCTGCGCACGGTATTGGATATCCCGGCGCATCTGAAAATTCTGCTGATTGTGGCCATCGGCAAACCCAGAGAAGAGATTGTGATCGAAGCGGTTGGGCCAGATGGCAATATCCGCTATTGGAGAGATGAGCGAGCCGTACATCATGTGCCGAAACGATCGTTGTCAGACATTGTTGTTGCATCTCACGAGGATTGAAAATTTCCGGTTTAGGTCATGGAACGCTTTTGAGACGCGTTTTGACCATCCGGCAGATCAATGATAAACTAAAGGTTACCTTTGAAAAATTCAGAAAAGGAGAAAGGGTATGGGACCGCTTAAAGACTGTATCGACATCATAACGGAACTGGGTGGAATCACCGATGTAAAAGCGGCACAACAGGTATTTGAAGAGACGATTGATGCCGATAACCTGGCCAAGCTCAAACGTATCCAGAATCCAAATGTTCTTCAGAAAATAGCCAATGCCATCAAAGTCTGTAAGCCCGATGCTGTTTTTATCGATGCAGGCTCAGAGGCAGATCGTCAATTTGTCCGACAGCTCTCCATAGAAAAAGGCGAAGAAAAACCGCTGCCCATGCCCGGTCATACGATTCATTTTGACCTAAAAGAAGAACAGGGCCGCATCATCGATCGGACCTTTTACATCTATAATCAGGGCGAAGAGGTCAGTTCACTGGCGAAGAAAAAAGACCGGGCTGAAGTGCTGCAAGATGTCAGGGAAAAAATGACGGGCATCATGAAAGGCAAAACAATGATTGTCGGATTTTTCTTGCGGGGGCCGGTGGGCGCGACGGCATCCAATCCTGCTCTTGAAATATCCAGCTCGACCTATGTCATGCACAGCGCCGCCATTCTCTACCGCAATGTATATGCCGATTTTGACCAGGAGGTCGAAAGGCTCGGGCATTTCTACGCCAATATCCACAGCGAGGGCTTGAACCGGTCTGAGGATTTGCCCAATGCCCGGGTTTACATGGACCGCAGCCACCTGACAACCTACAGCTTCAACTGCACCTATGCCGGCAACACGCTGCTCATGAAAAAGGGCAACCATCGCTTTTCGGTGGATCGCTCGGTTTATGAGAAAAAAGGTGAACAGATTGCCGAACACATGTTTATTACCGGCATCGAGGGGCCCGGCGGGCGCACTACCTGGATGGTGGGTGCAGCACCCAGCGGCTGCGGTAAGACCACCTCGGCGATGGCCGGTGATCATTTTGTCGGGGACGACCTGGCGCAGATGTGGATCGCAGATGACGGCACCGTGCGTTCAATCAATCCCGAATGCGGAATTTTTGGCATCGTCGAGGACGTCAACTGGGAAGGCGACCCTTACTTGATGAAATGTTTGCGTCATGAGGGCACCGAGGTCATCTGGTCCAATGTGCTCATAGATGAAAATGGGGTTCCCCAGTGGACCGGCAACGGAGAAGACCCCCCGCCGACCAAAGGCACCAATTTCCAGGGGGCCTGGGTAAAGGGCATGATGGACGAAAACGGCAAGCCCGTGCCCATGTCGCACCCCAACTCTCGATGCACCCTGTCCAACAGCGCTCTGGAAAACTATTCGGATAAAAATGAAGACCCCGCGGGCGTTGAGACACGCATTTTTACCTACAGCGGGCGTGATAGCGACACCATGCCCCCGGTCTGGGTATCAAAGACACCCGATGAGGGTGTTGTAATCGGCGCCTGTATTGTCTCGGCGGCCACGGCCACTGAAGTCGGGGCTACCGGCGTTCGCCGGCAACCCTGGGCCAATGCGCCATTCACGCCCGGATCATTAGGCGAGTATATGGATGCGCAATTTGTTTTCTTCAACAGTGACAAAATTGCTGACGATAAACGACCGATACTGGCCGGGTTGAATTATTTTTTAACTCATGAGGCCAGAGGTGGGAGTTCCAAAAAATTGCTGGGTGAAAAAAAGGATGTCAAGGCCTGGATAGCCTGGCTGGATCGACGCGCTCACGGCGAAGTGGATGCCATTGAAACACCCATCGGCTATTTGCCGATGTATGACGATTTAAAGCGATTGTTCAAAGACCGCATCGATAAAGAATATCCGCAAGACCTGTATGCTAAACAGTTTTCGTTATACATCGACAACATTATCGGCCGCATTGATTTGCAGCAAGACGCTTACAGCAAAGAGCAACATATTCCGGCCCGCTTTTTTGATATTCTCAAAAAGCAGCGCATAGAACTTCTGGCGCTCAAGGAAAAATACGGGCCGATTGTAACACCCGAGCAATTGATGAAACAATGATAGCGGACCTGCATATAGCAATCGGGCCGCTACATGAATCATCAGCGACTGCATCGTGCAAACTCATGCATAAGGAGGCATACAAAACAACAGCGATCAAAATAAAAATTAGAGGGTGAACTTTAAAATAAATATCAGGCTGATATTTTGCTTTGAGATTATTGGCTGTTGTTTTGCAACGCACCCTAATGCATTCAGTCAGTGCACGATGACGCTGCTGATAGTTCATTCCCCTTCTGTTTTGGTTTGGCCGAAACCCGAAATCATCCTTTTGAATTACAGCATCTCAAATTAGCATTGGATCTGTCCTAAGAGGCGCATTTGAACCTGCCGATTCAACAATCCACCTTAAAAGTCATATTGAGCCGTCGCATGCTGGTCGCCTTTATCATGGGGTTTTCCGGAGGGCTGCCGCTGCTGCTGACCATGGGCGTCCTGCAAGCCTGGATGAAAGAAGGCGGTGTCGATTTGACCTGGATCGGTATGATCACCCTGGTGCAGATTCCTTACACCTGGAAATTTTTATGGGCACCATTTTTGGATCGGTTTGTGCCGCCATTCCTCGGGCGTCGCCGGGGCTGGCTTTTAATGTCCCAGGTTGCCTTGATGGCATCAATCGTGGGACTGGGCTATTCGGATCCGGTAAATAATATATGGCTGATGATTGTGGCTGCAATTCTGGTGGCCTTCTTCAGCGCGACCCAGGATATCGTTATCGATGCCTATCGGCGTGAAGACCTGTCCGACGAAGAACTCGGTCCGGGCTCTTCGATGTACCTTGGTGGGTACCGGCTGGGCATGCTCCTGGCCTCCGGCGGTGGATTGATCCTTGCAGATCACATGTCCTTTTCAAAAGTTTATTACCTGATGTCGTTGTTCATGCTGCCAGGTATTTTAACGACACTGCTGACGCCCGAGCCCAAGGTCGTCGCCGGCACACCCCAAACTATGAAGGAAGCGGTGATAAATCCGCTGGTTGATTATTTCAGCCGTAATGGCGCCGTCTGGATTTTAGTATTTATCCTTCTGTATAAGGTAGGCGATACGATGGCTGGCGCCATCACCACCCCATTTTACCTGGAGATCGGATTTTCAAAAACAGAGATCGGTACGGTCGTCAAATTCTTTGGCACCGCGGCAACTCTGGCGGGCGCAGCTTTAGGAGCATTTCTGCTGCATAAACTCGGAATCAACCGCGGTCTTTGGATTTTCGGAGTTCTACAGGCTTTATCCACAGCCGGTTTTGCCATTTTGGCCCGGATCGGTTATAACATTGCCATGCTGTCGGGCGTGATTGCGTTTGAGAACCTGAGCAGCGGCATGGGAACCGCCGCTTTTATGGCCTTTATGGCCAGTCTAACCAACAAAAAATTTACCGCGACCCAATACGCGTTGCTGACCAGCCTGATGGGTCTGCCGCGGGCGTTGGCATCTTCGGTGACTGGTTTTATGGCCAAATATATGGGCTGGCAAAGTTTTTTCATTTTTTGCACCCTGATGGCCATTCCCGGTATGATGCTGCTTTTTAAAATCGCGCCCTGGAATTCGCGTCCGGAAGGAGAGGGCGTATAACATTGGAGTGGTGGAGCACTGGAGTGATGGCGAAAAACTAAGGCAGATTTTCAGAATAAGTCGTTTTTTACAATACTCCAGTACTCCAACACTGCACCACTGTAGACGCAAGAGATTTTTGAAATAATTTTTTAAATCAAAAAAAAGTAGCCCACATATTGTTGTAGAAAGAAGGCCATGCCCAAGCATCAACCAAAAGATAAAACCCTTGAGCGCGTGCAGCAGCTTCAGGAAACAAGACGAAAAATTATGGAGCTGGCGCCGGATAAAGCCCTTGATCGAATTCTGAATGATCGCCAGCCGGCGGCTCTGGTGCACTCGTTTCCGGAACAGGACTTTTACCTGCTGGTCAATGAAATCGGAGCGGAAGATTCTCTGCCACTGCTGTCACTGGCAACCAACAAACAGTGGGAGCACATTGTTGATTTGGAGATTTGGCAAAAGGATCACATCGATGTCAATGCAGTCACGCGCTGGATGAATTTGCTGATGGAAGCGGATTCACGGCGATTTATCAACTGGCTCTTAAAAGACCAGCTTGAATTTACGGAGTTTTATCTGTTCAAAAACCTGGAAGTCAGAATTCGTGAACACGATCAGGATCCCACTGAATTCGGCGATGAATTTTTTACGCTGGATGACATCTATTATCTAAGATTTATCGATATTCCGACCGAAAGCGAGTCTGAAAAATTGATCGATGAACAGCGGCGCAAGCTCATTATCCAACTTGCACAGCGCCTGGCCGCTACCGACCATCTCATATACCAGAGTGTTTTTATGGAAGCGGCTCACGTCATACCGGCCGAAATCGAAGAAGATTGCTATCGCTGGCGGACCACACGGCTGGCGGAAAAAGGCTTTTTGCCGTTCGATGAGGCCATCGGTATTTATCAACCCATAAAGCCCGGGGAACTTGAGGGCAAGCGCAAAAAGTTTGCACCGCAAGCCTCCCAACAGGTTTCAACGCTGCCGGTACCCGTCTCTCCGCTGAGGGAATTAAAGCAGGATAATTATTTCACCCGTGCTCTGCAGACAATAGAAGCCGCCAATATCGTGCAGCTGCTTCAAACCGAGTTTGCCCATTTGTGCAATCAGGTTGTCGTTGCCGATAGCCGATTCATCGGTGAGCGGGATGCGTTGCAAGAAGTCGTTAAAAAGACCAGCGGCTATATCAGCATCGGCCTGGAGCAAATACTCAAAGACCAAAAAGACGATGCTGCCAAAGGGGCGGCATTGATCACGCAATATATGCTTCAGGATATTTTTCGGGTCGGGTTTGGCGCCGCCTTGAAACTGAAATGGCGGGCGGAAAAATGGCTTGCAAAATGCTGGTTTGCGCAGGTGGACCTGCGATTGACTTTCTGGGGGGAGCAGTGGATGGGAGTTGTCGGCGGTCTTCTGGTTAAAAAGCCCCTCTATTACGATAACTTCAAAAGCGGGGTCCTATATCGCGATTTTGCAACAGTTGATGAAATCCGGGAATCTGCTGCCATTTTTGAGCAGGTGGTCGCCGTCGATGACCTGTTTTCGGTGATCAACATCAAAATGGACCCACCGGCACGATATGGTTTTTTAACCTATAAGAACCTTTTGCTGACGCTCTGGGCGCGTCATGATCTCGGGCTCAAGGGTGAACAATTGAAGCTTCTGACCCGCAAGCAGTTTATGCCGTTTTTTGAAAAACTTCTACCGGAGCCAACGGAACACGGCTCCAAAACGGCTCGAAAAGTTCCTGAAGAGATGAAAACCGCATTTTTAAACTGGCTGGCGGCCAAGACCGGTTTGAAAGATTACGAACTGACCGATCGTCTGGGCCAGACCTTTGAGGACCTTTTCAAAGACATTGAAAGCGAATATGGTCAGGTCTCCGCTGCTGATATTGATCCCCGCTTTGTACATCTTTTCCTCTTATCATCAAATAAATAGCGAAAGTTCAATCTCCCCTTGTTTGTCTTAAGCGTAAACACAACCCATTATCTGAAAACATTGAAAATAAAAAGTAATGAGATAATTGTCGACAAATGAATTACGATAATTTCCTGACTGTATCACCAATGACCCGAACGGCGCGGTCGATGTCGGCTGCAGTGGTCATCCGCCCGGTGGTCAACCTCAGGGTGCCCTGGGCCCACTCCAAAGGAACATTCATCGCTTCGAGCACCGCTGACACCTGCACCGTATCCGAATGACAGGCAGCCCCGGCGGAAGCAGCCACCGTTGATGCGATTTCATCCAGTATTTTATTGGCTTGCAGATTTTGAAAAGAAATACTCAAGGTGTTGGGCAGGCGCTTTTGCAAGTGCCCGTTGAGTTTTACGGCTTCACATTCTTTTTTGAGACCATCATGCAGCCGGTCGCGCATAGCCTGCATGTGCATCATATTTTTTTCAAGTTCGCGTCGGGCAATTTCGCAGGCCTTTCCCAGACCGACGATCTCCAGCACATTTTCGGTCCCGGCCCGTACACCCATTTCCTGGCCGGCGCCATGCATTAATTTGGCGGGATCAATTCCCTTTCGAATGTACAGGGCACCGACACCCTTGGGAGCATAAACTTTGTGCCCGGCAATCGAAAGCAGACCCACTCTTAGCTGATTGACATCCACCGCTATCTTGCCCACCGATTGGGCTGCATCGGTGTGCATCACAACATCGTGTTTTTTGGCCAGCGCTGCGATTTCTTCAATGGGCTCGATGGTGCCAACTTCATTGTTGGCATGCATGATGGAAATTAAAATGGTTTCCGACTGAATGGCCGCTTCGACATCGGCTGTGTTTACCCGGCCGAATTGATCCACCGGCAAATAGGTGATGTCAAATCCCTTGGTTTCCAGATAACGACAGACATCCAGTACTGCCGGATGCTCGATTCGGGAAGTAATGATGTGCCGGCCTTTGCGGCCGAAGGTTTCGGCACAGCCTTTGATGGCAAAATTGTTGGATTCGGTCCCCCCGCTGGTGAATATGATCTCTTGCGGCTGGCAATTCAGCAGTGCGGCCACCTGCTCCCGAGCCTCGACGACGGCCTGTTTGGGCTTGCTGCCGTAGGAATGGGAGCTCGATGGATTACCGAACTCCTCTTCAAAAAACGGCTGCATGGCCGCAATCACTTCCGGGTCATGGGGAGTGGTGGCGTTGTAGTCCAGATAAATGGGTTTTTTCATAGAACCTCGCTGCTCATAAAGCTATCATAAATATTTTAATGCACTTTATATCTTCGGCAAAAAAAATCCTCTTTTTCCCGGTCAAGTGTCCCTTTTATTGCGGATAGCGCCATGGCTCAACGGTTGGAAAAAGAGCTGGATTGGTATGCGGCAAGAATTTGGCGGCACTGAAGCGGTTCATAAACTCCTGGTTGACATTAAGCTCCAGGTAGGTGATTCGCTCGCGGATCTGATCAATGTCTTCATGATATACATCCGATTGGAGCGCCAGGGTGGCACCGCCCAGTGAACTGTTGCCCAGCGATTGGTAGCGATCGTGCGCTAAATCCGGCAGCATCCCGATGGCTATGGCTGATTCTGGATTAATAAAAGATCCAAACGTGCCGGCCACGTAAAAAGTTTGTAGCTCCCGGGGTGTCATGCCAACCGATCCGGTGACGGTCTCTAAAATAGTATACATTGCCGCTTTTGACCGCATGAGGCTGTCAAGATCCGCTTGGCTGATGGTCAGCTCCACACCGGTGGCCGAATTTTCGGCCGGCACGACAACTAAGTGCGAAAGCCCGTCGATTATTTTAAGTTTGGAGCCGCACAGCGCCGGTACCAGCTGGCCGCGTATATCGATCATACCGGAAAGAAAAAGCTGGGCCGCCAGATCGATGACACCGGATCCGCAGATGCCCGCTGGCGGCAAATCGTCAATGGTATGAATAGCAAATGTCAGGGTTGTGGCATCCACCTTGATCCGATCGATCACACCCGGGCCGGCCGTGGTCCCCATCTGGGTGACGCCGCCTTCCAGGGCGGGGCCGGCGGCGCCGGCGCAGGCGATCAACCAGTCTTTGTTTCCGAGCAGCACCTCGGCATTGGTTCCCACATCCACCAGAACACAGGTCTGGCTGCTCCGGTATATTCCGGAAAAGAGGGCTCCGGCAATCAGATCTCCACCGAAATAGCTTCCAATATTGGGGAAAATCAACACCCTTGCCCGAGGATGGACCTGCAGACCCAGGGCTGCGGCTTTGACGGCACCGGGAGTGTTGGTCACCGGGATATAAGGCTCCCGAATGATCCACCGGGGGATCAGGCCCATGAAAAGGTGGGTCATGGTGGTATTGCCGGCCACTGTAAGGGCATAGATGTCTCCGGGTGTCAGCTGCTGAGAATCGCACAATCGGGCAATGGCACTGTTTAAGCCGTTGACAATCAGATGATTCAGGTGCTCCAGTCCGTCCTCTTTTTCGGCAAAATGAATCCGGCTCAATACATCCGGGCCGATGGATTCCTGAGGGTTATCGAAGGCCGACTCCGCCAGTGGACGGCCCGAAGCCAGATCGACCAGGCGCAACACCACCCGAGTGGTTCCCAGGTCGATCGCCAGGCCGGCCGCCATGGGGATATCGTCCGCGGCGCTCACCTCCAGCAACTGCCATTGGTGGCGGTCTTTCCAGAGGACACATCGAACATGATATGCAGATTGCCGTAAAATTGTCGGCAGTCGGCGGACCAGGTCCAGATCAACGTGAATGGCATCGGCATCCAGCCGGCGATTTAAGGCCAGCAACAACCGATCGGTGTCAGCCGTATTATCCTTTAAACTGGGTGCTTCTAATGAAACCGTTTGCACCCAGGGCGTTAAATTCTCCTGCATTTTCGTTTTATTTACCATTTTGGTGGGGTTGCAGTGGGAGGCGTAATATTAAACCATTAAATGATTTTTTGCAGCTCCGTCATAATGCGGTTCATTATTTCTCCAGCGGGTCCTTTGATGATATAATCACTAATTTCCCCGGTCAATGGGGTGCTTTCCGGATTGATTTCGATCACGGTTGCACCGGTCTCTTTAGCAACCACCGGCATCATAGCGGCCGGGTGCACCATGGCCGAGGTGCCGATCACCAGCATAATATCACAATCTGTTGCCACCTGCCGCGAGCGCCAAAGGGCTTCATGGGGTATCAATTCGCCAAAAAAAACCGCATTGGGACGCAAAATTCCCCCGCAATGGCAGCGCGGCGGTATTTCACTGACATCCACTCGACGGGTTTCAATATGCGTATCGCATTGTATACACCGCTGCCAGGCAAAGGTCCCATGAAATTCGATCACGTCTGTGTTTCCGGCCATTTGATGCAATCCGTCAATATTCTGTGTAATGACGGTTTGCAATTTTCCCAGCGCCTCCAGTTGGGCCAGGGCCTTGTGGCAGTCATTGGGCTGCGCCTGGTCGACCACATTTTTCATGTCTTTGATGAGAAGCTTCCAGACTTTGGCCGGATTCCGCATGAAAGCGTCAATGTGAGCCACTTCCATGGGATCCATTTTTTCCCACAACCCGCCCTTTCCTCTGAAGGGGGGAATCTTGCTTTCAATTGAGGCACCCGCACCGGTCAAAGCGGTCACCGTGTTGGCCTGAGCCAGATCCGCTGCTGCTTTTTTAATTAAAGCATCCATCATGATCCATTATTATACTCTATTTTTAATAAATTCAAATATGGTTTTTCAAAACTTCTCAAGCACATCGAAGTCATTAAATTTGAAAAACGAAGCACGAAATTCGAAACAATACCAAAATAAGAATTTTCAACTGTTTCAAACTTAAAAAAGACTGCGAACCAGAAACAAGAGGAATGATATCTTAATTGTCTTAAATTTTTATATTTGCGTATTTGAATTTGTTTCGGATTTCGATATTCGGATTTTAGCGCGACCTAAAAAGGTTGAGCTAAAGATTGAATGTCATGTCGGTGGCCACACCAATGCATTCGATTTGAGAGCCGCGTTCGACGAGGTGCTGCTGGCAGGTGCTGACCATCTTATCCATCTGATCGTCGGTGCGTTCCTGGTTCAGATGAAACAATCCCAATTTGTTGACGGCAGCCTGTTGGGCCAATTCAAGCACCTCTGTATACTGCGAATGGCCCCATTCAATAAAAGTTTGATATTCTTCAGGCGTGTATTCACTGTCGTGAATTAACAGATCAGCACCGGCGGCAAATTCCACATAATTTTTGAACGGTCGCCCGCCAGCATGACGATATCCTAGTTCATTGTCGGTTAAGAAAACAAAGGTTTTGCCGTCCTCAACAAATTTATACCCACTACCGCCGTTCGGGTGACTGATGGGGATGGGGGTGACCGTTACCGAACCGATTGTAAATTCCTGGGGGCAAGCTTTTTCATAAGTCATCTGTGCTTTGACATCAGCGTATTTAACCGGAAAATTGGGGGGTGCCATAACCGTTGATAAAATGGTTTCTACAAATTGGCTGTGAAATGGACAGCCGTGCATCAAAAGATGGGCATTTTTTGCATAGAGAGGTTTGAAGAACGGAAATCCCATCAGATGGTCCCAATGGGCATGGGTGAAAATAAAGTTGATATCGAGCGCCTTCTCTTCAACGAGTTTATTTCCGAATCTGCGAATTCCAGTACCTGCATCAACGGCAATGATATCGCCGCTTTTGGTGCGAATCTCCAAACTGGTGGTATCACCACCGTATCTCAGATACGATTTGCCCGAAACCGGTATGGAGCCCCGTGATCCCCAGCATGTGATTTGCATCTTGAACCTTTCAAGAGTTATTTCTTTTGAATATGAAAAATTCAGCTCTCCTTAAAAAAGCAATCCCGAAAAACACGAAATCAGGAGAGCACGAAAATGAAACTTGCTTGTGGTGCTTTAGTTTGTGCTTTTGTTATAATCGGGGTCCTTACCTTGTTATCGGTCAAATTCGCCATAAAATGTATGCCAGATTCCTTTATGAGTCCAGCTTTTTAATATTTTAGCCGGTAAGCGCTCTATTTCAATTTTTACCTGTTTGGCTTCGCTGCGCATTAGGCCGGATAGGATAAAGCATTTTTTAGTTCTGAAACCCTCTGATTGAATCAGCTTTTGCATGACGGCATAATGGACATTGGCCATCAGCAGGTCCGCCGGGCAATCGATCAAGTCTTCGGCGTATCCCTGTACGACGGTCACTTGTTCGTCAAGGCCGTTGAGACGGACGTTTCGTACTGCTGTAGTGGCGGCCAGCAAATTCAGGTCAACCGCAAGATTTAGCGAGCAGTCCAGACGTGCGGCGGCCAGGGCCAAAATACCGGTGCCGGTACCCAGGTCCAGGGTGCTTCCGGGTAGGTGGCGCCGGCATGCCAGCTGGAGGGCATCGAGACAATCACGGGTGGTGGGATGGGCGCCGGTGCCGAACACCAGACCGGGATCTAAAAACAACACATGCTTATCCGGGCGGCTTTGACCGCGATCTTCCCAGGGGGCGATGATCTGAAAGGGGCCGTGATTAAAAGAAGTGAATTCCATTCCCTGCCATTGCGCGTAGTGCATGTGATAGCTGTCGATCAAAGCGAGCTGTGGCTGGGACTGTAAAAGCCTCTGAATATCCTCAAAAGCAGGCCGAGAAAAAAAAAGAAACGAAAAGCCATCTTCTTCCCAGTTGCCGATAAAACTTCCTCTCTGGATTTTTTCCTGGGATGTTAAGCGACCGTTCAGGTGGTATATATACAGTTCATCATAGGGGCACGAGCCGGATTTTTTTTGGATGGAACGCGGGCTTTGGGCTTTATTCATTTTTGGGCAACTGATCTAAATACCATTCCATGGGGTCTAGCAACGTAAAACCCAGGCTTTTTAGTTTCTCTTTTATGTGGGCGACATTTTGAGTTAATAGATACGGAAAAACGGCACGTTTATCTTTTTCCCAGTAGCGGGCTACCAAAACGCTGCCAAAAGAAACGTTTTCCTCGGTGATGGCATCAACAATTTTTTTCAATTGACCTACTTTTTCTTCCACCAGGATACATAACAATGCACCCGGTTGGCCAATTCCCAGAACATTGATAAAAGCCCGCAGCAAATCTCTTACGGATATAATTCCGGTTAAGGTGCCGTCTTCTCTTACCACCGGCAATGCGCCCACGCGGGCATCTTGTATAACGAGCAGCGCATCCTGAATGGTGTAGGCTGGAGAAATGGTGATCGGGTCTTTGGTCATGATGTCTTTTATCTTCAATTCCGAATAATTTTTCTTTTCCTTCTCACCGGGAGCGGTTTTGAAAAATTTATAGGGCAGTGCGCTTCGGATATCCCGATCCGTCACGACACCAACGAGGCGGTTGCCGGAGTCGATAACCGGCAAGTGGCGTATCTTATTTTCGGCCATCAATTCCTGTGCCATAAATATATCATCATCGGGTCCGACCGTAATTACCTTACGGGTCATGGAGTTGCTGATGAACATGATTATTTCTCCTTAGCCAGGTTTTGATTCTGGCAACGCTAATGATTAAACAGCCATTAAAACCTTTATATGGTTGCGGGCCAATTCCGGCAGGCGCCTGATTGAATATCCGCCTTCAAGCACCGATATCAACCGGCCCTGAGCATGCTTGGCGGCCAGTTCAGCGATCATTTTGATGATCCAGGTAAAGCCTTCAGTTGTCAGCTTGATGTCTGACATATTATCTTCGATGTGGGCATCGAAGCCGGTTGAGACCAAAATCACCTGCGGCTTAAAATCCGCAAAAACCGGCACCAAATCCCTTTGCAGTATTTGCTTGTATTCGTTATCCCCTTGTCCGGGCAGTATCGGTGAATTTTTGGTGTAGCCATGACCGGCATCTTTGCCGGTTTCAAATTCACGACCGGTTCCGGGATAGGCAAAGGTTGGATGTTGATGAATGGAGTAGTAAAATACAGTGGGATCTCGTTCAAAGATGTGCTGGGTTCCATTACCGTGGTGCACGTCAAAGTCGACAATGCCAACCCGTTCAAGGCCCCATTCCTGCTGAATGTAGCGGGCGGCTATGGCCACATTGTTAAAGTAGCAAAATCCCATGGCCTGGTTAATTTCAGCATGATGCCCGGGCGGTCGAACGGCGCAGAAAGCGTTGTCCAGTTCACCCGCCATTACCATACGGGCAGCTTCCAAAACACCGCCCACTGCCAGCAACGAAATATCATAAGTTGCCGGGCACATTTGATTGTCGGGAGTGTCAAAGATGTTGCTGCCACTGCTGCAGGCTTCCTGAAAGCGCTTTATATATTGGATGTCGTGCACGGCTTCCACCCATTTTAATTCCGCCGGCACAGCCTTAATTAACGTGAGTTGCTCAAGCAGGCCTGCCTCCTGGATGCCTTTGTAAACGGCTGGAAGGCGATCCGGCATCTCCGGATGATAGTTTCCGGTCAAGTGCTCCAGGTATCTGTCATCGTACAAAAATCCGGTTTTATTCATAGGTCATTTGATTCTGCAGATTATGAAATTGGGTAGTGGCAAAAGGCCCACCGCATGCCGCTCAACCGGTTGTGCCTTGCGCTACGCTAAGCAACAATTTTTTCAAAAATTTCAAATGCGGCTTTGACCGATTTGCTGTTTTCGGGCATTTCAATGGTGGGGCGGCCATTGAAATCGAAATCATAAATTAAATCATCCGCTGGAACGGTTCCGACCAGCTCAAGATTGGCTTCTTTGAGTTTGGTCATGACCGGCCCGGGCGGCTTTTCCCGTGCCTGGTTGATCACCAAGTAGCTTTTACCGATACCGATATTCAGACAGCGGGCCAATTCATCAATACGCACCGCTGCCTGCAGCCCCCGCCTGGAAGCATCCGATATGATCAAGAGGATGTCGACGTTTTTGGTCGTCAAGCGGCTGATATGCTCCATGCCGGCCTCATTGTCCATAACGATATAGGGATAATTGCCGGACAGGCGTTCAAGGTAATTGGTAAGCAACGTGTTGGCTGCGCAATAACAGCCGGCGCCCTCGGGCTGGCCCATCACTATCAGATCAAAACCGTCGGCTTCAACCACCGCTTCCTCGAGCTTCATTTCCATAAATATGTCTTTGGTCATGCCGCTGGGAACATCGCCCTTTTTCATTTCTTCCCGGGCGCCGCCCAGGGTATTGCCGAGCTTGAGTCCCAGAACTTCATTCAGATTGGCATTACAATCCGCATCCACCGCCAGAATGGGTGTTTTATTTTTTTTCAATAAAAATTTTATGAGGAGACCGGCCATGGTGGTTTTACCGGTTCCACCCTTGCCGGCAAGTGCAACTGTATATGGCATATGGATCGGTTTCCTTTCAATTAAAATCGAATCTGTTTGCGTAACTTAAAATAACTAAGCCAGAAAATGATTACAGTCAAGAGCCTTTTAAACTCCTTGAAAAGCAGCTATTCATGTGCTAATTCAATCACGCGTCTTTTAATACTTGGCCAATCGCAGTTATTTTTACACGGAGGATCAATATGGACTTTGAACTGACGAAATCGCAAAAAGAGATTCAGAAAGCAGCGCGGGAATTCGCCCGGGGTGAATTCGACAAGGAGCTGGCCATGGAGCTGGACCGTGAACACGAGTTTCCCACCGAAATTTGGAAAAAAGCCTGTGATTTGGGCTTTGTAGGGGTGCACTTTCCTGAAGAATATTCCGGACAAGGTCTGGGCGTTCTGGAAAATATTATCATCGCCGATGAATTTTGTGCCCGGGATTCATCTATCGGCGCTGCGGTTATTTTATCCAGTTTTGCATCCGAGTGCGTGCTGCGTTTCGGCAGCGAAGAATTAAAGCAAAAGTTTCTGCCACCTGTTGTCGAAGGTCAGATGCTGTCCGCTGGGGCTTTTACCGAACCGGGTCACGGTTCCGATATTACCTCGCTGGATACGATTGCTTTGCGCGACGGGGATGAATGGGTGATCAACGGAACCAAGACCTTTATCACCAATGGCGGGATGGCCGGGTTTTATTCGGTAATGTGCCAGACAGACCCGGAATGTCAGCCATCCTACAGGGGCATCAGCCTGATTTTAGCAGAAGCCGAGCGCGAGGGCATAACCGCAACTGATGTGGGCGATAAGATGGGCATTCATATGATGGCCACCGCCGAGGTCAACTTTAAGGATGTGCGGGTTCCGGTTGCCAATCTTATCGGAGAAGAGGGTAAAGGATTTTACCAGGTGCTTGAGTTTTTTGATGAGAGCCGCATACTGGTGGCGGCCCAGGCACTGGGTACCGCCCAGGGCGCTTATGATCGCGCCGTGGCTTACGTGAAAGAGCGCGAGCAGTTCGGCCGAAAAATTGCACAGTTTCAGGTAACCCAGCACAAACTGGCCGACATGGCCACAAAAATCGACCTGGCGCGGCTGATCACTTACAAGGCTGCCTGGAATTTTGATCAGGGACGTATTGACCCCAAATTGACCTCGATGGCCAAGATGTATGCTGCCCGCACGGCAGTTGAAGTCGCGGATGAGGCCATCCAATTGTTGGGCGGGTACGGCTATATGACCGAATATGAAGTGGAACGCTTTTACCGGGATGCCAAAATCTGTGAAATTTATGAAGGCACAAAGGAGATACAAAAGAATACGATTGCATCTGCTATCCTCGGCAAAATCAAATAGAACCTATCTCAAAAATGCATCTAACGCCCAAGGGCTGTGTTAAAAACCGATTCAAAATGCTCGAATACTATCGTGTATGCTCCACTTTTGAATCGGTTTTTGCCTTGCCCTTTGGCGTAATCTACTATTTTTGAAATAGGTTCTAATTGCTGTAATCAAAAAAATCTCTCAATTATAGCCGGAAATTCACTTTTTATTCATCCCTCTTTAAACAACTCGCCATCGCTTTAGGTCTGCTACGACAATTCACTTTTTACCCTAGTAAATTATCCGATCAGATTATCCGATTTTTGGATATAGACCGATTGCCGCCCTTTTAAAAAATGACATCTGCTTTGACTTATAGTCGTTGTTAAAAAAACGTTCCGATGGCAGAATGATTTTTTTTTGCGACAACACTTATGCCACCATCCTTTTTTCGGAACATTTTAATGACAAGCGGTATAACCGGCAAACAGGCATACGACTATCGGCTCAACGAATGCTGAACGCTTGTATTTTAACTTTCCTGTTTTATCTTTCGGATTATCTGCTACAATATGAGCAGCAAAAAAAAGATATATCATTTAATTCCGTGTTGCAGAAAACAAGAGGAGGTCCCCATGCTCGAAATGTTTAAGAAGACCTATCTGGCAGGAGCCGATCTGGCGCACAAAACCTGGGATGAAGTGGAGTCGATTTCTAAAGAACTCATCAAAAAGACCAAGATGTCTGAGACTGAGGGGTCAAAATTTTTAAAGGACATGAAAAAGCGATATGACGACACCCAGAAAAAGACAGGCACGTATGTAGAAAAAGTTGTCAAGGATATTCTAAAAAGGATGGATATCGCCACAGCTGCCGACATTAAGGCCTTGAAAAAGGAAATCCGGCAGCTGAAAAAAGCAACCGCAACGACGGCGACGAAAAAACCGGTCCGCAAAACAGCCGCCAAGAAGCGCGCCACATCCGCTGCCAAAAAACGGACTCCGACAGCTGCCAAGCGCCGCAAGGCAACTGCTGCCAAAAAACGGACACCGACAGCCGCCAAGCGCCGCAAGGCAACTGCTACCAAAAAACGGACACCGACAGCCGCCAAGCGCCGCAAGGCAACTGCTACCAAAAAGCGAGCCGCGACGGCTGGCAAAAAAACCGCCGGCCGGCCAAAACCGAAAACAAGCGCTCGCTCTAAAAAGACAAAAAAATAAACTTCGGCCAGCAGCGCTAAAAAGCACCTCGACGGGTCGGAAGCGACAAGACCTCGTTTAAAGGGTTCAAATGTTGAGTATCAGAAAAATAGGTGTTATCGGACGGACTTACCGACATTTGAATCGTTATCGGCAAATTCTGGCAATACTGTTTAAGTACGGTTTTGGGGATTTGCTGGACCGGCTTAGTATTGATCAATACATTGGCGCCGGACTGCAGGCCATTCATAGAAAGCGCGCAGAGCGGGTTGAGAAACTGACGCGGCCCCAGCGGCTGAGAATGGCATTTGAAGAACTGGGCCCGACTTATATTAAACTCGGGCAGATTCTTTCGTCGCGCCCGGATCTTGTGCCGGTAGATCTTCTTGAAGAACTGGCGCGGCTCCAGGATGAGGTGCCGCCTTTTCCATTTGAAGATGTCAGATCGGTTATTGAATCCGAATTTGATGTCCCCGCTCAAGAATTATTCAGTCAGCTGGACGAACAGCCACTCGCATCCGCCTCCATCGGCCAGGTGCATAAAGCCCGCACAAAAGACGGAGAATGGGTTGCCGTTAAATTCCAGCGACCCGACATCCAGAAAATCATAGAAGTTGATCTTGAAATCATGCTTCATCTGGCCACGCTTGCCGAGCGCCACATTAAGGAGTTTGAAATCCATCGCCCCGTTAAAATTGTCGAAGAATTTGCCCGTACCCTTGAAAAGGAAATTGACTATCGCATTGAAGCAACCAATATGGAGCGCATCGCCCGCCAATTCTTGGATCGTCCCCATGTCTACATTCCGGCCGTATTCAGAGCATACACCACCTCACGGGTCCTGACGACCGAATTGATCGAAGGCATTAAAATTTCCAAAATCCAATTAATAAAAGAAGCCGGACTGGATCCAAAAGTCATTGCAGACCGCGTTGTGGGATTGGTGCTCAGACAAGCCTTCGATTATGGTTTTTTTCATGCTGACCCTCATCCCGGAAATATTTTTGTCTTAGCGGACAATGTGATCTGCCTGGTGGACTACGGCATGATGGGGATTGTGGATCGGACCACGCGTGAAGCGTTTGTCGATTTGATCGACAGTGTGGTTCATCAGCAGGAGGCCAAAACAGCACAGGCGCTGCTGGATCTTACGGATTGGGATATAGAGCCTGACATCCGTGCGCTTGAAAGAGAAGTTGCTGATTTTATGGGGCGTCATTTCTATAAGCCATTAAAGGATATGGAAGTTGGAAAACTGCTGCAGGATTTACTCCACTTAACGATGCAATTTCGGTTAAGAATTCCACCCGATATTTTCTTGATGATTAAGGCCCTGAGTTCTGTTGAAGGGGTCGGCCGTGCGCTGGATCCGGATTTCGAACTGATCACCCACGCCCGCCCTTTTATCCAGCAGGTTAAGCTCGAACGCTTCGGCCCCAAGCGGATTTCCGCTGATGTGATTGATACCATGTCGCGGTTGCTTCTATTCCTACAGCAGTTTCCAAAGGATTTGATGGATCTGACCGGCATGATCCGAAAGCAAAGACTGAGTCTTCAATTAGAACACAAAGGGCTTGAATCTATGCTGGCCACTCAGGATCAGACCAGCAACCGCATGTCTTTTGCCATCATCATCGCGGCTCTCATCATCGGATCGGCACTGATTGTTATTTCTGAGATTCCGCCACTTGTCTACGGGATATCATTGATCGGCATCATCGGCTATCTGGTCGCTGCTGTTATGGGGATCTGGTTGCTGGTGGCAATCATTAAAAAAGGAAGGCTGTGAACGCCTGCGACCTAACAGAATTTGGCGCCCACCCCAAACAAGCGGGTCGGACGATGACGGTCTAATAAAATACGCCTGGTGACTTCAGATAGATGACCGTTTGTGGTGCGGCTAAACGGCAGACCATTGGATTTAATAACAATTTTGCGGCCCGGCCGCTGGGCATAGGCGGATTCAAAATACAGACCGCTTTTACTGTAGTTGTGCAGCGTCCCGGAATATTTGAACCCCGTACGCCGGTCTTCAAGCGTAATCGGAGTTTTACAATTGATGCGTCTGCTTCTTCTCTTCAAGGCACGGCCAGCCATCCGGCATCACCTTTGCTGATTTCGGATTGAGAGTTGTTTTACTTTTAATGGTAAGACTGTTTGGACGCAAGTCAAAGACAAAATTTTTCACCAAAGCAACAGTTTGATGAATTTATTACATACTTGTGGCGGCAAGAGCCGCTTGATGATGAAAAGGGGAATCGGTACTGGCAATAAAACCCAAGCGGGTTTATCCGTATCACATAAACAGCAGCAGACTTAGGGCCATTACGCCCATTCCCAGAATGAGGCCGTAAATGGAAAGGTGATGCTCACCGTATTTCTGGGCGGACGGCAGCAATTCGTCCAGCGAGATAAAAACCATGATGCCGGCAACACCGGCAAAGAGAATGCCAAAGACAAAATCACTGAAAAAATTAAGCAGAATAAAATATCCGATAAGGGCACCGATGGGCTCGGCAACTCCGGAAAGAAAGGAAAAATAAAAGGCTTTTTTTTTGCTTCCGGTGGCATAGTATATGGGGACCGATACCGAAATACCTTCCGGGATGTTGTGGATGGCAATGGCCACCGCTATGGATAGACCTAAAGCCGGATCAGACAGAGTAGCCGCAAATGTGGCCAGACCTTCCGGAAAGTTATGTATCGCAATGGCCAAAGCGGTGAACATCCCCATGCGCAAAAGTTTGCGGTTTTTGTCATTGACCTGTTCAGAACCCATTTCCTCTACACCGCGGACCTCATGGGGGTTTTCAAAAGATGGCACCAGCTTATCAATGATACCGATCAGAAAAATTCCGCCAAAAAAAGCGATCACCGTCAACCAAGTGCCTTTGGTCGGGCCGTAGACTTCAGATAGTGCAGTGCGGGCTTTAAAGAAAATTTCAATAAAGGAAACATAAATCATCACCCCGGCTGAAAATCCCAGCGCCACAGAAAGAAATTTCGTATTGGTGCGTTTGGCAAAAAACGCCAGGGCGCTGCCAATGCCGGTGGCCAATCCGGCAATCAGGGTGAGGCCAAAAGCAATCAATACATTTTGCTCTAACATGCAGAATCTCCTGAGTTGCTTTGAAATGACAGCAAAATGCTTATCGGAATCATTTTGGCTTTTTTAGATGATTGAATTCAATCCGTATACTCAATTTTAATATGCCGGCTTTAGCATTTTTTATCGCCCGCCAAATGCCTTTCGCCTCAGGCGATCCGGTCACGACGCATAGCGGATGGCTCTGATAATGAACATCAAACCGACGATAATCATCAAAATTGCCCCGATTTTATAAATCCTCGATCTTGATTTGAGCCAGCCCATGCCGGCCAGCTTGGCCACCAGAAACAGCGCCGGAACGGTACCCAGCCCGAAGGCGGCCATCAACCCCATGCCGGTCAATACTCCCTGATGGGTGGAACCGGCCTCCATACCGGCGCGAGCGGCTCCCAGCAGTGCTGTATACACCGGGCCGCAGGGCAGCAGCCCGAGCAACAACCCCAGCGGCAGATAGACCAGGGTGGATTGTTTGTTGATCAATTTACCGAATCCTCTTGAAATGAAGCCGCCCGGGCTGGAATGATCTCCGAAGGACTTGCCCAATGGAATCCATCCGGCCATGGCCAACCCCATGAGCATAATCAAGGCACCGGTAAAAATCATCACCCCTTTTTGAATCGCATCGATGTTGGCGGTTATCATGGTCAGGGATCCAGCGGCGGCCACCACTCCTCCGAGGATGGCGTAAGTCGTTATTCTGCCGAGATGATACAGCAACTGGGGAATGAGAATGCTTTTTTTTTTGAGGTTGAGGCTTAAGCTCACCACAATCGGCCCGCACATGCCGATACAGTGGCCGAAACCGATGGTAAAGCCGGTGGAAAGATACAGCAGAAAAAGAGTTTCAGTAGACAACATCGAAGATAAACTCGGCTTGGCCCACACCGGGAAGGGTAACCGTCGCCTGCCAGGTTCGGCGACCACTGGGGCATCTGACAATGACCCCACCGCCCTCATAGGTGGCGTTGCCCGTTGACTTGAGCTGCACGCGGTTGGGGCCCATATTCATGCCCGGCATGCCTAAATCGATATAAGGCAGTTTTTCGTCCGGCGGCAGTTTGCCGTTCAGGTGAACTTGAAACAGCAGATCCTGCATGGCTTTAACGGGCCGGGGTGTGACCGACAGGGTAACGGTGGAACCTTCCAGGCTCTGGGTGCAGACACCCTGGTGCAGGTCGCAATTGATCATCTCCTGATATTTATCCCCGGCTGAAATATGACCGGGGGACGCCAGCAACACTACCAAGGATAATACTGCAGTGAGCAAAGCCATTAGGTGTCTCATTTTACGAACGCAGCCTCCTATCCCTAAAATAAAACATCTTTATATATTTAAACTAGTTTTACAATAGGGTATATCCCGGTCCCTCCCCCCCCTCCGGGCATGTCCAGGTGATATTTTCATAGGGGTCTTTAATGTCACAGGTTTTACAGTGTAGACAGTTGGAGGGATTTAATTTCAACCGTCTTTCGCCGCTCTTGTCATCTACCTCGATTTCATACACATCGCCGGGGCAAAACCGGGTACACGGACTGCGGTATGTGGGATAGCAGGTATTCACGCAAAGGTCGGTGTCGTGCACGATGATATGGGAAGGCTGATCTTCGCGGTGCTTGGTTTTGGACAGATAGACACTGGTGAGCTTGTCCACGTACAGTTTGCCGTCGTATATCTTAGAATCGACTCCCGGTTGAATGTCCATTTGTTCGCCGTTAAGGGCTTTGAGTGACTTATAATCCTCTTCGAGGTGCATATGGTCCGCGAATCCGCGGCCTTTGGTGAAATATTGGGCACCCAGATGAATAAATTTCATCATATTGGTTTTAGAAAGGGCTTGGTAAAAATTGCGGCCTTCATACAATTGCTCATTGACCCAGCTATTTTCAAACAGATCGGGATATGTGTTGAGCCCTTCCTGGCTGAAATTGTCTTTTCCAATCGCTTCGAGGATGGCTTCAGCTGCCAGCATGCCGGATTTCATGGAAACATGAATGCCTTTGAGTCCCGGCATATACTGGATGCCGGCGCTGGCGCCGATAAACAAACCGCCGTCAACAGCGAGTTTGGGCAATGTGTAATATCCGCCGGTGGAAACTGCCCTGGCACCGGCTTCGACGACCTTGCCGCCCTTTATGATGTCGGCCACGAACGGATGGCTTTTGAATTTGATAAAGGTATCATACAGATCCAGCAGCGGATCCTCATAACAAAGCCCGGTCAGAAACCCCAGGGTCAGGCGGTTTTCGCTCATCTCATATATAAAGGCACCGCCGGGTATATAGAGCCCGATGGGATAGCCCATCAGATGGATATCATTGCCTTTGCTGGTCTTGAAATAATTGGATTCCTTGGGCAGTTCGATGACCTCTTCGATGCCGGTCTCAAACACCTGGGGCATTTTGCCTTGCATAAGGTCTAATTTTTTATCGATTTCTTTGAACAGACTGCCGCGGGCGCCTTCGCCGAAGACGGTAACTTTGGCCTTCAAGTCGATGCCGGGTTCATAATTGGCTTTGGGTTTCCCCTCGGGTCCAATGCCCTGGTCGCCGGTGCGCACACCGATAATGGTTTTGCCGTCATCAGCGTAAAGGACCTCTTTGCCGGCAAATCCGGGAAATATATTAACCCCCATCTCTTCGGCAATCTGTCCCAGCCAGCGGGTGAAGCGTGAAAGGCTGATGATCAGACTGCCCGTGTTGTGCATCGGTTTGGGGACAAACGGCACTCGGGTGGCGGAGGTTTCAGTTAAATAATAAAATTCGTCGCCCCGGACGACGGCTTCAATGGGGCAGCCTTTTTCTTCATAATCGGGTAAGAGCTCTTTGAGGGCGATGGGGTCCATGACCGCACCGCTCAAAGCATGGGAACCGATTTCGGCGCCTTTTTCGACTAGGGCGACCTCCAGCTCCAGGTTTTTTTCCTTGGCCAATTGCATCAGCTTAATGGCGCCCGCCAGACTGGCCGGACCGCCTCCGACAAACAGCACGTCAAAATCGATACTTTCACGTTCAACGGTCATGGTAGATACTCCTGTTTATACTAAGTGTTTAATATGATGACCTTAATTTTCATGCAAGATTCAGGTATGTTGTTAAAAGACATCACCTCCTGAACTCAAAAGCACAAGGGCAGACTTTTAGCATAATCCACGGTCTTTGTAAATTGTTAGATATGTTGATCCAGCAGGAGCGACGCGTTGGTGTTCAAAAAAATCAGGGACACGGTCATCTCGGCCGGGACGCCCGGCATTTGAACACCTTATCCGAGCGCCACATCCAATGTCATCATGACGGCAAAGCCAACCATGGCACCCATGGTAGCGATATCGGTATTTTTTTCCAGCTGAGATTCCGGAATCAGTTCTTCGACAACCACGTAGATCATTGCGCCGGCCGCAAAAGCCAATGCATACGGCAATAACGGCCTTACCAGAACAACTGCCAGCGCACCCAAAACGCCGGCGATGGGCTCAACGACACCGGACAGCTGGCCGTACCAGAAGCTTTTTAAACGCGAAAATCCTTCGCGGCGCAGCGGGACCGAAACTGCCGTGCCTTCAGGGAAATTTTGAATGCCGATCCCCAGAGCCAGTGCAACCGCCCCGGCCAGAGAAGTAGCCGGCAAATCATAAGCCAGTGCACCGAAAGCCACCCCGACCGCCAGGCCCTCCGGTATATTGTGCAGCGTTATGGCAAGGACCAACAGCACGCTGCGGTGCCAGCTGGTCTTGATGCCCTCGGCTTCATCTCTGGGAAAACCCAGGTGCAGATGCGGCAATATTTTATCGACACCCCACAGAAACACTCCACCGGCTAAAAAACCGGCTGTGGCCGGCACCCATGGCGGCAAATTGCCCGCTTCAGCCATTTCAATGGCCGGCGCCAGCAGGGACCAGTAACTGGCAGCGATCATAACCCCGGCTGCAAAACCGAGCATGCCGTCCAGAACCTTTCGGTTAATTCTTTTGAAAAAGAATACAAGACCGGCGCCCAAAGCGGTTACAAACCAGGTAAATAAGGTTGCAACCAGTGCTTGCGCAACCGGATTCAGCCCCAAAAACCAGGCAACCATTCAAAATTCCTCCTGTTCAAGAGTAAACTGCCGCGAATACAAGTTATTATTGCAATTTTTTAAAAAAAAGCGAAAAATTATCAACCTGAAGACATAATTATATCGCTCGCATTCGGAGGGTCAAGGAAAACCCTTAACGACAACGATAAAATACCCGTTGCGTTTTTTCCGGCGAATCGTTGCAGTCGCTTGACTAAATTCGCTGTGGGCCTTACTTTTTTCAGGCGTAAATGCTATTGAATCTGCAGGGTTTTTTTACTAAATGATTTAAGAGCAACCCTCCCGGAAATACGGTTTTTATGAAATTGTATCTCTACAATTCGCTGAAACGGAAAAAGGAAGAATTCAAGCCCATCAGGGCGGGGAAGGTCGGACTGTATACCTGCGGTCCGACGGTCTACAATTATGCCCATATCGGCAATCTGCGCACCTATATATTTGAAGACATTTTAAAGCGGGTGCTGATTTACAGTGGGTATGCGGTCAAACATGTCATGAACATCACCGATGTCGGACATTTAACCGGTGATCGCGATATGGGTGAAGATAAAATGGAAGCGGGTGCCGTCCGGGAGGGAAAAAGCGCCTGGGATATCGCCGAGTTTTACACGCAGTCTTTTAAAAAAGATATTGACCATCTTAATATACTGGCACCGGACATCTGGGTAAAGGCCACCGATACGATCCCGGATCAGATTGCCCTGGTGCGGACGCTGGAAGAAAAAGGGTATACCTACCGGACCTCTGACGGCATCTATTTTGATACGTCCAAATTCAAAAATTACACCAAGCTTTCCCATCAGGATCTTGAAGCGCTCAAGGAAGGCGCACGGGTAGAACGCAACCCGGAAAAACGCAATGCAACGGATTTTGCGCTTTGGAAATTTTCTCCCCGGGGCTCAAAACGACAGATGGAATGGGATTCTCCCTGGGGCGTGGGTTTTCCCGGCTGGCACCTTGAGTGTTCGGCGATGAGCATGAAGTTTTTAGGCGAGCAGCTGGACATTCATTGCGGCGGCACCGATCATATCGACGTTCACCACACCAATGAAATTGCGCAATCTGAAGCGGCGACGGGCAACCCCTTCTTTAATTTCTGGATGCACGGGGCCTTTCTGATCATCCAGGGCGGGAAAAAAATGGCCAAAAGCGAGGGGAATTTCCTGACACTTGAAACTGCATTTCTTAAAAATAATATCAACCCCCTGGTTTACCGTTTTGCGTCTTTTTTAACCCATTACCGCAAGCCCATGGAATACAGCGATGAGGGCATTCAAGCCGCCCGAAACGGCTTGCTGCATCTGCAAAACCAGGTGCGCCGGATTACTGATGCCGGCGTTGAAGCCAAAGCATCCGTTCACGCTGAATTTAAGAATAAATTTATCGAAACCATCAACGATGATTTGAACATGCCCCGGGCAATGGCAGTCATCCAGGAGATGCTCAAGAGCGAGATCAGCGATGCCCAGAAGTACGGTACCATTCTGGATTTTGATCGCGTGCTCGGATTGCGCTTGAATCAACTCCGTCAAGACCAGACGCTGCCTGAAGCCATCCAGAAATTGGTTACTGCCCGTCAGCAGGCCCGAAAGGACAAAGATTTTGCAACCTCTGATCAACTGCGCGCCGAGATCGAGGCCCTGGGCTATCAGGTCCAGGACACCCCTGAGGGCATGAACGTCGTCAAAAAATAACTCATTTAAATACAAATCAATAAATTTTTATCACGGATGATCTTGACAATACACATCTCGGGTGTATGATGTGTATGTTATACACAAAAAAAGGATTTTGCTATGAGAACCAACATTGTTATAGATGATGATTTACTGGCAGAAGCTTTTTCTGTGAGTGGTGCCAGAACCAAGAAAGATTTGATCCATGAAGCATTAAGAGCATTTATAAGATTGAACAAGCGCAAAGACCTCACGGAACTAGCAGGTGAGATCAGTTTCTATAAAGGATATGATCATAAGAAGCTGAGGAAATTGAGCGCGTGATTTTAGTCGATACCTCCGTTTGGGTTGAAGTTCTGCGGGATAAAATCGGTCGCAAAGTGAAAGTATTTAAAGAACGGATCGATGATGAAATCATTGCGTTCAGTCGCTTTACGCAGCTTGAGCTCCTTCAAGGCGCTAAAAATGAGCAGGAATGGCAACAGCTTGATTCTTACCTTTCAACTCAATTTTATTTTGAAACAACTGACGATACATGGCGAGATGCTGCCAGGATATATTTTGAACTCAGAAAAACCGGCGTAACCCTAAACAGCCCCATTGATTGCTGCATCGCTCAGCTGGCTATTGAAAATCAGGTGTTGCTTTTACACAGAGATAAAGATTTTGAAAAAATAGCCAAAATCAAACGCCTGGCCGTCGAACGATTCAAACTAGCTTAGAAATCCATATACATTCAATACCAACGCTTAAACAAACGGCAGAACCATCTTCTGGTTCTGCCGTTTTATATAAGATAGAAATGGCCCTAAAGCTTTAGATTTTGTTTGAGGGCACGGCGCAAATTGATTCAAAAGCGGAGCGTACACGATAGTACGCGAGTATTTTGAATCAATTTGGAACACAGCCCTCGAGCAAAAGATGAAACTTTAAGGCCATTTCTCAGCCGCATTTATTGAAGCCACAGAAATGACAGAGAATACATCCTTCCTCAAAACTGATCGTCTGGCCGCATTCGGGGCATTTTTCGCCCAGCAGGCTGTGCTCGGTTTTATGTCTTCTGCCGGCCCCATCTTTGGAAAGGTATCTGTTTTCCAGCACCCGCGCAATGGCATCGGGGATGGACAGTACGAGTCCGCCATTTTGAAAAATCGGATGTTCACCGCCAATTCCTTTTAGCTGATCCACGATGTCATTGACCTTAACGCCCGATCTCAACGCCAATGACACCAGGCGGCCGATGGCCTCGGTCTTGGCCGTGGTCGAGCGACCGGATTTGCCAATCGTGGCAAACACTTCGAAAGGCTGACCGTCATATTCGGTGACGGTCACATAAAGATGGCCGTAACCGGTCTTCATCTTGGTGGTGAAGCCTTCAAGTGTATCCGGTCTTTCTTTGACGGCTGTCAGGAATTTATTGCCGAGCTTTTCTCCACGGGAAAAGGACAGCACCTGGTTTTCTTTACTGCCGTCGCGATAAATGGTTACCCCTTTACAGTCCAACTCATAGGCCAGATTGTAAACTTTCATGACGTCATCTACGGTGGCATCGTGGGGCAGATTGACGGTCTTGGAAACAGCATTATCGGTATATTTTTGAAACGCAGCCTGCATGCGAATATGCCACTCGGGTGATATGTCATGGGCGGTGACAAAGACCCGGCGGACCTCTTTGGGTATCTGTTTGATTTTTCTGATGCTGCCTCTTTTGGCAATTTCATCCATCAAATCGCGGCTGTAGAAACGTTGCTCATTGGCCACTTCTTCAAAATACGGATTGACTTCGAGCAATTTGTCGTTGTCCATCACGTTGCGCACGAAGCTGAGCGCAAACAGGGGCTCTATGCCGCTGGAGCAGCCGGCAATAATGCTCAGGGTGCCGGTGGGGGCAATGGTCGTACAGGTCGCATTGCGCAGTCTGACAGCCTGATCCTTGTAAATGCTATCTTCCCAATTGGGAAAAACCCCGCGCTCCGCGGCCAGATTCTGAGATGCTTCGCGGGCGTTCTCCTGAAGGAAGCGCATGACCGTTTCGGCTGTTTCCAGTGCTTCCTCTGAGCTGTAGGGAATTTTGAGCTGATAGAGCATGTCGGCGAACCCCATGACCCCCAGACCAATTTTGCGATTGCCGTGAACCATTTCATCGATTTCCGGCAACGGATATTTGGACATGTCGATGGTGTTGTCCAAAAAACGCACGCTCCGGCCGATTACCTCTTTTAAGCCATCAAAATCGATCATCGGCCCATCCCCGTTTTCGAGCACGAATTTAGCCAGGTTAATCGATCCCAGATTGCAGGCCTCCATAGGCAGCAACGGCTGTTCACCGCAGGGGTTGGTGCTTTCGATTTCACCGAGTTTTGGGGTTGGATTGTCTCGGTTGATACGATCCAAAAATATGATTCCTGGATCGCCGTTTTTCCAGGCCTGTTTTATCAAGGTTTGATAGACCTCAGCTGCATTTAAGCGGTTGACGGCTTTTTGATCGCGAGGATCAATAAGATCATAATCTTCCTGCTTGTCGATGGCTTCCATAAACGCATCGGTGACGCCCACGGAGATGTTGAAATTATTGAGTTCGCTGTTGTCTTCTTTGCTGAAAATGAATTCCATGATATCGGGATGATCCACCCTTAAAATCGCCATGTTGGCCCCCCGGCGGGTGCCGCCCTGTTTGACCTGCTCGGTGGCGGTGTTAAAAATCTTCATAAAGGAGACCGGACCCGACGCCACACCCCCGGTGGTACCGACCACACTGTTTTTGGGTCGCAGCCGTGAAAACGCAAAACCGGTACCGCCACCGGATTTGTGAATCAGGGCGGCATGATGCAGGGCCCCGAAAATGCCTTCCATGCTGTCTTCCACCGGCAGGACAAAACAGGCCGCCAGCTGACCCAGGCGGCGTCCGGCATTCATCAGCGTCGGAGAATTGGGCAGAAATTGCGCCTCGGTCATCATGGTATAAAAGGTTTCCTCCCACTTTTCGACCTGTTCGGCGGAGGGCTGGCCGAAGTTTTTTTCTGCCTTGGCGATGTGTCTGGCGACCCGGCGAAACATTTGTTCCGGGGTTTCGATCACCTTGCCTTTGCGGCTTTTTTTCAGGTAGCGTCTTTTTAAAACCCGCTTGGCGTTTTCGGAAATAGGTATCCGGTTTTTAATAAAAATCGATTTATCCAGGCGAATCGGTGACGGCTTTTTCAAACCGAATTCCATTAGTTTGGCTTCAATCATTTTTTCGATAAACGAAACCGGGATGGTATTGATTTCCAGGTTGGAAATTTCTTTGCGCAGGGACCGGCTGATACCCATGGCCTGTTCACTGTCAATCGGATTTTCGCGGATGAGGATATCACTAAAAAGCTGATCATCCCAGGTGTAGGTGCCCAGATCAAAGCTGCCTTCGTTGGTCACTAAGAATTTGCCTTTCCGTCCCATTACGCTGCTCCTGATTCAAAAATATGATATTTAATGGAATTCAGCAGTTAAAGCGAAAAAAACCCCCAGCTATCTGGACGATAGCTATTTGACCCTGAACGGCTGTGAGGGGTTTTATTCTACTGAAAAGATGCAATTCGGCTAAATGGAAATGGTGTCGGCGTCTTATTGGATGGTTATTCCCCGTTTAGGTTTAGCTCTGGCTAGAGCCTAAGGTCACCCGGTTTTCCGAATTAGCCTATCATTTAGTGCAGATACCATTTATCTCATACAAGATATAGTATGTCAAGGGAAATTAGCGCTGTGCTTGCCCTTGGCTAGTCATTTGTAAAAAGGTAAAATCAGAGTTGCTTGCCAACCTCTTTGACGGGGTGATTGGATAGGCAGTTTGCTGTGAATTAAAGAAATTAGGCAGGGCCTTTTTGCCTGCCAAGGCCCTGCCTATATTATAATCCCCTGACTCGGATCGACTGAATAAGCCTGTCGGGTCGGTGCGAAAAGCATCAAGAACAATTTATAAAGCTTACTGTCCCTGTTGCTTTTTCCATTCCTGATAGGACTTCCATTCCTTCCACTCCAGGAATTCCTTGTATTCAGCCGCACCTTGCGCTGTTTTTTTCCATTCCTGAAACTCCCGGAATGCCTGCTGCTCTTTTTTCCATTCCTGAAATTCCTGGAATTCCCTGGCGGCTTCCGGGGTTACCTGCGTTTCGGTGGATGTCTGGCCGGCCGCTATTTGAGTGGACGCGGCGGTCTTGTCCGAAGCTGTCGATTTATTTGGACCGGCCTTTTCAGAGGCTTCTTTGGAACCTTCCTCTGATTTGTCGCCTTTAAATTGCGGGAAGGCGCCGCCGCGTTTGGAGTCATAGACGACTAGCGCACCTTCTTCGCCGGTCAACACGCCGGGCCCTTCTTTCATCTCGCCGGCGGTTTGCTTGAATTCAGCCGGCTTGCCGCCGCAGCCCATCAACAAGGCGGCGGCCAAACCCATCCAGAGACACATCCACAGGGCTGATTTATTGTGAAACATATTGACCTTTCCTTTAGAACTTCACCCGGCCGCCAATCATGACGGAATTGATGTTTTCAGCATTACCCACACCGGCGGGACGTTCGTCACTGTCACGGTCCAGATCGTTCCAGCGGTAACCGGCGTAGAACTGCACGCTTTCCCATACGTTCCACACGGCGGCGACACCGGCGGCTGTGGCCTCGTCACCGTCGGCACCCACATTCTCCGAGTAGAGGTAGTCGACTGAAAAGGCCCATTTGCCGAATTTATAACCCAGCTTGCCGTAAAGATTGTAGGGGTCATCATCTCTGTCGCTATCATCATATCGCTGCGCGCCGGAAAAGGTTAAATTGATTCCGGAGACGTGCAGAAAAGAAATCGATCCGCTATACTGCCGGTAGGGCTCACGCTGCGAATCGGCGGGCAGCCAGCTGGCTGCGGCCGCCAGTTTGCCGAAACCATCCCATTCATAGGCAAAGCGCCCGGCAACATCATAGGTTTGGCCGTTCATGTAACTGGTTGAAAAATAAACCGGGCCAAACTTGGGTGTATCGTAGCGAATGCGGTCCTTGCGGCTTAATCCGTCAAAATCGCTGTATGCCGAAGCAATGGAGGTGATAATGTTATCATCGTCGTCGCGAAAATTAAAGCCGCCGTTCATATCCTCAACGGAAACGTATTCAACCACATCGGTGCCGGACAGATCCACTTCAGAAGTGCCATCGGAGGCCGTACTGCCCTGGCCGAGCCAGATTTTTCCCCACCTATCATGTGCGACGTAAAACTCTATTTTACGTTCGTTGAAATCCACATCCGAACTGTCACCGTTTTCGCCGATATCGATATCCGTACTGTTTGACGGGTTGGACTGCATTTCCACTTCCCAGAGGATACCGGCGGTCCAGGCCCCGTCAAAATCATTGGACCCGGTAAAGCGAAAGCGGGTGGACGAGTTGTCGTTGTCCACAAATTTGACGTCATCGTCATTGCCGTTGTCACCCCAGAGAACGGCCCGGTTGATCTGGCCGGAAATCTTAAAATCCACCGCCTGGGCTGCAGGTAGAATTAACAGGATCGTCAGAGCAATTGTCAATACAAAAATGCCTAATTGTGCCAATTTCTTCATCTTAAACTCCTCCTTAAATAAATGGGTTACAAGCCATCTGTTCAAATCAAAGTTTAATCGCCGCTTTTAATCACCTCCTTTCATGGACGGGCTGATGAAAAAAAAGCAGACCAAAACAATCCTTATGGGATTCATTTTGTCTGCTTTTAAATCTTCACCGAAAAGCCCCCCTTTCTCTGTTTTAGCAAAAGTGCAGCCTTTGTAAAAATCAGTGTAAAGTGTCGAGCCGGTAAGACCAAAAAATCTGCAACATATTGAATTTACGTTAAATGATATTTAATCTCGCCTACCATAGGTATTGAATGAAATCAAGATGTTTCGCTATTTTCTGCAGCCAGACCGGTTGATATGAAACCGAAAATAATATCAAAATAAAAAATATTTTCGAGAAATGTTAGATAATTGTCAGAATTGTATTTAGATGTTTTTAAACCGCATGGCAATAATGATAATGATTATGATTGGCACAAAATAAAAAGGCCTGCCGACATGAAGGATCCGGGAGCAGCTCCGGTCGCTGCCCGAGTTATCAGGATCGGCACAAACTGCCGCTTGATAAATGGTGTGGCGCCATGCTGATGCTATTTTTTAAGCGAGCCTCGGCCGATCGCATCTTTGCCGAATTTCCGGCTGATCGAGTCCAACGCCATATCGACTTTTTCCCAATTGTCGTTGGGTTTTTCTTTTTGATCAAACAGACCCATTTGGACCGATGCCGTTACGGCAGAAAATCCGGTGGTGCCGACACCAATCAGCCGGATTTTTTCGGTGATATTGAAATCATCAAGCAATTGCGCGGCGTGTTTATAGATCGTTTTAGAGGATTGCGTGGGTACAGCAATTGTGGTCCGCCGGGTAACCGTTTTAAAGTCCGCATTTTTAATTTTGATGACGATCGTTCTGGCGCGCACGCCGGCCTGTCTGAGCTGGCGGGCCACTTCTGCCGACTGGCTTAGAAGATAGCGTTTGAGCAGATTCACATCACGCGTGTCGGCTGTCAGGGTGCGTTCACTGCTGATGGATTTGTGGGGCGTGTGCGGTGTTACCGCAGACGCGTCGCTTCCCGCTGAAAGCGCGCGCAGGCGCCGGCCGAATTTGCCCAGATGTTTCAGCAGGGCCTTTTCCGGAAGCCGTTGCACATCACCCAGGGTTCGAATCCCCAGCACCTCGAGCTGACGCGCCATTTTTTTGCCGACGCCGGGGACCTTTTTGATGGGCAGCGATTCAATAAACTGCGGCACCTGTTCGGGCATGATCAGGGTCAGTCCGTCGGGTTTTTCCAAATCAGAGGCAATCTTGGCCAGAAATTTATTGGGTGCCACCCCTATTGAACAGGTCAGGTGAACAGTTTCATGTATGCTTCTTTTAATTTCCCGGGCGATTTCCCGGGGCTCGCCAAACAGTCGCTGGCAGCCGGTGATATCCACGTAGGCCTCATCGATGGACACCGGTTCCACCAGCGGAGAAAATTCCTTCAGCAGGGCCATGACCTTTTTGGATACTTCTTTGTAGCGTCCCATGCGGGGTGGCACGAAAACACCATGGGGGCACTTCTGCTTGGCCTGGTAGATGGGCATGGCCGAATGGACGCCGAAGCGCCGGGCCTCATAGCAAGCGGCTGAAACCACACCGCGGTTGGAGGTCCCGCCGACAATGACGCATTTATGCTTCAGCCGCGGGTCGTCCAGTTTCTCCACCGAGGCGTAAAAGGCATCCATGTCGATGTGTAAAATCATGGTTACATGTTTCGCGTTTCGTGTTGCGGGTTGTGAAAAATGATCCCTTTAAAGAATAGAGTTGCAATTTCTTACAAAATTGTATTATTTAAATTAAGCGTTTACAGATTCGTAAACAAATGTTTCTGTTGTGCAGAATGATTGGAGTAAAAAAGGCTATTTTACCACGAAAGCACGAAAAAGCGGAAACACGAAAAAAAAATTTAAAATTTGGTGCTTTCTATATTTCCTGTTTTCGTGGTTAGTGAATCTTATACCCTCCGGAAAATACAATGTTCACTTATGGGAAGCAAAATGACAGCTGCGAAAACCATTGAAGAAGTCACCCTGCTGTATGAGATTACCACAGCGCTGAATGAGCATCTGGATTTGAGAAAGTCGCTGTATAAAGTGCTGGACATTCTGTCCAGTTCCATGAAGATGGTGCGCGGAACTATAACAATTTTAAATCCGCTGCGCAACGAGATTAACATCGAAGTGGCCCACGGTCTGGCACAGAGCACCATGAACCGCGTCAAGTATAAACTGGGCGAGGGTGTAACCGGTAAAGTCATCGAGAGCGGAAAGCCGGTTGCCATCCCCAAAATCAGCGAAGAGCCGCTTTTTTTGGATCGCACCGCCAGTCACAAAAAGCACCGCGATCGCGAGTATTCCTTTTTTTGTGTTCCGATCAAAAAGGGCAAGAAGGTCATCGGCGCTTTGTCGGTCGACCGGCCCTACCAGAAGTCATACGCCCTTAAAAGCGGACAGAAGCTGCTTGAGGTGATTGCTACCATGATTGCCAGCCATGTGATCAAGCTGGAAACCATTCGATTGGAAAAGGAGCAGTTGCGCGAGGAGAACCGGCGGCTGCAAAATGTG
>JASFNW010000013.1:0-59319 GCA_050116835.1 Desulfobacterales bacterium
AAAATAATTGATGAAACTGAAGACAGTGCAATGGTGGAGCAGGAGCCCAAATTTGAAGGTCGAATCCTGGTAATGGTTTTGTCTCCGAAATAGCTTGATCTAGGAATAAAATTGTTTTAAATTCGACCCGAAAAGGGTGTTGTCCCTAAATCCAGCTGAATAATTCTCAGAGTGGCGTGAGCCGGGATGTGAAATCGCTCACGCCATCTATTTTTAAAAACGGAAGACCGTAAGGAGTGTCACACATGCCAAAGATAAAAACAAATCGGGCTGCCGCCAAACGATTTCGCAAAACCGGCACCGGAAAAATTGTCTACAACAAGTCTTTTGCCAGTCACATCTTGACCAAAAAGACGACCAAACGAAAACGATCTTTGCGCAAAAGCCGGATCGTTGACAAAACCAATGCAAAGGCCATAAAGTTATTATTACCCAACGGCTAAAAGCGGTCTTATAAACCCCTCTCATGCCCGATAGCTGTGTTACAAACCGACTACAATGCTCGAATACTATCGTTGTATGCTCCGCTTTTAAATCGGTTTGTGCCTTGCTCTCGAACATGAGAGGGGCTTATAAAACCACTTTACTTTTTTGTTAAAATTAATAATTTGAAAAAGGATATAAAGATATAGGTAGAGAGGATATCATGAGAATCAAACGCGGCTTCAAAGCCAGAAGAAGACGTAAAAAAGTTTTAAAATTGGCCAAGGGATTCCGTGGCGGCCGCAGCAAGTTATTTCGAACGGCCGCTGATGCGGTGGACAAATCGTTAATGTACGCCTATCGGGATCGGCGGCAGCGCAAAAGGGACTTCCGCAGGCTGTGGATCTCACGTATCAATGCCGCTGCCCGCATGAATGACCTGTCGTACAGCAAATTTATGCACGGTCTGAAAATGGCTAACATTGGCCTGGATCGTAAGGTTCTGGCTGATCTGGCCGTAACAGACCCAGCCGGTTTCGCAAAAATTGCCCAGATAGCAGCTCAGCAGTATTAACACATACAATTTAGGAACCGCTTATTCTGATTCCGCCCGAGTGCGAAAATTCCGCAATTCGCCGTTCCTAAATTAGCATTTTACACCAAAGGTGTAAAAATTGGATAATTCCATTGATCAAATTTATCAAGAAGCTTTACAGGAGCTTAAAGCGGCAACTGACCGCCACGCAGTTGAGGATATTCGCGTCCGATATCTGGGGCGCAAAGGGGCGATCACTCAATTTTTAAGGAACATTTCACAGCTTCCCGCCGAGCAGCGCCCCGCAGCCGGCAAACAGGCAAACCAGTGTAAAAATCTGTTGGAGAAGGCCTGCAAAGCGGCAACCCAAAAACTTGAAACCGCTGGCGAGGTGGCTGCTGCGGGCATCGATGTTTCATTACCCGGACGACCGGCGCCGTCCGGTTCGCTGCATCCCATCACCCAGATCAACCAGCGAATGTGCGACATATTCACCCAGATGGGGTTTGACATCGCCGAAGGGCCCGAAGTTGAGCTGGATTACTACAATTTTGAAGCCCTTAATTTCCCCAAAGATCATCCGGCCCGGGACATGCAGGATACCTTTTTCGTATCCGATGAGATCGTCCTCAGAACCCATACATCTCCCCTTCAGATTCGCACCATGGAAAAACAGCAACCGCCGGTGCGTATCATCATGCCCGGTAAAGTCTATCGTTGCGACTCGGATCTGACCCATACTCCCATGTTTCATCAGGTGGAGGGGTTGTTGGTCGATGAGAATGTATCATTCGGGGATTTAAAGGGCACGCTAACGGCCTTTGTGCATCAAATGTTTGACGAACAAACCAGCCTGCGTTTTCGACCGGGGTTTTTCCCGTTCACCGAACCCAGTGCCGAAGTCGATATCCTGTGTGTCATGTGTCGCGGCAAAGGCTGCCGGGTATGTTCCCGAACCGGCTGGCTGGAAATCCTCGGGTCTGGAATGGTTCATCCGGCGTTGTATGAAAACGTGGGATATGATGCCGACCGCTACACCGGTTTTGCCTTTGGGGTGGGAGTGGATCGAATTGCCATGCTCAAATACGGAATCGATGACATTCGTAAATTCTTTGAGAATGATATACGCTTTCTATCCCAATTCTAGTTTTTGTCCATAAATGGATCTTTTTCAGCTGAGCTTCGTTCTCCGCGCCATAGCTGTAGCAACGGCGGATTGTGCGGCCGAGCTCATCAAAAAAACCTCTCATTTAATGACATGGCTGCCTTTAACCAAAAAACAATAGCACATACAGCATGTTTTGCATGTAATGAGATCGCTTTACGGAGTCGTTGTAAATGAAGGTTAGTTTAAGCTGGCTCAATGATTATGTGAATATCGAAATGGCACCGCCGGACCTGGCAGAGGCTTTGACGATGGTCGGTCTCGAAATTGAGTCGGTAACTGAACGCTACCGCTACTTGGATACTGTCTTTGTCGGACGTATCGAAACGATCAAACCGCACCCCAATGCGGATAAATTGCATCTGTGCAAGGTCGACACCGGCCAAGAAAAAATTTCAGTGGTCTGCGGTGCGCCGAATGCCGAGGTTGGGATGCTCTCTGCAATTGCCCTGCCGGGCACCGAATTCCCGGAAGGTTTCATTCTGGAGCAAAGTGTCATTCGCGGCCAAACCTCCGAGGGCATGCTTTGCAGTGAAGGAGAGCTCGGCCTGGGGGAAGACCGCAGCGGCATTATGCGCCTCGATTCCTATCTGTCGGTCGGAGATCGGCTGGCCGCAGCCCTGGGACTGTCCGATGCGGTTTTTGAAATCGAAATCACCCCCAACAGGCCCGATTGCTTGAGTGTTATCGGCGTGGCACGCGAGATCGCCGCCATTCAGAACAAACGCTTGACATATCCCGACTTTAATCTCGATGACCCGGACGATCGCATCTCCCAGCAAACATCGATTAAAATCGAATCGCCGGACCATTGCCCGCGTTATGTTGCCCGTCTGCTTGAAGATATTCAAATTAAACCATCCCCTTTCTGGCTGCAACAACGGCTTTTGTCAGTTGGAATGCGACCGATTAACAATATCGTCGATGTTACCAACTTTATTCTGATGGAAACCGGCCAACCGCTGCATGCTTTTGATTTTGATCGACTGTCACAAAATAGAATTGTGGTGCGCACCGCCAGCAAGGGTGAAACATTCATCACCCTGGATCAAAAAGAGCGACTTCTGGACGACGACACGCTGATGATCTGTGACGGCGAAAAGCCGGTGGCCATCGGCGGGGTCATGGGAGGTTTGAATTCTGAAATTGAAGAAGACACCACCCGGGTATTGCTGGAAAGCGCTTATTTTAATCCGGTCAGCATTCGCCGAACCGCCAAACAGCTTGGTCTGAGTACCGATGCTGCTTATCGCTTTGAGCGAGGGGTTGATGCCGGTGGGACCATTAGAGCCGCCAACAGAGCCGCCAAGCTGATGGCTGAAGTCAGCGGCGGTACGATCATCGGCGGCCTGATAGACGAATACCCCCTGCGGCAGTCCGTCAAAAGCCTGAATCTCAGCACCCGCAAAACAAACCGCCTGCTGGGAACACGCCTGCAGCGCAGGCAAATTGAAAGTCTTCTCACCAGCATTGAATTTACAGTTGAGAAAAAGGGCACTGAAAAAGACAACGATACGCTGGTGGTCACCCCGCCGAGCTTTCGGGTGGATATATCCAGACCGGAAGATCTAATGGAGGAAGTGGCCCGGCTGTACGGGTATAACAAAATCCCGACGACATTTCCGCAAATGCCGGCCACCGGCCGCTTATCGACCAAAGAGCTCCATTTGCGCAACCGGGCGCGGCTGCTGATGAACGGATTTGGATTCCGCGAGACCATCAACTACAGTTTCGCCCACCGTCAATGCGGTGACCATTTGCGACTCGCAGCCGATGATCCCCGCAGGCAGCTTGTGAATATTCTAAATCCGCTGACCGAAGACCAGGCCGCCATGCGTACCTCGCTGGTCCCCGGATTACTGCAGACGATGCATTATAATTTTGCCCGGCGAATCAAAAATTTGCGAATTTTTGAGGTTGGTAAAATTTTTATCGGCAAGGCTTCACAGCAGCTGCCGCAAGAGACTGAGATGCTGGCCGCGCTCTGGACAGGAATCCGATATGCTGCCTCCTGGCATGGCCAGGATACACCCTGTAATTTTTATGACATCAAAGGTGTGGTCGAAGGTTTTTTAAATGCTTTGCACATCGATGACGTGCAATTTAGCCGGCTGCCGGAAAACGAGTGCAGCTATACCCGCCCCGGCTTCAGCGCCCAGATTTTAGGCCAGAAAAACCGATTGGGTTTGGTGGGGCAGGTTCATCCCCAGGTGCTTGCCAATTTCGATTTGCAGCAAGAAGCGTTTTTATTGGAACTCAACTTTGATGCGTTGATGCCCTTGCTTAAAGACACAACGGTCTTCAAGCCGATCCCCAAATTTCCGGCTATATTCAGAGACATCACCCTTATTGTCGACAAGACGCTCGAAGCCCAAGAGATTATCAGCACCGCCTTACAACAGTCGCCTGAAGTGGTGGAAGATATCAGCTTACAGAGTGTATTCGAAGGCACGCCAATTGCCCGGGGCAAAAAAAGCGTCTCATTGCGGGTCATCTATCGATCACCGCAAAAAACACTGGAAGATGAAGATGTAACACCGATCCATCAAACAATTGCGGACAGGTTGGTTCAGACATTTAATGCCGGTTTGCCGACCTGATCGTCACAACCCATTTATGGTCATAAAAATGCCAGATCAAAAATCGACGCTCATGGACATACCGGACAAACTTTATTTTAGAATTGGCGAAGTCAGCAAAATAGCAAAAATTCCTGCCTATGTCCTGCGGTTTTGGGAAAGTGAGTTTCCCCGGATTCGGCCCAAACGGACCGATGCGGGGCAACGGCTGTATTCCCGTGCTGATATCGAGCTGATTTTAAAAATTAAGACCCTTCTTTATGAAAAAAAGTTCACCATTCAGGGTGCCCGCCAGCATCTGTCCGTCAGATCGCGCAAAAACACAGCCTCCGAAAAGCAATTGCTGACTGATTTGCATGCAGAGCTCAAATCCATTAGGGATCTGCTCAAATAAAGCCCATTTCCGATGGGCTTTTATTTATTGAATTATATTGACAACCGCCCGATTTTGTCATAATCATTTAAAAGAAGAGCGGGCATAGCTCAGCTGGTAGAGTACAAGCTTCCCAAGCTTGGTGTCGCGAGTTCGAATCTCGTTGCCCGCTCCAGTTTGGTTCGTTTCCTTTTAGTTGATGAGGGTAAGACTTTTAGGGCCTGTGAGATGGAATTAACTATTAGCTTATGGTCGGTGTCATGAACTGATAACTTTTACCGCACAACGTCAAAGGTCTACCTGGAGGTAAGGAAACGGGCGTCAGCCCGTTTTTTGTTTTTTCAGGCTGAGCGAATGTGATCCGGTGAAATCAAAACGACATAAATTAAAAGCAAAACAATCGGAAGGCCGGAACCGAAAATCCGGATTCAAAGACGAAAAAACGATCATCAAGCAGATCGCGTTGCTGACTGAACCACTGTGTGACAGCGAAGGTTTAGAACTGGTGCATACCGAATACCAGCGTGAAGCGGGGGGCAGAGTCCTGCGCTTGTACATTGATCGACCAACAGGCGTCAGCATCGATGATTGCGTCAATGTGAGCCGGCAGCTAAATGATCTGCTCGATGTGAATTTGGATGATATGGGGCCCTATACCCTGGAAGTGACGTCACCGGGACCCGAGCGGCCCCTATCGAAACTCAAGGATTATGAACGTTTTAAAGGACGCAAAGCGAAGATAAAAACAAGACAACCGATTAATGAACAAAAAAATTTTACCGGAACGATTATCGGTGCGTCCGCTGAGCAGATAAAATTATCGTCAAATGAAAAAACCGTCGTCATCCCTTTTGGCCATATTGCCAAAGCGCGGCTTGTCGACGCCGATGGAGAAATCTGATGCAAATTTCAGATATCAAACGTGTTGTTGAACAGGTGAGCCGAGATAAAGGTATCGAACGCAAAGTGTTGATCAAAGCCCTGGAAGAGGCATTGAAATCAGCTGCGCGCAAGAAGTTCGGCAGCAAAATGGATATCGAGGTCCAATATAATGAAGATTCCGGGGAAATTGAAGTTTTTCAATTCAAGGATGTCGCTGAAGTGGTGACCGAGCCGGCGCTTGAAATCAGTTTGGAAGAAGGCCGCAAGCTGGATCCGGGATGTGAGATTGGCGATAGCCTCGGTACCAAAATGGATACCACCACCTTTGGCCGGATAGCAGCTCAATCCGCCAAGCAGGTCATCATCCAGAAAATGAAAGATGCGGAAAAGGATGCTGTCTATTCTAGTTTTGTCGATCGCAAAGGAGAAATTATCAACGGCATTGTGCAACGTGTTGATCGCGGTGACATCATTGTCAACCTGGGGCACACGGAAGGCATTGTCCATGTTCGCGAGCAGGTCCCTAAAGAAACCTATCGCCGGGGGGATCGAATCCGGGCCTACATTTTAGATGTTTTGCATGAATCCCGCGGACCGCAGATCATTCTGTCACGGACCCATCCGAATTTTCTGATTCACCTGTTTCGCACCGAAGTACCTGAGATTAGGGAATCAATTGTCACTATCATGGGAGCTGCCCGCGAACCGGGCATCCGGGCTAAAATTGCAGTGGCCTCTAATAACTCCGATATCGATCCCGTGGGCGCCTGTGTCGGTATGAAAGGCAGCCGCGTGCAAAATGTGGTTCAGGAATTGAGAGGCGAGAAAATCGATATCATTCCATGGCATGTCGATCCGGCCAAATTTGTGTGCAACGCACTGGCGCCGGCCGAAATATCGCGGGTGATCATCGATGAAACCAACCAAACCATGGAAGTGATTGTCCCCGATGAGTTTCTGTCGATTGCCATCGGCAAAAAAGGGCAAAATGTCAGACTGGCTTCAAAGCTAACCGGTTGGAATTTGGACGTCAAAAGCGAGACGAAATACACGATCGCCATGCAAAGCGGATATGATTCGTTGGTTGCACTGCCGGGTGTCGGCATCAGTATGGCGGATGCGCTTTATGAATTGGGCTTTTATTCAGCTGAAGAGGTCAGTAGCGCCACGCCGGAGGACCTAATTCAAATTAGAGGAATCGGGGAAGAAACCGCTAAGAAATTGATTGCGGCTGCTCAAACGGCCGTCGAAGAAGCCGAGCAAGCTGAAGAACCGGGAGAAGAAACCAGCGGTAAAAAACCCGAAACCGAAGAAACAGCTGCGACCGAGGACGAAGGCATCGAGCCGGCCGCTCAACCGTCTGTTGAAGCGGACCCGCAGGCTGAAGAAATCGAAGAAACGGCGGCCGGAGCGGTCGACCGGAATGATACCGGCGAAGCCAAGGACACGCGGGATGAAACGCCGCCGGTCGAAAAACCAGCGGATCAGCAGACCGCGTCAGCGGATATTGATCAACCGGATGGAGACGCGCCTGAAATGTCCGAAACAGACTCGGCTGCAAGCACCGGTAACGCTACGGATAAGGCTGAAACAAACACAGAAGATCGTTCGTCCATAACCTAAAACAAAACCGGCCATCTATCGTCAATGGATCGGTTATTGAAACAACGACAAGGCCGGCTGACGTCGCTCGACGGCGGCCCGATGCCGGTTGAGAACTAAAATTCTGGGGGAAAGAATGGCTAGGCTCAGGGTATACGAACTTGCCAGAGATTTGAACATGACCAACAAGGTGCTGATTGCCAGGCTCAATGACTTGGATATCGACGTCAAAAGTCATATGAGCGCCTTGGAAGAGGACACCATTGCCAAAGTCAAATCTTCTTTGTTTGGCGCCAAAGAGGAAACCGTCGAAGAAACGCGGATCAAACCGACGGTTATTCGCCGGCGCCGAAAACAGGTTGAGGTTGAGGCCGTCGAGACCCCCGAAACAGACACGCAGGAAACCGATGCGGCTGCGGCCCAGCAGGAAGAAGCAACGGAAGAAATCGATCAAAAAGCTGCTGTGGAAGAGAAAGCTGATGAAGCCGCAGATGTGGCCGCGGTAGAAGAACCGGAAGAAACCAAAGAACCGGCGGTGGCGAAAGCACCCAAACCCGCTAAAGGGCGCAAGAAAGAACCCTCAGCCAAGATAATCAAACTGCCGGTTAAGCCGCCGAAAAAACCGTTAAAGGAGAAAAAAGCGGCACCGCAAAAAGATAAAGTTGAAGCATTGCCATCCCGCAAAGGGGCTGCTGCACAACCAGTCCCGGCAGAGGATTTGCCGCCGTCGGCTAAAAAGAAAAGAAAACGCAAGAAACGCTTAGAGGAATCTGAAGTCGATAAGAAATTTTTGAAAAAGAAAATTTCTTTTCGCAAAAAAGCGGTCGTCGAAGGCGAGGATCTTTACGGGGCCGGTTATCGGCCGCGCAAGCAGCGCAAACTGGGCAAAGGTAAAAAACCAACCGGCGGACAAAAGACCCAAATAACGGTTGCCAAAGCGATCAAGCGGCGTATCAAAATTGATGAAGCCATTGTTCTATCCGAACTGGCCAAACGCATGGGCATTAAAGCCAATGAGATTATCAAGTTTATGATGGGAATGGGATCGATGGCAACGGTCAATCAAACCGTGGATTTTGATACCGCCACGCTCATTGCCAACGAATTTGAATATGAGGTGGAACGGGCCAGCTTCGAAGAAGAAGCGCTGCTCAAACAAGAAACCGATGACCCCGCCAAAATGGCGCCACGCCCGCCGGTTGTAACCATCATGGGGCATGTTGATCACGGCAAAACATCTTTGTTGGATGTTATTCGAAAATCGCGGATTTCAGAGAAGGAAGCCGGCGGCATTACGCAACATATCGGCGCCTATCTGGTCGACACGGATAAGGGGCAAATCGCCTTTTTGGATACCCCCGGCCACGAGGCTTTCACGGCAATGAGAGCAAGGGGTGCCCAGGTAACCGATATCGTGGTTTTGGTCGTTGCAGCCGATGACGGTGTCATGCCGCAGACGACCGAGGCCATCAATCACGCCAGGGCAGCTGACGTTCCCATCATTGTGGCCGTCAACAAAATCGACAAGGCAAATGCCGAGCCCGATAAAGTACAACGGGAGCTGGCCGAAATCGGATTGAGCCCTGAAGATTGGGGAGGAGATACCATTTATGTTAAAGTTTCCGCTAAAGAGGCTGAAGGGATTGACGAGCTGCTTGAAATGATTTCGCTTCAAGCTGAAGTTCTGGAGCTCAAAGCCAATCCCGACAAACTGGCCACCGGTCATGTTGTCGAAGCGAAAGTCGACGCTGGCCGGGGATCGATTGCAACTGTTCTGGTCAAAGAAGGCACGCTCAAGGCGGGTGACCCGGTGGTCTGCGGCATGCATTACGGTAGAATCCGGGCGATTCTCGATGACCGCGGCAATCAGATTGAATCAGCCGGGCCATCCATACCGGTGGAAATCGTTGGTCTATCCGGCGTGCCCATGGCCGGTGATGAATTTTTTGCGCTAAAAGATGAAAAAAATGCCAAGCAGGTCAGCGAACATCGACAGCAGAAACAACGATCAAAGGAGCTGGCACAATCAAGCCGTCTGAGCCTCGATAAGCTTTACGAGCGCATGCAAGCCGGTGAGGTCAAGGATTTGAACCTCATCATCAAAGCCGATGTTCATGGTTCAATCGAAGCCTTAGACGATTCACTGACCAAACTTTCCAATGATGAGGTCAAGGTAAACGTCGTTCATTCCGCCAGCGGTACGATTGCCGAGTCGGATATTTCACTGGCAACGGTTTCGAATGCCATTATCATCGGCTTTAACGTCCGGCCCACGCCTAAAGTCCAGTCACTGGCAAACGAGGAAAACGTGGATATGCGCTTTTACAGCGTCATCTATAACGTCATTAAAGATGTCAAAAGTGCGATGGCCGGGATGATGGCATCCACGTTTGAGGAGCAAATTCTGGGTACGGCAGAAGTTCGCGAAGTCTTCCAGATCCCCAAGGTCGGCAGTATTGCCGGCTGTTATGTAACGGACGGCAAAATCGAGCGCGGTCGGAACTTGCGACTCCTAAGGGACGGTGTCGTGGTTTTTGAAGGTAAAAATTCTTCGTTGCGTCGCTTTAAAGACGATGTCAAAGAAGTCCAGGCCGGGTATGAATGCGGCATCGGCATCGAGAATTTCAACGATATCAAAGTTGGCGACACCATCGACTGTTATTACTTGAAGGAGATTAGACCCGAACTCGAATAAAATCTAAACGCCTTGAAACAGTTTTAATTTATATTAAATAATTACCTCTGACAGAGATCCTCTTGAGGGAAGTTTAAAGCAAAGCATCCCTTTCGGGGAATAAAAAGAACATGGTCGTAGGAATCGGCACGATCACCTTCAGATTGCATGAATGCCGCTCTTTGAAAGGTAAGCGAAAAGTGGTCCGAGCGATCGTCAGCCGGCTGAGAAACAACTTTAATGCATCGGTGGCCGAAGTCGGATCAAACGATGTTTACCAGCGCGCTGAAATCGGCATTTCGACAGTCGGCAACGATAAGGGCGTTGTGAACTCAAAACTCGACAAGATGATTAATCTGGCCGATGACCTCGGCCTGGCGGAAATTATTGACACCGAAATAGAAATCATTCATTTATGATCCCCTTTGCACGATCAGACCGGGTCGGCGGATTAATCCAAAAAGTTCTATCCGAGATATTGAAAAAGGATATCAAAGACCCGCGATTGAATAGGACCACCATTACCGGCGTAGATGTTTCGCGTGATTTAAAGCTGGCGCGCATCTATTTTACGACTGCTAGTGGTGAGCAGAATAAAGATGCGGCCATTAAGGGATTTAATAGTGCGCGCGGATTTATTAAACGAATTCTGGCGTGTGAGCTGAATCTCAAGTACATGCCGGACATAAGGTTCTTTTACGATGAATCCATTGAATACGGCGCCCATATTGACAGCTTAATCAAGACAATCAAAGACACAAATGGAAAAGATCCTTCAACTTATTAAATCCAACCGGCATATTTTTATCGCATCGCATGCAGAACCCGACGGGGATTGCCTTGGCTCACTGGTTGCTCTGGGATTGGCATTAAGCAAACTGGATAAAACCATCACCTTGTTTAATTCTAGCCCCATACCGGCGGTTTACCGATTTCTTCCCGGCATTGATCGCATTGTAAAACAGATCAATGCGTCTGCGGCCTTTGATCTGGCGATCATACTCGATTGCGGTGATATTGTCAGAGTCGGCGAAGACTGCTCGGTTATCGATCAGATACCGATTGTCATCAATATTGATCATCATGTTTCCAACACCGGTTTTGGAGACATCCAGCTTATCGACACCGATGCCTGTGCCACCGCAGAAATCGTGTATCGATTGATCGAGGCACTGGAGATCCCCTTTGACAAAGCGATCGCAACTTCCATTTATCTGGGAATTTTAACCGATACCGGTTCTTTTCGGTTCTCAAATACAAACCCGGCCGCCTTTGCCATTTGTAAAGCCATGACCGATATCGGCGTCGAGCCCCACACAGTGGCGCAACGGGTGTTTGGAACCTATTCGCTGGGACGCATCAAACTGTTAAATATGGCCTTGAACTCCATTGAAATCTCAGAGAATGGCAAATTGTCCTTGATGACCGTCAGCCGAAGCATGCTCAATGCGACCGGAACCAGCACCGAAGATATTGACGGTTTGATTAATTATGCGCGCCGCATCGAGGATGTTAAGGTGGCTGCCTTAATCCACGAGATCAAAAACGGCGCCGGTAAATTCAGCAATATGAACCGGTACCATGTCAGTTTGCGTTCCGACAGCACAGTGGATGTTGCCAAAATCGCCACAAAATTCGGCGGCGGCGGGCACACCAGTGCCGCCGGGTTTCAAATTGAATCGACGCTGGTGGCGTTAAAGGAAAAAATTATCGAGCTGGCAGATGATCTATAAAACGATCGAGTCAAGCATAAAATTGCTGCGGCTGCAACCCGCGCACGAAAAGAACATGCCATGCAGGCACAGCACCAAAGCGGTATAATCGTTGTCGATAAGCCGCCGGGTATCTCATCCGCGAAGGTGGTTGCCGAGGTGAAACGCCTGTTGAATGCTAAAAAAGTTGGCCATGCCGGCACACTGGATCCCTTTGCCGAGGGGGTGCTGGTTTGTTGTATAAACGACGCCACGCGACTGGCGCGGTTTCTGTTGGCCGGCAACAAAACATACGATGCCACCCTGAAACTGGGGATCGAAACCGATACCCAGGATTCGACCGGGACCGTGATCGCTACCCAGGAGCCAGTTTGCTGTCCGGAACAACAGATAAGATCCACCGTCGAAAAATTTATCGGGTCGATTAAACAGCAGCCGCCGATTTTTTCAGCGCTAAAACACAAGGGAACTCCGCTTTATAAATTGGCCCGGCAAGGTCGACCGGTTCAAAAGCCGGCCCGACGGGTTCATGTTTTAAACATAAAAATTCTTGAAATAAACTTGCCGCTAGTCCATTTAGAAGTATCGTGTTCTGCTGGAACCTATATCCGCACCCTGTGTGCCGATATTGGAACGCAATTGGGATGCGGCGGTCATCTGCTGGCACTCCGGCGCACCCAAAGCAGTGGCTTTACCCTGCAACAGGCCATTTCGCTGCTGCAATTAGAAAAACTGGCACAGGCCCGTGAGGTAAACGGCAGTGTTATCAGCATGACAGATGCTCTGGTGGATATGCCGGAATGGCGGGCCGGCCAAAAGCTGATCAAAAAAATCAGACATGGCCAGCCCATTCACAGCACGGATATGGATCTTGAGCGGTTGTCAGAACAATTAATGGAAGATGGCGCCCACCTGAAAGTTGTGGATGCCAACGATGCTTTGCTAGCAGTGCTAAGGTATGACAAAAGCCGGGACAAATTGGCTTACGCCTGTGTTTTTCAGAATTCTACAATGCAGGAACAACAAGATAAACGCTAATTATCCGAACAGGAGGCAGAGACAGTGGTTTTCGACTCAGAAGAAAAGAAGAAACTGATTGACAAATTCAAACTTCACGAAACAGACACCGGATCGCCGGAAGTTCAGGTCGGGCTGTTGACTTATCGCATTTCCTCCCTCACAGAGCATCTAAAGATTCACAAAAAAGATCACCATTCCCGCCGGGGATTGCTGATGCTGGTGGGCAGACGCCGCCGACTGCTAAACTATGTGAAGCACAAAGACGTCAATCGATATCGGGCCATAATTGACACGCTCGGCTTGAAAAGGTAGCCTGTCCAACCGGCTCACCGCTTGCGCATAGATCATCACTGGTTCCAGGAGTGCCATCTTTTGCCGCTACCAAAAGACCCAGCGATGTCGGATGTAACAAACGCTGTCCGAAACCCGATCCCTTTCGGGTTTGGTCAGACATACAGAATTTAGCGCCGGGCCTGTCAATGATCACCGGATTGAAACCCGGCGGTCATGATCAATGAAAGCGGGAAAGCGACGCTTTATTTTAGGAGAAGAAATGGAAATTTTGCTTAAAGAAGAAATCGGGGGCCGATCCCTGAGTATCCAAGCTGACAAAGTTGCCAAACAGGCATCCGGGTCAGTGGTGGTTCAATACGGAGACACCATTGTACTTGTCACCGTTGTCGCCGCCCATGATGAAAGAGACTCGGATTTTTTACCCTTGACCGTAGAGTATCAAGAAAAAATTTATGCTGCCGGACGAATCCCCGGAAACTATTTCCGTCGCGAAATCGGCCGGCCCAGCGAAAAAGAGACCCTAACCGCCCGACTGATCGATCGGCCTATCCGGCCCCTGTTTCCAAAAGAATGGCGTTATGAAATCCAGGTGATTGCGACTGTTCTATCCATGGATCAGGAAAATGACCCGGATACGCTGGCAATGATCGGCGCCTCAACAGCGCTGGAGATTTCGGACATTCCGTTTGCCGGTCCGATTGCTTCTGTGCGGGTGGGCCGAATTGACGGCCAGTTGAAAATCAATCCGCCCTCTTCGGCGTTGGAAAACAGCGATATCAATATCATCGTTGCCGGTTCCAAGACCGGTGTGGTGATGGTGGAAGGCGGCAGCGACGTGGTCAGCGAAGCCGATATGCTTGAAGCGATATTTTTCGGTCACCGCGAAATGCAGCCCCTGATCGATCTGCAGTTGAAACTTAAGGAGTCACATGGTCGCCCGAAACGCCCCTTTAGCCCGCCACAAAAAGATCAGCAACTGGTCGATACCCTCAATGAAACAGCTGGCAGTCGACTGCGCGAAGCGATTTTAATCCCTGAAAAAACAAAACGCCAGCCGGCCTTGCGCGAACTCAAAGCTGAAATATTTGAAACCCTGGGCGAAGATTATAGCGACCGCAAGGCAGAAGTTTACGAAATCCTTAAAGACCTGCAGAAACAGATCAGCCGTGATCTTATTTTAAAAGAGAACTGCCGAATCGATAAGCGAAAGTTTGACGAAATCCGGCCGATCACCTGCGAAGTGGGTTTGCTGCCCCGACCCCACGGCAGCGCGCTTTTTACCCGGGGTGAAACCCAGGTCCTGGGCGTCTTGACCCTGGGCTCCGGACAGGACGAGCAACGCGTTGAGACCCTGTACGGTGAGGAATTCAGGCCCTTTATGCTTCATTATAATTTTCCGCCATACTCTGTGGGCGAAACCCGACGGATCTCCGGCCCGTCGCGAAGGGATATCGGACATGGCGGATTATCGACTCGTGCTATTGAAAGAATATTGCCGGATAAGGAAGCATTCGATTACACCATTCGGCTGGTTTCTGAGGTCATGGAATCCAACGGTTCTTCATCGATGGGCACCGTTTGCTCCTGCTGTATGGCACTGATGGACGGCGGCGTTCCCATTAAAGCCCCGGTGGCCGGCATTGCCATGGGCCTGGTAAAAGAAGAAGATCAGGTTGTTATTCTTTCAGATATTCTTGGCGATGAAGACCATACCGGAGATATGGATTTTAAGGTCACCGGCACCGCGGATGGAATCACCGCACTTCAAATGGACATCAAAATCCATGAGCTGTCCAAGGAGATCATGCAAAAAGCTTTGGAGCAAGCCCGCAACGGACGGCTGTTTATCCTCAACAAGATGCTCGAAGCCATCAGTGAGCCGCGCAAAGAGATATCGCCGTATGCGCCCACGATCACGACCATTAAAATCAATCCGGATAAAATTCGCGAGGTCATCGGCCCCGGTGGTAAAATTATCCGCGGAATTCAAAGCGAAACCAATACCAGCATTGAAATCGACGATTCCGGTATGGTTAAAATCGCCGCCTACTCCAAAGAGGAAGGTCAGGCGGCAATAAAAATGGTAGAAGATCTGACCCAGGAACCTGAAGTTGGCGCCGTCTATGAGGGTACTGTCGTCAAAGTTACCGATTTCGGTGCATTCGTGCAGATCCTGCCGGGCACAGACGGTCTGGTGCACATCTCCCAGCTTGCCAATCGTCGTATTACCAAAGTAACCGATGTGGTCAAAGAAGGCGATTCGCTTAAAGTCAAGGTCCTGGAAATCAGCCGGGACGGTAAGATCCGGCTCAGCCATAAAGCGACCCTGGAAGAAGCGCATGGCCCCCGTAAATAAAACCCGTTTAGAAAACGGCATCCGAATTTTGAGCCAAAAAATGCCGCATACCCGATCGGTGTCCATGGGTGTTTGGGTCAATGTGGGGGCCCGTGATGAAAAACCGGCAGAAAGCGGACTTTCTCATTTTATCGAGCACATGATTTTCAAGGGCACCCGTCGCAGATCCGCCTATCAGATTGCCAAAGAATTTGATGCCATCGGTGGACACACCAATGCGTTTACGACCATGGAAAATACCTGTTATCATGGCAAGGTGATGGATACCCACATGAACACCATGGTCGATATCCTTTCTGATATTTTCTTGAATTCTGTATTTGACCCCCTGGAAATCGAAAAGGAACGCCCGGTTATATTGCAGGAAATCAAAATGGTCAAAGAAAGCCCGGATGAATATGTCCATCTGCTTGCAGGTAAAAATTTTTGGGGTGACAACCCCCTGGGACGTTCAATTTTAGGCAGCCAGGAAAACATCATTCAGTTTGACGCCGAGCAGATCAAAAAATATTTCCATCGCCTCTATCAACCGGATCGAATTGTTGTGTCGGTCGCCGGCAATGTGGACCATCCGTATTTAATTGATCGACTGGGACCGGCCTTTGAATCCATCGAACCGGGCAACGGCATCAGCGAGCGCGTCACCCCGCAGAGTCAGGGACTTGTCAACGTTAACTATCAGGACTTGGAGCAGGTTCATATTTGTCTCAGCACGCCGGGGATTTCGATTCAAGATCCGCGTCGGTACGCATGTTCCTTACTGAATACGATTTTGGGGGGCAACATGAGCTCGCGGCTTTTTCAAGAAATCAGAGAAAAACGGGGCCTGGCCTACACGGTCTATTCATTTATGATGTCCCATGCGGACACCGGCATGTGTGGCATCTATCTGGCAGTGGATCCTGCCAACGCTCTTGAAACCACTGCCCTGGTGCTCAACGAACTAATTAAACTCAGCACAAAGCTGGTATCGCCTGCTGAACTCAAAGGCGCAGTAGAATACACCAAAGGAAGTTTGCTGCTAGCTTCGGAAAGCAATGAAAATCAAATGGTGCGCAGTGCTCAGAATGAAATTCATTTTAGGCGCGACATCACGTTGCAGGAGGTTATCGAACAGATTGAAGCGGTCACAGAGGCAGACATTTTGGAAGTTTCCAAAAGCGTGTTTAACAGTCATAAAATGGGATTAACGCTGCTGGGACCTGTGAAAGACAAAAAGCCCTTTGAAGATATTCTGTATACCTCCATCAAACGTTAGGGGCCGTAAAGCATAAGTATCATGTCACTCCTCTTGTTTTCGGGAATCCGGCCCCTGGCTACTGGGTTCCGGCCTCTGGCTTAGACTTGATAGAACCATTTTTCCTGCCTTGGATCCTGAGGCTCAGGCCAGCAGTCGGAAGCGAGAAGCCAGCGGTCAAAAATTAGACAATGAATCTGCCTCCGGCGGAAAATCTGACTCCTTAGTGTAATGAGCAATTCACCCGTTATTAAGATACTGCGCCTGCGTCCAGAAGATGACGCCGATATCCCCCTTCCTCGTTATATGACCGCTCAATCGGCGGGCATGGACGTATGTGCCGCCATCAAGCAAGATCTTGTTCTGGACAAAGGTGATCGCGCCTTAATCCCGACTGGTTTTGCGATCGCTCTGCCAACAGGTTTTGAGGTCCAGATCAGGCCCCGCAGCGGACTGGCCATAAAGCATGGCATCGGTCTGATCAATGCCCCCGGTACCATCGATGCCGATTATCGTGGCGAAATAAAAATTGCCGTTATCAATTTAGGCTCCGAACCGTATACGTTCCAACGCGGGGATCGGATTGCCCAGATGGTCGTTCAAAAGATACACGTTGCCCAACTCCACATTGTCGAGAAATTGGACGAAACCGAGCGCAACAGCGGGGGATTCGGGCATACCGGCAAGTAAATATAAACGGTAATCGTTATTCGTTATTGATTACTGGTCAATTGTTTGAATGCTTGATATTCAAGAAAATTTCGCCTATTGGCAGCCGAACGAATAACGGATAACAATTAACGAATAACAAAAAAATGAAACTTGAATTAGAAAGAGTGCGGCAATGCACCCGTTACACTCTGGCGGTTTGCGTTTTGGCCAGCGGCAGCCGGGGCAATGCCGTTTTCATTACAGACGGGTCGACTGGCATCTTGTTGGATGCCGGAATTTCAGCATCAGAAATTAGACGCCGCTTGAAATCGCGTGGGCTGAGCCCCAAGGACCTGGATGCCATTTTGCTCAGCCATGAGCACAGCGACCACATCCAGTCGGTTGGTGTGCTTTCCCGCCAATTAAAGCTGCCGATATACCTGAGCCGCAAAATCAAAAAAACCGCCCCCCTTGGAAATTCGGTGCATGAGTTTCGGACATTTGAATGCGGCCATCCCTTTAAGATCGATAACATGACCGTGCATCCCTTCGGCATCTCCCACGACGCCGCCGATCCGGTGGGATTTACCATCAGGCAGAACGGCTGCCGCATCGGTATCGCAACCGATCTGGGATTCGTTACCCCCCAGCTGACCGCTCACTTGCAAGGCTGCCAATTGCTGATTCTGGAAGCCAATCATGACTTGGAAATGCTGATGAATGGTCCCTATCCATGGCCCCTGAAAAAAAGAATCCAGAGCCGCCGCGGACATCTGTCCAATCAACAGTCAAGACATCTGCTGCAAGCGCTGCAACACCGCCACCTACAGCACGTCATACTGGCTCACCTGAGTGAAACCAATAACCACCCCCAAAAGGTCCTGCAGGAAATGACCAGTGCCTTCAGCGGCCACAAACCGCGTTTGACTGTTGCCAGCCAACACTACAGCAGTGACATCATTTATCTTAAATAACAGTCTTTGGGGCATTTCGTTATCCGGATCTAGAATTTAGGACAAGCTGCCAAAAAGCCGCCGAGAGTATTGGAGCAATGGTTGGAAAATTCCTGGTGCCTGCCCGCATTGACATCTTTTTATAAGTGACTAGGTTAGATTCGATAATGACTGAGCATCATATCATTATTGATTTCAGTTGCTTTGGGGATTTCAGGCCGGAATCGAAGTTTTAGGCGACCCAAATGATCACCCCCGAACAAGATATTATAAACCTGGAGGTATACATCATGGCCAATAAATATGCAGCCCGAAAGATGTTTGATGAAGGCATTGCGGCCTATGTTAAAAAGGACTTTTCGACGAGTGTTGATCTTTTATCACGCGCCATACAGTATGACCCTTCCCTGGCTCTTTTTTATGTCAGCCGGGGAGCAGCTCGTATGAAATTGGAACAGGCACGTGAGGCAATATCCGATTTTAATCTGGCCATTGCGTTGGATAAAGATTATGTCCGCGCCTACCATTTGCGGGGACTGGCCTATGAAAAATTGGGTGAATATGCCCGGGCCTTTCAAGATTTTGATCGCGCTCTCGAGATCGATCCTGAATATGACGCCGCCTACCACAGCCGTGAAACCATGCTGTCAAATCCAAAGCGGCCTGACCTGGCGTTCGAAGATTTCGAGATTGTCAATCACTTAACGGCCATGCGCTTGAAGCCCTTTGACGAGAAGGTGCCGAGTGATCTCGCCATCTAGTGTGCCGTTCCAGAGATTATTGACAAAATGAGTGACGGTCATCTGTTTTCCGTCTTCTGAATTCTGACTTCTGGATTCTGTCCTCTGTTAGATATCTACCGCGGGTTGATACCTTCGGCACTGATGCCATGAATGTAATATTTGGCATCATTTAAGAAATGCAAAAAGATCACCACAAAAGCAATTGATGCTTGAATCATCAACGGTTTGTTTTGATATAAAATATCGAGTTGCCGGCGCAGTACGCTTTTGGAATTATGCGCAAAATAGGTTGTAAAAAGACCATCCAGCAATTGCTCACGGTCCGGCTTGGTAACCAGATCAATTCGACCGCTGAAAGAATAATCCATCGCTTCCAGAATCAATTTGCGCTGCTCGGCCAGGTTTTTAAAATGGTAACCGAGCAAGTGCATGAGCGTCCTCTGTGCTTCTTTCAAACTGGCATCACATACGGCTTCAAAAAGTATTCGCAATGCATGATCAGTGCCGATGGACTGATGCTGTCGAATCAAAGAAAGCAATACCGTGTTTTTAAAAAGCTGATGCAGCCGTCGAGCGCCGTTCATGGCTGTCGCCGGCGCGCGCTCATTGGCGGGCATATATCCGCGATAATTGTTGACAAACATAAGCTGAAATACATTTTGAAAAAAATCAACACCCGCCAGTGGATCTTCCAGGTCAATTCGCATATCCAGTGTGTTGTCCAGGCGATCGGCCAATTTAACCTGCACCAGCTGCGGCGATTGGCCGGCACTTTCAAGCAGTCGCCCGATATATTGATAATAGGATTCTCTTTCCGTTCTTGTTAAGGCGATGATATGGCTTAGCAACTTGGATTCATTTTCTTCAGACAAGCGTTCCAGCAGGCTATAAAGCCGGCCTTCCATATCTTTCCACTGGCCCGCATCGAAATCATTGGAGTTAATGTCTTCCATAATATCATGAAACAAAACGCTCAGCAGGCCGACAATATCCAACCGTTTTTGATTGCGTGCAAAAAGGGCTGTGGCCCGCAAAGGGTGCAACACCGCCATGGGCCCAAGATGCCGTCTTTTCTGCCGGTAGGCACTGAAAAGATAACCCAGGGCATCCATTAAAAAGCCCTTTTTTTTCCGGTCCTTTGAAGCTGTGCGCTCCAGAGCTTTGCCGCCGATGATATACATCATGACATTATACCGATTTAATGATGCGGCACTCAGATTATAGTTGAGTACAGAAGATAATTTTAAAAATTCGTTCAGATCGTATTGAGGCATGGGTCTTTCCCTCTTGGGCGGTGGCGCTGTGTATCATATATTGGCGCCAAATGGTTTAATGGGCAAGAGTTTTTTTCAATTCGCTTCTGGCTGCTGGCCACTGGCCTCTGGCAGGATGCAAAGAAGCATTAGAGATCAAGCTAAGCAATGAGCCTGGGGCAATAAGCCAGGAACAGGTAGCCAGCAGCAGGGATTGTGAAGGGTTAAGATATAGAAGTATAATTGAAGTTGGCCGCTTGAAAAGATTTGGGCCCAATCGTAATGAATTATTGGAATTCGGTGGCGAGTTTTTCAACCGATGTGCTGATCTCGTCAATGATCGGCTCCAGTTGAACATTTTCAAATCCCAGATATTCCAAAATGTGTGGATCGATTTCAAATGATGGCGCCGTTTCCCCGGATTTGAATCCGGCCTCTTTAGCGGCAAAATCCGCCAGGTGCACTATATAGGCCAGCCGGTTATTTCCGGAGCGCGACGGATAATGATGATAGCGTATGGCCGTGGATTGGGCTTCGGGATAGCGCCAAAAGCGCGAAGCGCGCGACATGACTTCGGCATGATCAAATCCCAATATTCGCTTTTCAGCTTTGAAAAAGTTGCACGACTTCTCTTTTAAGTGGGTCTTGAAGGTTTCATGGCGCTCCTCAACGTAAGGATCAAGTATTATTTTGCCGGCATCATGCAATAGACCGGCGATAAACGCATCTTCAACCCAATCGCGATTTATCATCCCGCAAATTATTTTGGAGCCCAGCGCTACTGCCAGCGAATGTTTCCACAGGTCGCCGGGGTGAAGCTGATAACCCTTTAATTTTTTACTTAAAAGCCGCGAGGAAGCGGCTATGGTAATCAATTCACCCAGGGTTTTTTGTCCGAGCAAAATGGAAGCATGCTGGATCGATGACACCAAGCCGCTCAAACCATAATAAGCGGAATTGGCCAGGGCCAAAACCCGGGCGACAATGGCCTGATCATGTTCGATGACCGCGGCTAATTCCTTGAGGCTCGATCCGGGATCTTCCATAATTTCTCGTGCTTTCAAAATAATGTTGGGCATCGGTGGCAATTCCACCAGACTGCGCAATATCTTGCTTTTCAACGACAGGATTTCGGCGGTTTCCTGGGTTTCGTCAACCGGAGAGTTTAAGCGCGTCTCTGAGACATTGTCCGCCGGCGCTATATCGATGAGCGGCATAGCGTCGGCCGGAAGGCTGAGTTGAATCTGGAAGTCGGTTTTGCATAGGGTACAAGCCAGTTCCAGGGCCCGCTTATGGGTTACGATGAAATCGCTGGAAATCGTATTGATTTTCAGGCATTTTGGACATTCAATTCGCATAATGTATATTATTCAGCAATTCGGTATTAAAAACGGATCACGGCAAATTAACGCCTGCAGACGCTTTTATATCCAATCGGTAATTTTTGTTAATTCTTTAGGTTCCTTATTGCAACCCCTTCGTAAGGGCCCTCTCGCTGCGCTTCAAATTTTATACAAAATTGAGGTATTAACTGATTAATTCATTGGCTCAACAGCGTCCGACGACCCGTTGGTATTGCGCATGAAGTCTAGATCACATTTGCTTCTCTGAACCATAAGGGTTTCAACCTCTTTTTGGGTCAGTCCCATCAAAATTTTGTATGCGTTGTATTTGGTCTTGCAAAAAAATATGTCAAACGGCTCTTTTTTACCCGCATCGCGATAAATACGGATACCGGGAATATCATCTGTTTGAATGTATTCACTTTCAGCATTTATCAGAAGCGGTTCGATATCGCGTTTATTCAGCCAGGGTATGCAGGCGCCTTCCATCCCCAGGTCCGGATCCATGATCGACCGAATTTTTTCGGTCACACCACCGACCGCAAGGATAATATCGCCCGTCAGGGAACCGGTCACGCCGTAACGTTGATTGACCGGATGTTTGACAAAATCAGATATGAGGGCAATATCAATGGCGACAGAAGCACTATCGCCTTCAACTCCACCATGTGCCTGGATATATTCCACATACATTTCATATCCGACATACGGGGCGCCGATTTTGTTTAAGACCTTTTTAACGGATGCCCGCACATTTTGCGCCGCTGCTTTGGCAATATCACCGATTTTGCCCGGCGCAATAACTCTGTCAGCGGTGCCCAGATTAACCTGGCAGTGAATCGGCAATGGTTGGCCTAACATCTGGTTGCTGGAATTGGAATGTATGACGGCCAGGCCGACAACATAGCCGATGGAATCCGTCATAGAGCTGATATACTTTTTCAAATATTTCTTCTGCTGGCCATATTCCTGGGACAGGCCGCCTTCCAGGCTTAAATGGTCCTTGAGGGCCTGTCTGACATGTCGTGCTTGAACCATGGACGCGTTTTCAAAGATGGCCTCAAACTCGGCGGATTTGATCACCCCATTAATCGGCCGTAAAATACCGCTTAATTTCCCATCTGATGCCCGACACCTCAATTCTTTGACGATTTCAAGAACAGCGCCTTTATCAAATTCGCGTTCCTGTAGTTTAAAATCCGCAGGCAGTGATTTACCATAAATCGTTTCACTGCGTTGCCTGACACTCTCGTAGCCTTCGGCCGCAATGACCTCCCCCCATGAATTTTTAAACTCAGTTCCCAGATTGATAATTTCCTGTTTTACATATTGCGCCACCTGGCGGATGTTTTCAGTTGTCTCCGGCACGGCACTTTCCATGTGGATGATTTCGCCTTTATCTTCGATACGGCTCAGAAAGGCTCCCTCGCCCTCCTGCTGAAGATTCTTCAGGGTGTCATGGTTGCAGCAGGCAACGATGATATTATCGGCTTTGAGATGATTTTCCGAACGGTCGGCAGCACCGCTGCCGGTATTGCGTCCACCTTCGAGGATATAGCGCTTGTTTTGCATGACTTCCAGTAATTCCGCCATATATCCGACCTTAATCAGGGTTTTTAATTCATCAACAAAAATGATCGGCGACTTGGCATGGGCCCCCAGGTAGGTCCGTTTGTGACAGGGTGTTTCAAGATTGCCGGATTGGTAGGGATCATGGCGAAATCCGCCTTTCATATTTCTGGCATCCGGTTCGGAAACGCGCGCCATCAGGTCTTTATCTTTACGCGGATCGTACAAAATATCGGGTACCATATCGTACAAATGCTTGACCGCATTGCGGCGGTCTGCAATGGACTCTCTTTGAATTTTTTCCTGAGCCCGGTGATTGTTTTCCTGCATATACATGAAGATGGCGCCCATGCCGGTTAGTCCGGCGGCAATAAAAGCCGGTGAATAAAAAATTCCGGCCCCGGTGGCCAAGACGGTGGCCCATAGAAGCGCCCTTTTGGCTTTGCGCGCGGAGTGAATTTGATCGGTGAGATTGAACTCTTCAACCGCATCTTTGGCAGCATCAATCGCCTGATTGAAATTATCAAGCAACGGTTCGATGATGTCTGGTTTTTCATAAGCGATGCGCACATGGTTCTTATCTTTTCCAGGATAGGCGACGATGGCTTCCTGAGGTCGCAGATAATCACCCAGGGATTCTGCCAGGACTTCCTTGAACATGTTGGCCAGCATGGACTTGCCGGTTCCCGGTCTTCCAACCATGAGAATGTGCCCCCGATTCTGAGCAATCTTGCGAATTGCCCGTTTGGCCTTATCTTGAAAAATTACCCGGTCAACCGGATCCGCGGGAACCCCAATCTGCGTGGTATCCGAAAAAAAGTTGAGCCGTTTTTCAAGTTCGCGCGGATAATCCAAGAGCTCTTTTATCCATTCGTAATCATTCTCTTTGTAATCACTCTTCATGGTTGAAACCCTCTATGGAGTCCAGCAGATAAAACATTCCAGCTTCAGAACCCTTAACGCGATTTTGAATTTCGGTATGGACTTGCGGAAGTTTCCTCCGAAGCATTTCAAGGGCCCGCAAATCGTGCCACACGGATATCAGTGTGGTCATGTTTTCTTCAAAGCCATTGTATTGCGGGATATAATTAAACGAAATTCCAATTTGCATATAATTCAGCGCGGGCCGAATCAAATTACTCTGATTTAGATCGATTTTGTTGGCATTCAGAATATCACGGTAAATTTTGGGAAACGGAGACTTGGCATAATTGACTTCAAGCTTCTGGTTAAAGAACAGCTTAATCGGTTTGGCCTGCGATAGGATACAACTCTCAAAAGCGGAGATCAGCTTTGCATCGTCGACCAGGGCCTGCTGGAGCAAAAACAGGTATTTTAATAGGTCATCATCATCCAGGCGGAATTCCAGTGCATTATTTGAATTCAAAACACAGCATTGCGATTTCCCGTTGCGCTCAAAGACCATCAACCGGTGGGTATGGTCGGCTCTGTAAGCACTAAAATCAAAACCGCGCATTTCAAACAGACCATCGCCAATATATGCTTTTCGCAACAACACGCCCACATCTTTAGAGATATGGTTTTGCATGTATTTTAATTTTTCTTCAATGCTGCCTTGAAGCTTCAAATACGTAAGGGTCCCGCCAAGATCTTTGCAAATACCGATAACATGAGCAATCTGATGGGAATCGAGCTTTGAAAGCCGCCGGCTAACAGCATCATAGGCACGCAATGACTCATAAATGTGAGATAAATGGTGTTGAAGCGATTTGTCCTTGAGCGGCGGGATCCAGATTTTGCAATAGGATACGAGCACTTCCGGCGGGATCCGATGGCTATTCCATACCTTGCGAAGTCGCCCGGGCAGGAGTCGCTGTAATTTTTCAATAATTTTGGTGGTGGTCCGTTGAGGGTAGTGAATTTCGCAGCCGATGAGCCGTTTTTCAATTTCAATAGGCTGAGGGTTCAACAGATAACGGCCAATATCGGATATCTGATATTCCCGCCCGTTTTCACTGACTTTCCCGCCGTCGATTTCACTCAGATCAAATTGGGCGTCCCGGCCTTCGGAAATGACCCATATGTCCGTTCTCGATCCGCCAAATCGGTGTTGGTTTTTGGGTGCTGGCACCGGACAATTCCTTTTATCTATGAGGTGTAAACAGTTGCTGATACAGATCGACCGCTGTATCCGGTCGCTACGGGTTTCACGCTATCGCAAACGACCCTCACTTTAATGCCTTTCAGAGCTGAACACCAACTGGATAGAATTAATATCGGTAAAATTTTTAAAGACTTGAAACTTAAAACCCAATTTTTGCACAACCCCAAAACAAAAAGACTGACATCGGGTTCAGCGTTCATCATTGCCCAACGCGAAATGATCCTAAAATTTGCGGGAAAGACTGACTCCCGAATGTCAAAACCGTGACTCCGGAAAAATTTTCTTAGCAAATTCCAACCCGACCATTAACTTGTGCTCAGATAACCTATCGATATCAAACAATTATTTTGTTATACAATTTGGGAGTAATTTTGGTACAAATTTTGCTACTATCAGCATAGCCAATCAATACAAAGCATCACCACTAAAAATAGAAATACAGGAGGTTTCGACATGTTTAATAGATGGGTTCTTGTTGCTGTTTTCGGTCTGTTCTTAATGAGTTGCGCCAATATGCCGGCCGATGGACCTTTCCATCCGCAAGAGGTTGTGGTCAAAGTCCAGGCGGCTGATCCGACAAACGTCAAAGTCAGCCAAAAGGATAGTGTTGAGCGCATCAACAAATCCATGGAAGTCCCCAATCAGGAAGGACACCTTTCGCAGTTGTCTTTTATTTCCAAAGACAAGGCTTTTGTTAAGATTTTTTCGGGCTTGTCGGTATCGGACGTCACCCGCCTGTGGAACGATCTGTGTGTACTGGAAAACAACACCAATATCCGGCACGTCAATTTATTTATTAATTCACCCGGCGGAGACGCTTTTTCGGGGCTGGCGCTGGCCGATCAGATCGAACGCGCCCGTCGCAAGGGATTCCATATAACGGCCCATGCATCCGGTATCATTGCCAGTGCAGCAGTACCGGTTTTTGCCGTTTGCAATCGGCGCTATGCCGCTCCCGGAACCATTTTTATGGTACATGAAGCGGCTTTATGGAAGTGGCCGGGACGCGAGACCGCATCGGATATCCGCTCTCAAAATGAATTGATGAGTCTTTTACGCGAACGCTATATCGGCAAGCTGACCGCCAATACCAAATTAGACAAAGTCAAGTGGGAAGAACTGGAAAAGAAAACGACCTGGTTTAGCGTGGAAAAGGCATTGGATTGGGGCTTGGTCGATAAGATCGAATAGCCGGTCAATGGCGCCATCTGAAACGGCCAATGACAGACAGCGCTGGAGATGACATTTGCTCGCTCATATTCAAATGATTCAGATAACGTTTGATGTGCTGATAAAGCGCCGGGGCATTCCAGTCACCGCCGCTGCCTGGCACGGCCTTGAGCGCGGAAGGCATAAAACCGGTGAAAACAAACGCCTGAAATGGTTTCCGGTTGGCAACTTGAGCGATTATTGTCGAAACCCATAGCATTCCTAACACAGCATCGCTGAACATCCAAAGAGAGACGGCCAGAAAATACAGCCAAAGGCCTCTCTCTTTTTTTGATTCAACCCGACTTATGATGAGACGGATACTGCCGCAAAAATTGATTCACTATGTAGTCGCGGATCCGCTTGCGGGCCTCTTCGGTTAGATCCTCAAATTCAAGGCCCACTTGCAGCGGCCGGGCGGCCTCATCCAATTCACGGGTCCAATCCACTCGCCCGCGGACCCAAAGCGGCCTCTCAGATGCTCCCTTACTGTTTTGGGGAATCAGGGTATTGAGATCAATACCAATCGAGTGATTTGCAGCGGACAGTGCTCTGAGCAGCGCTTCTTGCTGTTTTTGAATCTCCAGACAAATTCCACCTTGACTGATATTTTTCGTGGTTAGCGTAAATGTCTGGTTGGTTGGATTTCCTGTAATCTTTAATCGCACCGGCAGCGATTTTTCCAGCCGAACATAAGCTCTACGTTCCGTGCCGTTAAACCGTTCCGTTGTCATCTCCACCCTCCTTGCTAAATCTATATGGGCGCAACAAAGTTACCGCTCCTGTCAGGCATGAGCAGCGCAATGGCAAAACTTTCACAAGCGTTAACACGCAGCGTATCAGGTTGTGTTGATTTCAAAATAGCCAGATTCAACAATACAATTGTATCGGCTAAAACCACTATAACCTTCAGTTGTATTTTGCATGCCGGGAGGGTTGAGAGCGCATAGGCCTATTTTTTGAAGTGCATTTTCATCAGCATGATACGGTAAGCGGCCGTTTCTGAGCGCAGGGTTTTCTTGGCAACGGTGATATCGAAATGAGAATGGAAAAATTCAAAAAGATTCTGGCCGCTTTTTCTGATTTCCCAGGCCAGAATGATTTCGCCGTCGGGCTTCAAATGCAATTTAAAGAATTGCAGCAGCGCATCAAGATATATTTTCTTATACGCCACTTCGGATCCGACGATACAATCAAACCGGGTCTTGAGCCGAGGCTTTAGCCAGTCCAGATGCATAATCTGAAGATCCGTACAATTATTGCGCTGGGCGTTGGCCCGGGCGAAATTTAAAGCATCCGGATTATACTCCGACAGTGTAATTCGGTGTCCGGCAGTCGCCGCGACAATGCTGACCAAACCGACGCCGCCGCCAATTTCTAAAATCTGCTTGTTGGGATCAACCGGCATTTCAGCAAGATATGTCGATAGCACCCACGAAGCGCGCCAGATTTTGGCCCACAACGGAAAATCATGGAATAGATCATGCGGGTTGATAAACCGGAATAAATATTTGGGTAACAGAAGATCAAATTTCCGGTCGTTAACAACGATATCGGTGGTTTCGGTTTCGTACGCTTTACAAAATTCTTCGATTGAAAACATCGGATCACCTCACCCCGGTTTTCATTTTATCCCAGCGGATGCCGCTGACGATTATGGGTTCTTTTCTATCACAGAAATATGGGTCTATACAATTTTTGCTGCTTCGCATTCATTTTCATGCAAGATTTAGGTTGTATCCGGTGGTCAAGGACCTTATATTAACCGCGGGTTCGCTATTTACGGGCTGAAGGCCCAGGGTAACAGCGGAATTAAAAAAGGCCCCGATGCCTCGGTCATTTGAAAGAATAAAATCGATTCAGGAGTCCATGCTGTGCAAACCTATTATGTCGATGGTCGATTCGTTGCCGCTTCTGAAGCCGTCATCCCGGTTGACGATCTTGCGATTATGCGCGGATACGGTGTTTTTGATCTGTTGCGCACGCTCAAGGGACAGCCGCTGTTTCTTGACGAGCATATCCAGCGCCTGGAGGATTCCGCCCGCCACATCGGCATCCAACTGCCATGGTCTCACCGCGAACTGATCGACATCGTCCTTGATACCCTACGTCGCAATTCCTTTCAAGAGTCCAACATTCGAATTGTGATCACGGGTGGCTCGAGCCCTGACTTTATCACACCCCAGGGCAAGCCGCGTCTGCTGGCCCTGGTCACCCGGGCGCCCAAACTGCCGGAAGAGTGGTACGCCAATGGTGTTAAAATTACCACCTTTTTCTCGGAAAGAAACATACCGGGTGCCAAAAGCATCGATTATGTCGCCGCCACCATCGCCCTCAAACAGGCTCAGGAGCAGGGCGCTATCGAGGCTGTCTATGTGGATCGCCAAGGACGCGTGCTGGAAGGCACAACGAGCAACATCTTTGCACTGGTCGACGGCAAACTGATCACACCGGGTACGGGTATCCTAAATGGTATTACCCGCCAGGCGGTTTTGGAACTGGCCGCAAAAATGCTTCCCGTCGATGCCCGCGATTTAAAACTGGACGAGCTGATAGCTGCAGATGAAATATTTATCACCGGAACAAATAAAATGATTGTTCCGGTTGTGGAGGTCGATCGCAGCTCGATTGGTGACGGCCGCCCCGGTCAGGTCACCGAAACCCTGATGCGGGCTCTGAGCAAAAAAATCGACGAATACTACGAAAAACAAAAAAACTTAGTTCAGACGATTATGGATTATGCAGGTAAGGCAAACTTATAATTGCCGGGTAGCATACCGCTTAACCTAAATCTTGCATGAAAATGAATGCGAAGGTAAGCATGTGAAGAGATCTATCAACAGCCGGTCAAGTATGATGAACAAAAATTATATTATCGCATTCATTTTCACCCTCTGCGGGCGAGCCTCAGGCTGACATCTGCTGTGTTATTAAGGCCGAGGCATAGTGGACCTATGGCCTCGCCCCTAAATGCCTTGCAGATGAAAGCCTGAGGCCCGTGCAAAACTCAGGTTTGACCTAAATCTTGCATAAAAATGAATGCGAAGTTAAGATGACATCTGCTCGGATAAAATTATGCAAGTTTGATACATGGACAACAAAATGCTTGTTAGACCCAAAGGAGGCGCTGTATGTCGCTTAATGACACCTACGATTTGATCATAATCGGTGGCGGTCCAGGAGGCTTGACAGCCGGTATTTATGCCATGCGTGCAGCTTTAAAAACGGTGCTCGTCGAATCGGGAGTGCCCGGTGGTCAGATGAACAACTCCGATTCGGTGGAAAACTGGCCGGGTGACGAGCATATCGGCGGATCCGAGCTGGGCATAAAATTCCATCAGCATGCAAAATCTTATGGATTGGAGATCATCTCCGAGGAAGTCGTGGACCTCGAGCCCGGTCTCGACATTCACACCGTAAAGCTTGCCAGCGGAGATCAATTGCGCGCCCATGCCGTTATTCTGGCGACCGGCGGCAGCCCGCGCAAACTTAATATTCCCGGGGAAGAAGAACATTACGGCAAGGGTGTCTCTTATTGCGCGGTTTGCGACGGTTTTTTCTTCAGAGACAAAACCGTCGTAGTGGTCGGCGGCGGTGACACCGCCGCCGAAGAATCGCTCTACCTGGCCAAGCTGGCCAAACAGGTATATCTGGTGCACAGACGGGACGCGTTACGCGCCAGCGCGCTATTACAGCAACGTGTCAAAGCCGAATGCAAAATCGAAATTTTGTGGAATACTGTGGTGACTGAAATCAAGGCTAATGAAAACGGGGTCTATTCCGTTGATTTGCAAAACACGCAAACAGCCGAAAAAAGCGATCTGGCAACCGACGGGGTATTTATTTTCATTGGGTTTGAACCCAATAACACGCTGGTACCGGCCGGAACGAAGATGAATGCCGACGGCTACGTGGTCACCGATGAAAAGTGCGAAACCAATGCCCCCGGAATTTATGTCATCGGTGATCTCCGGGAAAAGGCCTATCGCCAAATCGTTATATCGGCGTCCGATGGCGCCACATCTGCGCTGTCTGCCGCTCACTACGTCGAAACGCGAAAATCGGCTGAAACCTGTGAATTGCCTGAGGCGCTCCAAACCGAATAACAGTAGGATATGAACAGCTTCATGTCCTTCGTAAACTTCATGGAAAGTCTGGCTTTAAGCCCGTAATGATTTCCTCCGCACCTTCACGCCCCTGCGGCTCGCATTTGTGACGGTTTAATTATTTTAAACCGCTGAAATGGCGCTATCCGAAAGGCAGTGCTGCACTTATTCTACTGCTTTCCGCCGGCGGGCTGGTCAAAAGCGGCTGGACCGTGACACGGATTAATAGGGTTTCTAAAAACCGTTGCGGGGTACCGGCAATGCGCTTAATCCTGCGATCATTATCGCATACAGCACAAGCAGGTCACGTTCAGCATTGCAGTCCACCCCAACAAATCGGGTATTTATCCTTGACATACCGCAACATATTGTATATCGCGGATCAACGTGGTAGAATATACCCGAGTGTCTGATACCTCGGCCACTCATACGCGCTACTTGCGGTCCCCATGCCTAGGCAACAAAAATTAAAAATTTTAATGTAAGCCGTTGTTTCTGTTTGAATCAGTATTATTCTGTAAGTCTGCTCAATTCATCAGCGGCGGAGGTGTGCCGCTGATGCGGACTGAGCGACAGCAATTATATTCGGATTTATAGAAATTGTTGATCGGATTTTACGCTTATGCGCAAGAACATCGGATTTATCTCAACTCGACTTTCAGGCACGGACGGTGTTTCCCTTGAATCTGGTAAATGGGCCGACGTTTTACAGCAAAACGGGCACAACTGCTTCTGGTTTGCCGGGGCCCTGGATCGCAAACCGGAATACAGCTTTCACGTTCCTGAAGCCCATTTTAAAACCGAACAAAATCAGTGGATCAATCAGCAGGTCTTCGGTCAGAAGGGACGCAAACAACCGGTTACCCAGACCATTCATGACCTGCGCTCACATCTGAAATCTAAACTTCACGAATTTATCAAGCAATTTGACATCGATGTGCTCATCGCCGAAAATGCGTTGACCATACCCCTGCATGTGCCCCTGGGTCTGGCCATTACAGAAACTGTTGCAGAGACCCAACTGCCCACCATAGCGCATCACCACGATTTTTACTGGGAACGGGTCCGCTTTGCGGTCAATGCCGTCGGCGACTATATTCAAATGGCATTTCCGCCCAATCTAAATAATATTCGACATGTGGTCATTAATTCTGCCGCCCAGGAGCAGTTGGCGTTGCGAACCGGGATTGCTTCCACAATTATCCCAAATGTATTAGATTTTGAAAATCCACCCAGAATCAGCAAAAAGCGAACCAACGTTTTCCGCAAATCCATCGGCCTCAAAGCCGACGATCGTATGATTTTACAGCCCACCCGAATCATACAGCGCAAAGGAATCGAGTTTGCGATAGAGCTGGTTAAAGAACTCAAAAATACGCACAACAAACTGGTGATATCCCATGAAGCCGGCGATGAGGGTTTTGAGTATGCGGAGTGGTTAAAAGAATATGCCTGCGAACACGATGTCGATTTGCGCCTGGTCTCTATTCAAGTGTCCGACCCGTGGTCTGCAAACGGAAACAATGGCGCCAAATATTCGTTGTGGGATGTTTATCCTTACGCTGATTTCATTACCTACCCCAGTTTGTACGAGGGGTTTGGCAATGCTTTTTTAGAGGCCATTTATTTTAAGAAACCCATCCTGATTAACCGCTATTCCACTTTTGTGCGCGACATTGAACCATTGGGATTCGATCTGGTCGTCATGGATGGTTTCCTATCCAAACAAACGGTTCACAAAGTGGTGGACATTCTGGGATCGGCGCAACGCAGAAAGAAAATGGTCAAAAACAATTATGCGATTGCCACGCGCCATTATTCCTATCAGAAGTTGCGAAATCAGCTTTCAAGCATTTTGCAGGGTTTTTTCGGCGACGATATGCAACAGCTGGCCGCCCAACACCGTCCGGAAAAATCCAAAGGGTATCTGTATATCAATTCAAATCAAGTCATGTACAAACATATCGACAGCCAGCGTTGCGGACCAAATGCAAAATAACCAAATTGGATATTGCTGCGGCCGTGGTTACCCCAATTTTGTATCCAAATCACCACTTCCCGCCTGGATTCTATAAGGACCCGGACAGTTGAATAAGCCGATTTTGTTCTTATTTTATAGGGTAAATTATGAGCTTGCTATCTGGCAGGATTTGACTCTTAGACGCATCGCCGGCCCAAAAGGTAGGACATGGCATTTAAAACCGTTCGCGGATTAAAAGGAAAAGTCTATGTGCCCGACCCGGCAAGGGACGGGACCCGCAAGCATCTCTGCAACGATTGCTATTCTTGCCAGTTCTGCAGTGATGATCGCTGCCGCATCTGCCGTGACGGCCAAAAATCCTGCCAGTGCGAAAAATGGGATAAACTTTAATCTAGCAGCTCCTCGCAATCGTTTTTATTACGCCGGAGTCGCTGTAACACTCGTTTACGATTTTAAGGGGGATTCTAATGAACCGCTGGACTTGCCATTTTGAAAAAATTTCTGATACGGCTGTAGGCCTATTTTTGCTGTTTCTCGGTTTAATTCTAACGTTTATCAGCTTAACCATCATTCCGGTCATCGGATTGATTGTCGCCATTCCGGTGCTGTTTCTGGCGGTTTCGTTTTTAGGGGCCAAGAAAAGCAAGGAATGTGCCCTGATTACCAAGGGAACAAGAAAATTATTTTCTGGATGAACGAGAAATCTTCACATCAATCCAGTTGCTGCGAAAAGCCGTCCCCGCATTCGATGGGCATACAGATTGCCACCGCGCCTCCTGATAAAAGCGCAACACCCGATGAAGTGTGCTGCGGGTCGCCACCGGGACCGGCGAGCAGCACCCATGAAAAAGCGGGATATGCCCTGCTTCACTTTGTGGATAGTTTTGTCCAAACATCGGCCGGCCCGGTGCCGCGCATAAAGACCGACCTCCGCTGGCCTGATCATGCCGGTACGTTCAGGGCGCGACTGGGAATAAGCAGGGCGCAATATAAAATTTCTCCGGGATTGTATTGTGCCGGTACGCCCGATGACCGGGCGCCAGTGCTTGTAACGGCCAATTATAAATTGACATTTGATGCCCTGCGCAAAGAGCTCAAGTCCGTCGACGCCTGGATACTGGTACTGGACACCCGCGGTATCAATGTATGGTGTGCTGCCGGCAAAAATTTGTTTTCAACTGCAGAGTTGATCGAGCAGATCAATCGGTCGCATCTGAAAAAAGTGATTTCCCACAACCAGCTGATTTTGCCACAGCTGGCGGCCACGGGTGTGGCGGCGCATCATGTCAAAAAAGCGACCGGCTTCAAGGTGATATACGGGCCGGTGCGCGCCGGGGATATCCCAACATTTTTGGGCGACGGATTCACTTCAAAACCTTCCATGCGCAAGGTGACGTTCAGCTTGCTCGAGCGCGTGGTTCTCATACCGGTTGAACTTGCCCATTTACCGAAACCCTCTTTTTGGGTTGTTTTGGCCGCATTCGCGATTTCCGGAATCGGAACTCATTTTTTTTCTGTTTCCGCTGCGTGGGCGCGGGGTGTCATGCTGGTGGTCGCCTATGTTACCGGCATTCTGGCAGGCGCCATTGTCACACCAACGCTTTTGCCTTGGATTCCGGGGAAATCTTTTGCAGTCAAAGGCGCCATCGCCGGAGTGATCGGCGGAGCCGCAATTATCGTGCTTTTACGAAGCAATTTACAAGTGCTGGGATCCATCGCCCTGCTGCTGTTTACAACTGCTGTGGCTTCTTACCTGGCGATGAATTTTACCGGATCCACCCCGTTTACGTCGCCTTCCGGGGTGGAAAAAGAAATGCGTAAAGCAATCCCGTTGCAGGCCCTGGCCGGGTTGCTGGCACTGGTCGCCTGGATCGGCACGGCATTTGCGGGGTAGTACCCCAACATTTTTTTTTGGCGTGTCAACATAATGGGTTTGAAATCGTATCACCAGGTTTTACTGAACCCTGAAGATTTGAAATAGGATTAGCTGTGGAAACGTTCAGATATCTGTCCGGTGTAACAACGTTGAGGCTCAACCAAGACGCCTGCGTGGGCTGCGGTATGTGTGCGGTTGTTTGCCCGCATGGGATATTTTCACTGAAAGACAAAAAGGCCTGTATCAGTGATTTAGACGGATGTATGGAATGCGGCGCCTGCGCAAAAAATTGCCCTGCTGACGCCATATCGGTAACGCCGGGAGTGGGCTGTGCCGCTTATATCATTCAGACCTGGATCAAAGGCAAAAACACCGCCGTATGTTGTTGAAATTAAATTGCAATTTTAATTTTATCGCTGCGAGCTCAAGGTTTCTGCAGTGAAATAGAAACGCCAATTATCAGCTGATTACTTCGAAAGCCGATCCCAGAAAGCTTTGGCCTGCTCTTGCCGGCGATTTGTGTCAGAAGCCGGCGCTGCCGGTTCGCGTCGTACGGTTTCTCCTCGTAAACGGGCAATGCGCTCCTCCAGCGGAGGGTGTGTTGAAAATAAGCTCATCATACTTCTACCCGACAAAGGATTGACGATAAACATATGTGCGGTCGACGGATTGGCGTCCAGGGCTATTCTTTTTGAGTATTGACCCAGCTTTTCAAGGGCGCGCGCCAGCCCTTCAGGTGTTCCGGCAAAACCGGCACCGGTCGAATCCGCCAGATATTCACGCGATCGCGAAATGGCCATTTGAATAATCATGGCAGCAAAAGGTGCCATTATCGACATGGCAATCAGTCCAATGGCGCCGCCGCCCCGATCACCATCGCCGCCCCTGCCGCCAAACAGTGCTGAAAAGCGCGCCATATACGCCAGTACCATAATGGCACCGGCCATGGTAGCAGCAATGCTGCCGATTAAAATGTCACGATTTTTGACATGTGCCAGTTCATGCGCCAGCACGCCTTTGACCTCATCATGTTCCATTAGGTTCAGCAGCCCCTGGGTAACCGCCACAACGGCGTGCTCCGGGTTGCGTCCGGTGGCAAAGGCATTAGGCGCCTCCTTAGGGATGACGTATACCTTCGGCATGGGAAGTCCGGCATTTTGGGCCAGCGTTTTGACCGTGTCATAGAGCTGCGGTGCCTGTTCGGGGCTGACTTCCTGGGCACGGTACATTTTCAAAACAATTTTATCTGAAAACCAGTAACTGAAAAAATTCATGCCGGCGGCGATCAAAAGCGCAATAATCATGCCTTGCTGGCCGCCGAAGTATTGCCCAATCCAGATAATCAAGGCCGTCATCACGGCTAACAAGATCGTGGTTCTGATACGATTTCCCATGGCTAACTGCTCCTTTCAAGTCATGCAAGGTTGCCCATCACCCACTGCCATTACCGGATCGTCTTTGAGTCAACGACCACCCGCACAGCGGGTGGCTTGGATTTTACCGCCATAGGCGGGAAAAAACAGGGGCGCGAAGTGCCCCGATCGTTGCGGGTGAAACCGGGTGCGAAGCACCCGGTTTGGAAAACCCAATCAAACCCGTCATGATGAATGCTGCTGAACAGCACAGTCAAAATATAAAACGGTGGCACCGATTGGCAAGTATGCCATCTAAAATTTGAGAGAATTTTTGCCGCATATCGCATCACGGCACTTTTCGGATCGAATCGGTATGACGAAAAAGGCAATGACTTACTCCGGTTTCACCGGAGCCATTTTGTCCGTTTCCCGACACTGTAGCCGGGATTATTCATAGAAGTGTATTTCCAATAACTAAATGAAATTTAAAAAAGTAATTGTTGTTTTTTAAAAATACTTGTTGTTTGCCATATATATATATGCTAATGGCTAGCTTGTTCATATAGGAGAACAATTGCAAGCCGTCATGCCAATAAGATTGCGTATAATGTAATGCATCCATGATCTCCACCCGGTTAGACGCCCCCCTGACCGAAAATACGAGGTATTTCCGATGCATTGGTACCGCATTTGCGGTATACTTAGGTGAGCAGAATGGAGAAAATGGAAACGGCCAAAAAAAGACTGCAGCTTATCGAGTCATCCACCCCGGATCAGGAATCGCAAAGAAGCCTATCCGCAAAGCAATCCGTTGCCGCCATCCAGATCAGTTCAACTGAAAAAAAAGTGCTTTACGCCGTTACGCGCAGAAGCGCAGTTGAAGCTGAATCGGCAGAAGCAGCCCGTATAAGCAAGTCGCAGCTGATCAACAAAATTAACTTTATCAACTTCCAAGACCGCACACTTTTGCTCAATTTCAAGCACCGCGAATATCAAACCCCCCTGACGTTACTGGCCGCACCGCAACCGTGCCTGAACGATGACCTGGATTGTTCATGGGTCGAACCAGCCAAGATACTGAGCAAATTACCTTTTTACGAATTTGAAAATCTGTTGATCCCCGACGGCCAGAACCTGATTAAGGCCGAGCCGGAATTCATTCAAATGGATGCCAATACCATCCGCTTGCGGCTGCCGGAAAACGGTTACGAAGTCAGTACGCGAACGATGCAGCGTCATCGGTGTGAGGACATCAGTGCACAATTAATTCAAAACAGCTCGCTTTTTTCAGGAACCCTGATCGATTTTAACGCCTGCACCCTGAAAATCGAACTGACGGTCGACCCACCCCGGACGTTTGATTGGATTAATTCAGAATCCCCGGTCAATCTGATATTATCAGATGCATCCGGCACTCACTATACCGGTGAATGCAAAATCATTCGCCAATCAATATATCAGAACACAGGCACCTACATATTGCGTCCCCTGCGCTTTGAAATACAACGGTTCAAGCACAAGGAATTTCGCAGCCAGCGCTATAAAATAAACCCCTCACCCAACGTTTGTTTTCGACATCCTTTTACCAAGCAGATTTTTGATCTGAAAGCTGTCGACCTGTCAGGATCCGGTTTTTCAGTTGAAGAAGATGAGCACAGCGCCGTACTTTTACCGGGGCTCATTTTGCCGCAACTTGAATTAAACTTTGCCAACAGCTTTCGATTCCGGTGCAAAGCCCAGGTGGTCTATCGCAAAGTCATCGAAGCGGATCATCATGCGACCAAGATAAAATGCGGCCTGGCGCTGCTGGATATGGATATTCGTGATCATGTCAAGCTGGTGGGCCTTCTTCACCAGGCCAGGGATAAAAAATCGTATATCTGCAACAATGTCAATTTGGATGAACTATGGGATTTTTTCTTTGATACCGGTTTCATCTATCCGGACAAATACGCCTTTATCCAGAAGAATAAAGCTAAAATAAAAGAAACTTACGAACGCCTTTACAGCAACAATCCCCACATTGCGCGTCATTTTATCTATCAGGACAAAGGTCGCATTTTAGGCCATATGGCCATGATCCGGTTTTACGAAAAAACCTGGATGATTCACCATCACGCCGCCAGAAAATCAACCGGCAATAAAGCGGGGCTCATCGTCCTGGATCAAATCGGGCGTATGATCAATGATTCGGGCCGGATTTACTCTCTGCACATGGATTATTTTATTGCCTATTACCGACCCGAAAATAAATTTCCAAGGCGCATCTTCGGCGGAGCCGCCAAAAGTATAAACGATCCTAAAAGTTGTTCGGTGGACACCTTTGCCTACTTTCACCATCGTCAAAAAACAACCGGCCAAGCGTCGGCTTTACCGTCGGAATGGGGACTGGCACCGACGCAACCCGACGATCTTGAAGAATTTGAAAAATACTATGAACACATGGCCGGAGGCCTCATGCTGAGCGCCCTGGATCTAACGGCCGATAAATTCAGCCAGGATCAATTGTCTGCTTTGTATCATCAGGCAGGTCTTAAGAGAGAACGGCATATTTATTCTCTGAAGAAAAATGGCCGCTTGCAAGCCATCGTTACGGTCGTGCTTTCCGACGCCGGGCTAAATCTTTCCGATTTGACAAACTGCCTGAAGATCTTCGTGGTGGATCACCATTCACTGACGGCGGATGTTTTCAGTGCTATGCTTTCGGCAATAATGAAAAAGATTAAGCACAGTGAGATCGCCGTTCTTCTACACCCGGTGGAATATGCCGAGGATCAGGACATTGCCTATGAGAAACAGTATAATCTGTGGGTTTGCCGATTACAGAGCTCTGATGAATACTTCAGGTATCTCAACCGCTTGTTGCGTTTTATGTAACAACCCATTGCGGGCAGTTCAGGGCCCCGGTTTCCGTCCCCGGCAGGAGACGACGGGGGTATAGCTAAACCTTCTGTGATCCGTAAAAAATTCAGTAAATTCCTTAAAAAAGCCTTCATACCCATCCGGATAATCTTCGAAGCGACACCCTGAATTCTTGCCTGCGATTTCTACTTTTTGGGTCCAGTTAAATTTATCGATTTCTTTCAATTCGCCGTAAATCAAATTATGCGCGGCCACATCGACTTCAATATCCCGATAATCCAAATCATAAAGGAAAGAATACAGTTTGATGCCAATGTATGGGTCGAAATTAAATTGAGTCTCCATGATCTGCATGAGCTGGGCCAAATACTTTTCGAGCCGCTCAGACAGACCATAATGGCGCAGGCAGTTGCTGTCCAGATCAATCAGACATAAAATGCCGCCGGGCTTAAGAATCTTAGAAATATTTTTCACGATCTCAAAGCTATCATTCCGATAATATTCAAGTACAAATCGCATCCAGACAAAATCGAACATTCCCAGATCATCCATTGGCTCGCGGACATCTATGCAAACATATTGGATGCCGTCATGCTGATATTTGTTTTCGGCATAATCGATCCGCTGTTTGGAAATATCGACCCCGACGACCGAACCTTGCGGTCCAACCAGTTGGTTGAGGTGAAAAGTGGTTTTTCCGGCTCCGCAGCCCAAATCAGCAACCCGCATACCCGCTTTAAGCCCGGCCCATCGGGCCTGTTTGATAACCACCTGCGGATCTGTTTTTAAATCCAGTCGGACCGACTCCGCATCACCTTCCATCAAATAGCTGCGCTGATGCATTAATTAAATTCCTCGATCTGATAAGCGATAACAAGACCGCCATAAAAATGTCATTTCCGGAACATCGGAATCTACAGGGAGCTATTTTCTGACGATCAGAAAAAAATCTTCAACTGCAATGGTGTCTGTTGCGACAATACACTTTTTTTAGAGAAAAAGCGATCCCCAATATAACCCATATTTTTGCATTCCCGTCCCTATTATTGACACTGCCACATCGGGTGAGTAGATTATCTCAACACCACAAGGCTTTCCATCAAAAGGAGGATAATAATGAACAAAGCGATCAAGTGGGGACTGATCATATGTGTCGGGTTAGTGGTGCTGGTTATTGCCACTTTACTGATTGCGCCGGCTTTCATTGATATCCGGGATTATAAACCGGAAATCGAAAAGTTTGTCACTGACAAAACCGGCAGACCCTTTACCATTGGAGAAGACCTGAACCTGTCGCTTTTTCCCTGGGCCGGTGTTTCCTTTTCCGATGCACAACTGGGAAATTTATCCGGATTTGCAGAAAAAGAGTTTGTCTCGGTCAAATCCTTTGAGGTCCGAGTAAAGCTATTGCCGCTGCTCTCTAAAAACATTCAGGTCAAACGGTTTATCTTAAACGAGCCATCGATTACGCTAATTAAAAATAAAAACGGACGCGTTAACTGGGATCCAATTGTTCCGGCTGGTGACAAAACAGCTGCTCCACAAAAGACAGAGACCGCTGAGACCCCAGGCGCCGGAGCAGGATTGCCGATTGGTGACCTGACCGTTGGCGAATGTGTCTTGAAGAATGGATCGGCCTTTATAATCGACCACTCAACCCAGAGCCGCCAGGAAATAACAGCTGTTAATCTCAACTTGCAAGATGTCTCACTGGATCGGCCGATCCAAGTCTCTTTTGCCGCCCAATACAATAAACAGCCGTTATCAATGGAAGGCACCATTGGACCCATCGGCAAAGATTTTAAGCAAGGCACCATTCCCCTGGATCTGGACATTAACGCATTAAAAGAACTTATTTTGCAGCTGAAGGGAAGCCTCATAAATCCGGGTTCCAAACCTGCAGTGGATCTGGTGGTCGAAATGAAGCCGTTTTCCCCCCGTAAGCTGATGGCCGCAATGGATCAACCGTTTCCGGTCGCCACTTCGGACCCCAAAGCATTGGACAGTGTGGCGCTTAAAGCGAATGTCAAAGCCAATGCAGCTCAAGCCACCGTATCCAACGGCGTTTTGAATCTGGACGAATCAACGCTCAATTTTTCGCTCAAGGCCTCTGATTTTTCTAGACCCAATCTGACTTTTGATATGAATCTGGACCAGATCAACCTGGATCGTTATCTTCCCCCAAAATCAGAGCAGCAGCCCAAGCCTGTTGATGCTGATGCTGAAAAAACAGCCCCGAAGAAAGCGACCGACTATGAGCCCCTGCGAAAGTTGATTCTGGATGGGCGTATGAAAATCGGCCAACTGGTCGCCAGCAAAGCCGTAATCCAAGATCTGCTGGTTCAAATCAAGGCCCTAAACGGTATTTTCAACCTGGATCCGTTACAAATGGTGATGTATCAGGGCAACGTCAGCGGCAAAGGTAACTTCAATGTGCAGACCCAGACGCCGAAAAGCAACATGAGCCTGAAGGTGGCCGGCGTCCAGGCTGGCCCGTTGCTGCGCGATGTTCTGGAAAAAGACATCCTGGAGGGCGTTACCAATGCGCAGCTCAATCTGGCCATGGCCGGCGATAACGCGGACACGATAAAGCAAACTCTGAACGGTGACGGCCAGTTGCAATTTAACGACGGCGCCATTGTCGGTATCGACCTGGCCGGCATGGTTCGCAATGCCAAAGCCGCTTTTGGGCTGGCAGACAAACCGTCCGAACGGCCGCGAACCGATTTTGCCGAACTGACTGCACCCTTTACCATTACAAATGGGGTCTTCAACACACCGCAAACGAGCCTTAAATCACCGTTGTTCCGGGTTCTGGCAGCCGGTAATGCCAATCTGGTGAAAGAGACGTTGGACTTTCGGGTGGAGCCCAAAGTGGTTGGCACCATTAAAGGACAAGGGGATGCCGCCGATCGCACCGGCCTCATGGTGCCGGTGATCGTATCCGGGACGTTTGCCAAACCCCAGTTCCGACCGGACCTTGCCGGAGTTGCCAAAAAGCAGTTGCAGAACGCGCTGGAGGGTACCGAAAAACCCGAAGATTTGCTGGACAAGAAAAAACTTGAGGAAACCGGCAAGGGACTGCTGAAAGGAATACTGAATCAATGAGGCCACTGCACAGCGTCAGTAAAATACTCGTCATCACTGCGGTTGTATCTGCTTATCTGGTCGGCTGCGCCGGAGTGGGCAAGCGCATGGAGCCGCCGCGGGTCAAGCTCGCCAACATTCGCCCCGAATCGTTTAATCTCCTTGAAACCGTCTTTGTGGTGCAATTGCGGGTGTTTAACACCAATGAAACGCCTTTAGCGATCCGAGGCGTTGAGAGTGAAATTGAAATTAACGGCAAAGCCTTTGCTTTCGGGGTTTCAGAATCCGATATTGAAATCCCGGCTTACGGCACCGAGCTGTTGCCATTACGCGTATACTCATCTGTATTCGACATCATAAAGAGCGCCGTTGGGATGCATAACCAGACGCAACTGCGTTATCATCTCAAGGGCAAACTGCGCCTGGGAGCAGGCGCTTTTCCCGGCGTGCTGCCATTTGACTCAGAAGGTACCATCTCCATGCCAGACATTTCGGAATTAAAGCAGCGCCGCCAACTGACCGAATAATCCCCCCTCTCGCACCCGATCATGCCCGAACATTATCATTTAAAGACTGCATCCGGCACAGGTAACAGTTGCGGTGGCTGATCAATGCCTGCTGATTTTAGTTGCCAGCTTTTTCACCAGAAGTATATACTTCAACACGCCTCAATTTGCATTGCACGACTCGACCAAAGGACGTTATGGCTGCCAAACAGACTGTTCGCTTTAAATGGACACTCCTTGCACACCGGTTCTGGAGCTGGTTTGTGCGGGATTTCCTTGGAATTTTCCGTGAGATGCGCTGGAGCTATTTGCCGCCGTTGATGGTCTATCTGGCCGCCGGCATTTCGGCATTTACCGGTATCATCGAATCTTTTTTTGTCAAAGAACAACTGGGATTATCGGCTGCATTTTTGGCCGGCCTGGCTTTCTGGGCCGGCCTGCCCTGGGCCTTAAAGATGCCGCTGGGGCATCTGGCGGATCTGTTCTGGCGCCACAAAGCCGCTTTTGTCTATCTCGGCGCCACCCTGATGGCCCTCAGTTTGCTGATTATGGTGGGGTTGACCGGTCACCGGCAATGGATGGTATCGCTCCTACCACTTGATATCTGGTACATTATATCGGTGCTGCTGTCCCCGGTGGGTTTCGTTCTGCAGGACGTTGTGGCGGATGCCATGACCGTTGAGGCCGTACCAATCGTCGATGAAACCGGCACGCGCATAGCGGATGAAAAACTGCAACGCATGCACGTCACCATGCAGACCCTGGGGCGTATGGCGATTCTTGGCGGCAGCGCCCTGGTGGCCGGGCTCGGCGGCTGGCTGGCCAGCATCCTCTCGTATGCGACCATGTACAAATGGTCTTTGATCATACCCCTTATCTCTGTTCTGGGCGTAACCCTGGGCAGCTGGACCACCCGCCATCGTCGCCTTCAGCTGCAAAAAGAAGGCTTCCCGGCCGAAGAAATCGATCAGATGTTACAGTCCCATGATCGCCTGACCTCGCCCAACTGGTATATTCTGGGCGGCAGCGGGATATTTGTGATCATGACGCTGCTGCTGGGGCTTTCAGATCTGCAGCTAAAAAAGGAAATCATTTTCTTCGGCTCCCTGGGCATCATCGGCTATTTGATCTATCAGCTGGTGCAGGAGATGGCGCCTGCCAAGCGTCGTGAAATTATCGGCATTGCCGTCATTATTTTTGTCTTTCGGGCTATGCCGACATTTGGCCCCGGTTCCATATGGTGGCAAATCGACGTCTTAGGTTTTGATGAAGCTTTTATCGGCACCTTACGTCAGATATCCTCTTTGCTGGCCATCGCCGGCATGATTGCTCTGCGCAGCTGGATGGGCCGCCATCCGGTGCCGTATCTGGTGGTTGTTTTATCGATCTACTTCACCCTTATGAATTTGCCGTATATCGGCATGTACTTTGGTTTGCATGAATGGACCGAGGCCCATTTCGGGTTTGGGGCGCGCACCATCGCCATCATCGACACCATGGCCGATTCGCCCCTGGGCCAGGTGGCCATGATTCCCATGCTGGCCTGGATCGCAAAAGAAGCGCCCCGCGATAAAAAGGCCACCTATTTTGCGGTGATGGCAGCCTTCACCAATCTGGCCCTTTCGGCCAGCAACCTGGGCACCAATTATCTAAACAAAATTTTCATCATCCCGCGGGGTCAATACGAACAGCTGGGGCCATTGATGTTAACCGTTTCCGCCATGGGTCTGATCCTGCCGATTGTCACCGTGCTGATCTTTAACAATCCGTTCCGGCGGCCGACGAAACCCGCCGAGTCAACCTCTCAAATTGATGTCCCTCCCACCGGTTCATCAGCCGAAACGTAACCGGCTGTGGCCGATGATTTTTTATTTGCTTCATCTGCGGTATCAATGGTAGGTTCTTTACACCTACTGAATCGGTCCACAGCAGCTTTTGAGGCCTGCTATGAAACTAGGCATAATTGGCCTGCCGCGCGCCGGTAAATCAACTGTATTCGACGCGTTAACTCAAAACATCACCGGCCCCGAGCACAGGGGGCGGGATCGGATTGCCACGGTCCGAGTGCCGGATGACCGCATCGATGCATTAAGCCGGATGATCAACCCACAAAAAAGCATCTACGCCCAGGTGGAATATTTCCTGCCGGGCATTAAAAAAGACAGCGCCGCAGACCCGTCACTCTGGACGGCCGTCAGGGATTGCGATGCGCTATTGTATGTCATTCGCAACCACGCCGCTTACGGCTTTGAAAAGCCTGCCCCCGTCCGGGATTTCAGGCGGCTGGATCAGGAACTCGTACTGGCGGATCTGGTAGTGGCGGAAAAACGCCTGGAACGCATCGAGCTGGACCACAAGCGCGGCAAGAAAATGGACCCGGAAGAATACGACCTGTTGTGTGCCTGCCGGGATTGCCTGGAAAACGAGCTCCCATTAAGAAACAAACCGGACCTGGCCGCCGCCCACCGCCTTAGAGGATTTGCATTTTTAAGCGCCAAACCCGTCCTGCTCCTGTTTAACAATGAAGATGATGATGATCGCCTGCCGAGTGTCGAGCGCCTGGCTGCTGCCGAGCAATGTCTGGTCATCCGGGCTAAACTGGAGCAGGAGCTGGCCCAGATGGCTCCGGATGAAGCGGCCGAATTTCTGGCCGAATTTAATATCCCGGCATCTGCCATGGATCGTGTGATTCGGCAATCTTACGCGCTTCTGGATCTGATTTCCTTTTTTACCATTATCAGCGATGAAGTCCGCGCCTGGACCATTAAGAGGGGAACCCAGGCCCTGGAGGCGGCCGGCCACATCCACAGCGACATGCAAAAAGGCTTCATTCGCGCCGAGGTGATCTCCTTTCAGAACCTGATGGCGGCCGGCAGCTACAGCGAGGCCAAAAAGCGAGGCACCGTCAGATTGGAGGGCAAAGCGTATGAGGTGCAGGATGGGGATATCATTCAATTCCGTTTCAACATCTAGAAGTGGCTTTTAAACCCTCGTCTTTTGGCCGACGGCTGTGTTGTTCATCGTTGAAAGCTGCTTGCGTATATATGTACGCTGCACAGTTTTCAACTCCTCACACCCTGCCCTCGACCAAAATCTAAACGTTTAAAAGCCACTTCACATATCAACCATTTTTTCATATAGTTATCATGGAGCATCAGCGGTCATGTTTTTTTCTGGAAGGCGATATGCTATGCATGTCCAAATATGTCCATTGTGGTCTGATATTTGGGATGAAAGGCACGCATCATTTTTTTCTGATATAGGCAACATTGAACCCCAAATATCAGACCACCTGGCACGGCAATATTCATATCGCCTGGAAGAAAATGACATGACCGTAACCCATATTCTTATTTAACTGCTGGGTGTAAAAGCATAAGGAGAAGAATCTGGTGAGCGATACGGTAGTCGATATCATCGCCCAAGGGGCCTGGAATGGAGGCCGGTTGGTCGACAATTCCATTTATGAGAACAAAGGCATGACCTTCAAGGGCGGCATACCGGTCAACAGCCAGACCATCGAAGAACGCATCGGCGTTCGCACCAGAATCGTGGCGTCCGAGGATGAGCGCATCGGTGTTCTGGCGTTTAAAGAGCTGCTGCAAACCTCCGGCATCGATCCCGCCCGCATCAAATTGATTATCGGCGCCACCAATATCGGTGAAGACAAATTGGATCCAGGGCCGCTTGTCCGGCATCCGTTTGAACTCGTTAAAAGCAGCTGCCCGGACGCACAGGTGCTCGATTTATATGCCGGCTGTCCGGGCTTTAATGTGTCCGTTGAGCTCGTTTTTGTCCTGTCGCTGGCCGGCATGCTGCAGGCCGGCGACCTGTCAGTTATTATCGGTGCTGAAAATGTGCATCGCGCTAAAGTCTTTGCGCCGGACGATACCGCCAACATCATCTTTGGTGACGATGCCGTGGCCACGGTACTCGAAACCCAAACACAGCAAGCAACCGATGCCGATGTGCTGCCGCCAAAGGTAGCATTTAAGGCTGGAGAAGACATCGCCGGTCACATCGCCAGCGAGCTGCTAAAAATACAAGGCCCGCATAAAATAGACGGCATCATTATTGACAACCAACTGGGCATGCTCGAACATCGGGTGCCGGCACTGGCCACCCGGGTTCAGCACCGCTTGGTAGAACAAACCTACCCCCAAGCGGCTGCTAAGGGAACATTTAAAAACTTTCGTAATGCTTTGGCCTTTTACAATCAACATGTCAATGCCTTTGCTTTTGACGTGATGACGGTTGACCGCAGGCCGGATAATATCGCCCAGATTGCAAATGCATATACCGCCTCGGGTAAATACAAAACCATCGCTTCGATTTACCTGGGTGCTGACCGAGATGTTGTGCTTCGATTGCACAGGGGACTAGGGCATTTCAGCCGAAGGCCTAAATGGGGCATCGTTGACACGCTGACCCAGAGCCACGGGTGTTTCGCCCCCTATATCGAGGTCCTGCCGTTTACCGAAAGGGCAAAGATGTTCGGCCATATGAATGGCAAAGGCGTCTTTTTGCATGCCACCCGTGGCGCCAAATATCATCTGCAGACATTAATGGTCCCCCATAACCTGGACATGGATGCTATTGACCTTCTGATCGAACATCAGGCCAATTTTGCCATGATCCCGCTGACCCTCGAGCAGGTGCTTGATGGAAGCAAAGCGGACGCCAAACAGGCGGCTGCGGATATTATCGCCAATAAAATGGTGACCAATATTCACGTACGCGGAAATTGCTCGGTTGTCTGTATGCAAAGATTGCCCTATGATCTTGAGCGCGGTGCCTTGCAACCGGATACCATTCAAGGGTATGCGGTCAATCAAAACCTTGACAACCTGCGACAGGCCAAGACTCTCCTTTATGATTCCATCGGGGCGGGCATGACCAGAAGTTCCTTTTTGCAGAGGAAAAAATAGCAGAGGTCAACATTAAAATAATTTGTAGCGTCCTAACGAATAAAGCAGCCGGGCTGCCCGAACGTTGAATTTTTCCAAAATCGAACTCAAAAATACATCTAAACATAGGCACAGCGGTTATAAAGGAAAGTCACCGAAATGATTATATTGAGTGGTGGAAATGATTTCGGTGGTCCCATAAGAATATAAATATCATTGTGACAGCGATGACCGTTGCACGCAAAATAACATTACCGATCGTTTTTATGCTGCTGGTGATTCTCATCGGAGGGGGGCTATTTTTTCTGGCCTCTTACTTTCTTCCCGGTTTATTCGAATCCAAGCTGATCTCCATTTTGAAAAAGGATGCCGGAATCTCTGAATTGTCGCTGGATTTTCGGCAATTTGATCTTGAGGGTGCCGATCTGGGGCCGCTGCGCTTGGGTTCGCCGCAAAATCCAGCGCTGATCATTCGGTCCATTCAGGTGGATTACGCAGCCGGTGAACTTTATCGTAAGAAAATAAAAAAAATTGCGGCCAGCGGCGTTGAACTTTACGTTGAGCATAAGAATGGCCAGTGGGGATTACGCGGTTTTGATGTCAAACAATTGCTGGACCAGTTGGACGTCCCTCCGGCAAAGGACAGCGTGGGCAACAATGGCGTCCAGTCATTTCCGAATCATATCGAAATCAACAATGGCATCCTCATCTGGCAAACGGAAAAAGCGACGTATCGCCTGGCCTTTGAAATGGATATCGTACCGCGAGAAGGTGCCGAGCACATGTTGGTTGCCGTGGTTCGTTTGTATCCACGCGGAATGCAGGTTGACGTTCTGGCCGGTATCGATATCAAACAAAATCAAATCACGGCTGAAATAAATGCGACAGATCTGGAGCTATCGCGATTTTCCGATTTATGGCAACACATCGATGGATTGAATGTCACCGGATTGGCCAGCCTTACGGCAAAGACCCAATTCGGCCTGAAGCCATTTGAAGTTTCGGCCATCCGTGGCCGCATAAGCGGATCGGCAATCAACATCAAATACAGGGAATTCCATTTCCAGGCGCCGCCCAACAGGGCAAATCAAACCCATCCGTTTTCAGTTGATTTCATCAGCCCCCGCCCGGGTGATGTGAATGTCACGCTCTCGCATCTGGCCCTGCGCGCTCCTCTGGCGGCACGTTTGTCGGATTTAACCGTAACCCTGAATTCAACGGAAAGCGGTACCCAGGTTTTCGGAAATTTCAAACTCCTAGCTGAGGATGCGAATAGATCCGATGTTCTGCTAAAATTTCAGAAACCATTCGCGTTGCCATTTAAATTTTCCGGTCAGCTAGCCAATAATAACCAGTGGCGCCTTGGCTTGACCAGTGACAACCCCCGGCATTTAGAACCCAGACAAACTTCTTTTCAATATGATCAAAATCGCATCTCCTTTAAATTGCCGTCTGTCGATCTCGGCGTCCGGCGTGACGGACGCCGGTTTGATATGACCTACAAGCTGCAAGTGCCGGCTGTCCGAGCCGCATCTGAAAGTGTAAACATTTTCTCTCCGCTGCTCGTCTTAACGGGCAAAACGAATTTGAATGCCGAACACAAACAGGGCCCAACGTCCGAGTTTACCGTGGATGGTTTCGATTCGGTGGTAACAACCGCATTCGGCACTCTTAAACTACAGCGCCTTTCAGCTCAAGGCCGAACGTTTCAGGACGAAATGGGCAAAGCGCACATTGCCGGTCGTTTGAACTTTGCCGATACCCGCCTTGAGACGAATCCGGGAAAAATTGCGCTCCACGATGCGCAGGGTAGCATTCCGTTCAAATTTCCCGCTACCCAATCAGGTCAAAAAGGCATGATTTCAATAAAAAATACACGCTTCAATCAATTGGACCTTGGATCAATACAGGCAACTGTTGAGCAAACGGCATCCGGCCTGGCTTTCAGCGGCAAAATGAAAAATCCGATGTTGCCGGCGCTGGCGGTTCAATTTTCAGGCACCTCCGATTTTGAGAACGCTGCCGGTCCTCAGGCGCAGGCCCGCTTTACGATTTCTTATCCGCAAGCAGCTCCGGAAATCGATTTGGGAAAATTTTGGCCGGCCGCACAGGGCTTCACCTTTAGCGGCAAGCTCTGGGAACAAGGTGATATCGTCATCGAAGAAAATGGATGGCAGGCCGTCGCTCAATCAGGTGTGCAAAACGGCATTTTGCTACACCGCAAAAATAAAATTGCGATCTCAGGGATTCAGTCCGCGCTGTCGATGCAGGATCTGGCCAAATTCCGCAGTGCCCCCGGTCAGAAGCTCAAGTTCGTCCGCGCGTCTTTGGGGGATATGAACATCGTAAACGGAGAGATCGATTTTCAAATCGAATCCGCCCAATCGTTTCTAATCGAAAAGAGCCATTTTATGTGGTGCGATGGAAATGTCGACGCACCGGCCATTCGGTTTAAACCCGGAATCGACGACTACCAGCTTATTTTATATTGTGATCGGTTAAATCTGGCCAAGGTGCTGGAACAATTCGGGGCGGCCAGTGTGGAAGCCGATGGAGAGCTAAACGGTCGAATCCCCATTCAAATTAAAAACGGGCAGTTAAGCTTTAAAGACGGATTTTTGTTTACGACACCCGGTCAATCCGGCAAGATCCGCATGCAAGACACCGAGATCTTGACTGCCGGAATCCCAAAGGGCTCACCGCAGTATGTTCAAATGGAGCTTGCCAGAAAGGCCCTGGAAGATTATGATTACACCTGGGCCAAGCTCAATCTGACCACCGAAGGCGAAGATTTGCTGTTAAACATGCAGCTTGACGGAAAGCCGGCGCAATCTTTGCCGTTTGTTTACCAAAAAGACATCGGAGGATTTGCCAGGGTTGAAGCCGGCGTGCAGGGCTCAATTTTTCAGGGCATTCGACTGGATGTCAATTTCAGGCTACCACTGAATAAAATAATGCAGTACAAAGAGCTCATACAGCTGATTCAACAAAGCAGGGAGTAAACCCATGATTAAACATATCTTCATACTGCTGGCTGTGATTCCGATTTTAGCAACAGCCGGCTGTACCCAGCACAAAGTCGAAGTGGCGCCAGTTGAGGTCAAGCCGATTCACATCACCATCGATGTCAACGTCAAGGTTGATCGGGCCCTGGACAACTATTTCGGGGATATCGATGCGGCCAAAGAAAAAATTGAAGGCAGCATCACAGACAGCGAATAAAAACTGAACGTTTCAATTGCGAGATAAGGAGAACCCTATATGAAAGTGCGAACCCTTATGAAAATCGTGACGCTATTGAGCCTGGCCATGCTTGTTGCCGGCCTAGCAGCCCATGCAGACGACATCAAGGCCCGCATGAAAAAACGACTGCCGGTCATCGTCGAACTCAAAAACAAAGGCATCGTGGGTGAAAACAACAAGGGGTATCTGGAATTTATAGGCAATCAAAAAGCAAAGGCAGATGTCGTGGCGGCTGAAAACAAGGACCGCCGAACCGTATATGAAGCAATTGCCAAGCAGCAGGGCACCACGGCAGAACTTGTCGGCAAGCGCCGGGCTCTGCAAATTGCCAACAAGGCCAATAAGGGCGAATGGGTGCAAGATGCTGGGGGTCAATGGCAGCAGAAATAACTTGATCGCACACTAACGAATATAAAACCGTGGACTCTGAAGGTGGGATTTTTTGCACTGCGGGCAGCGTCCGGGGCGCGTATAGCGCTTACGGTCTTCAAACACATAGCCGCATGCGAAACATGTTGCCGGTGTGAGAATGATCTTCTTGCCCTGAGATGAAACCGAACGGGCAATATGCGCCAGATGTTCGGCCACTTCTTTTTCAGTTATTCCCACTTCCCCGGAAATTTCCCGGGCACTCATCTCCGTCTCGCATAAGAGAGAAATTATGTTCTGGCGTATGGTGGGCATCGGTCTTCCGTTTCTTCTAATTTCAGAGAACAGAGGTCAGAGGCCGGAGGTCAGAAAACGGCAACCTTGACTCGATATCAGCATGCACTCTTTCGTTTTTCGCTCTCTGACTTCTGTCTTCTGTCATCTGTCTTCTGAACCTGAAATTTCCTCCTTGAGCAGACAGCACCCAATCTTATATTCCGGTACGCCGCCGACCGTGTAGCTGATGTTGTCCGGCTGAATCAGTTTGTTCATCACGCAACCCTCCGGAATATTCAGTTCGAATAAGTCACTCTCGTTGAGCTTGGCGGTGGGAATCAGCTGATTGTCTTTTAATTCCAGGCTGTGGATGGGAAGATCTTCACACAGCGGGCATTGATAAACCCGGCCGTTGGGAAAGATGAAATAATTTTGGGCCACGCGGCCGGCGCATTCAAAAGGTTCTCCAGGCTCCAGATACACTTTGGGATAGCTGACGGTTATTCCCCGGGCGGCAATTTTTTGAGCCAGCGGCGGGACTGTTTGCAGCCATTCGGATCGGGAAACCTGCAAAGCGCACATTGGGCCGGAATGACTCGCTTTACCGCGCAGGCCGATGACCTGAATAAAAAAGCGGTCAACCCCCAGATCGCTTAACAGCGCCGGTATAGATTTCAATTCGTCTATATTGGTCCTGCTGACGGTGTAAATCAGGCTGGTAGCGAAACCGGCGGAGACGGCTCGGTGTATGCCTTTTATACAGGCGTCGTAGGAGCCTTGCCCGCGAATGGCATCGTTGGTTTTGCGTGTGGCGCCGTCCAGACTGAAGCTGAAAAAGTCGACCTCCTCAGGACCGACCTTGTCGAGGATGTTGTGAAATAAGAATCCATTGGTATCAATGGTAATGGAACTGAAACCCCGGCTGCGCGCATATTGAACGGCCTCGGCCAGATCCGGATGGAGGGTCGGTTCGCCCCCTAAAAAGATAAGATTGGGGGCCGCACTGTCATCGGAAAATACATCCAGCCAGGCTGTGATGGTATTCAAGGGCACACGGCTTTTGCCGTGTTGGGCAGGGTTGATATAACAGTGCCGGCAGTTAAGGTTGCATTCGGTTAAAATATGAAAAAAAAGATTGGCGGAATCTTTAGAGAAAGCGACGGTTTTTCTAACGGTCATAATTGTTCAATCAATCGTTTGACTTTCTTTTTGGCCATGATCAGCTCTTCATTGGTGGCCCGTAAACGGATGGACATAAATTCTGCAAAAATGCGGTAAAGCAGCAGCAGAAAGTCCAATTTCTCATCTGCGCTGTCGCTCAGCGATAATCTTTTCTTGGCGGAAGTGTCGACGGCCAGACAGAGGGTTTTACCCACAGCTTGCACAGTAGCCGATCGGCTCATACTGTCAATAATTCGCATTTCACCAAAGATTTCACCCTTTTTATCCAAGCTGCCGATTTCCAGCCCTTCTTTGGTGATTTTTATTTTGCCGGAAAGTAAAAAATAGAGCCAGGGATCCCGATCGCCTTCCTTTATGATCCGCTCGCCGTCTTGGTATTCGCGAATTTTGCTCAGTCGCAGCAGCTTGCCCAGGCTTTTGGTTTCAAAATTTTTAAGCGCCGAAATGGCCATTAATTTCTGGATATTTTCAATATTATCCTTCAGGTAGCGTGATTCAAGCATGCATTCCTCCAGGCAACCGGGCGGGTTTGAAAAAGGCTTATCGGTACTATTTTATACCGCCCCCTCTGAAAGGGCAAGGAAGAAATTGTTAGTGCCTGTTATTATTGTAAATCATCAAGATTTCGGCATTTCGGCTTCAAGTTGAAAATTCACAGGTTCAGCGGTCTTGGCCGCTGGCCGCTGGCTTCTGGCAGATGGTCAGACCCTCGTAGCCAGCAGCAAGCAGCCAGAGACCAGCAGCCGGTTAACCTTAAACCATGAACCTTTTAATTAATCCGTGACCTCCAGGCAGTGCTTGGAAACCATCTCATCAAAGCTGACCGGATAGCACCCGTCGAAGCAGGCCCGGCAAAAATGCTGTTTAGGATTCTCAAGGCCGGTGGAATTCAACAAACCGTCAATACTGAGGTAGTGCAGCGAATCAAGGCCCAGAAAATCTTTGAGTTCGGCAACCGATTTGCGAGCTGCGATCAGTTCCCCGCGGGTCGAAAAATCGATACCGTAGTGACAGGGGAACCGGTGCGGCGGTCCGGCCACCCGCATGTGCACTTTCCGCACGCCTAATTTCCGCAGGGACTTAACCCGTGTTCTAATCGTGGTACCTCTGATAATGGAATCTTCAATAATAATCAGATCTTTACCCTTGAGAAGCGTTCTGACCGGATTCAGTTTGATCCGCACACCGAAATCCCGCATACCCTGAGTGGGCTGAATAAAGGTTCGGCCAACATAGTGATTGCGAATCATCCCCATCTCAAACGCAATGCCGGATGCTTCCGAATATCCTAAGGCCGCATAGGTACCGGAATCGGGAAACGGCATCACCAGGTCCGCATCCACAGGCGCCTCACGGGCCAGGCAACGCCCGTGCGCCTTGCGTGTTGAATAGACATTTTGACCGTAAATGGTACTGTCCGGCCGTGCAAAATAGATAAATTCGAAGATACAAAAGGCCCGGGTCTGCGGGGTCGGCAGTTGAATGCTTTTAATGCCGTTTTCACCGATAATGACGATTTCACCGGGATCGATTTCACGGATAAATTCAGCTTCAACCAGATCAAAGGCACAGGTTTCCGATGCCAGGACATAGTTGTCGTTGAGTTTTCCCAAACTCAATGGCCGAAAGCCATATGGATCTTTGATTCCGATGACCTCACCTTTGCTGGTCAGCATAATGATGGAAAAGGCGCCCTCAAGTCGCGAGACCGTTTCGATCAGAGCCTGCTCAAATCCGGACTTCAGGTTTTTGACAAAAAGATGCAGAAAAATTTCACTGTCCATCGTGGACTGAAAAATGGAACCGGCGGCTTCGAGTTCATTCTTTAGCAAATGCGCATTGGTAAAATTGCCATTGTGGGCCACCGCATAGGATTTTTTGCGATGGTGAACCCGAAAGGGCTGGGCATTGGTCAAAATGGAGCTGCCGGTTGTTGAATACCGCACGTGGCCCACGGCACTGCCACCATCCAGCCGAGACAAATCATCCATATCGAAGACATCTGATACCAGCCCCATGCCCTTATGCTCGGTAATCTGCATGTCCTTGGCAACGGCGATCCCGGCACTTTCCTGCCCCCGGTGCTGCAGGGCATAAAGACCAAAGTACGTCAGTGCTGCCGCTTCCGGATGATCATAGATGCCAAAAATCCCGCAAGCCTCGCGGGGCTTTTCGTCATCGAAACTCGAAATTTGAAACTTGACACGAGAAGTCTCTTTAATATTCATCTACCTTGGTACTCCTGATATGGGTTTCAATCTTCACGATTATATTCCTGGATCGTTTTGACGGTCATTTTCTTTTGACGCAATGTTTCAATGGCCTTGAAAATCGCCATGCCGCCGGCCGTGGTGGTTGCATACGGGATTTTATAGCGCAGGGCATTGCGCCGAATATAATAGCCGTCTCGCCGGGTCTCACCACCGATTGAGGTATTGATGATCAGCTGGATCTCGGAATTTTTAATGGCATCCACCACGTGCGGACGGCCAACCGATACTTTGTTGACGGCTTTGTTGGGGATCCCGTTATCGGCCAAAAATTGAGATGTTCCATGGGTGGCCATAATATCAAATCCGGCATCCCGATATTTGGCGGCCACAGGCAATACGGTTTTTTTGTCAGCATCGATCACACTGATAAATACCGTGCCGCTGATCGGCAAATTTTGTCCGGCGCCCAGCTGGGCTTTGGCATAGGCCGACCCGAAATCCGGGCCGATCCCCATGACCTCCCCGGTGGATTTCATTTCCGGACCCAGTAAAATATCGACATCCGGAAAACGATCAAAGGGCAGCACCGCCTCTTTAACCGACAGGTGCGCCGGAATGATTTCGGCGGTGAAACCCAGCTCCTCCAGGGATCGGCCGAGCATCACTTTGGTTGCCAGCTTGGCTAGGGGCACGCCGGTGGCCTTGCTGACAAACGGGACGGTTCGCGATGCCCTGGGATTCACTTCCAGCACATACAGCTGGCCGTCTTTCAGGGCGTACTGGACATTCATCAGGCCCACCACTTTGAGTTCACTGGCCATGGCTTTGGTGGCCCGGATGATTTGATCGAGAAACTGCGGTTCAATATTGACCGGTGGCAGCACACAGGCCGAGTCACCGGAGTGCACACCCGCTTCCTCGATATGTTCCATGATACCACCGATAATCGTAGTCTGCCCGTCTGAGATGGCATCCACATCGAATTCGAACGCATCCTCGACGAATTTATCAATCAGGATCGGATAATCCGGTGAGGCCAAAATCGCCAATCGGGTAAAATTTTCAAGTCCGGCCTGATCGTAGACAATTTTCATAGCCCGTCCGCCGAGCACGTAAGAAGGACGCACCACCACCGGATAGCCGATGGTTTCAGCCACCTTCAACGCATCATCAACGTTTACAGCGGTGCCGTTGGCCGGCTGTATCAAACCGAGCTTGTTGAGCATGGCCTGAAACAGTTTGCGGTCTTCGGCACGATCGATGCTCTCGGGCTGTGTACCCAGGATCGGAACCCCGGCGGCATGTAATCCGACCGACAGGTTTAACGGCGTCTGACCGCCAAATTGAACAATCACTCCCGTCGGATTTTCGGTTTCCACGATGTGGAGAACATCTTCATGGGTCAGGGGTTCGAAATATAATTTGTCAGAGGTGTCGTAATCGGTGCTGACCGTCTCGGGATTACTGTTGACCATGATGCTTTCGACACCTTCTTCACGCAGCGCAAAAGAAGCATGCACGCAGCAATAGTCAAATTCGATACCCTGTCCGATGCGGTTGGGGCCGCCGCCAAGAATCATTACCTTTTTGCGATCCGACACCCGAGCCTCGTTTTCTAACTCATAGGTGGAATAATAATAGGGGGTGGCCGCTTTAAATTCAGCAGCGCAGGTGTCCACCAGTTTGTAAACCGGCTTTAAGCCCAGTGTTGTGCGCCTTTTCTTGATGTCGGCTTCCGACGCACCCAGCAGGTGCGCCAGCTGAATGTCTGAAAAGCCCCATTCTTTAGCCTGCTTTAAGAGCGTGTCCGGCAGCGTGATGCCGGCATTTTGAATTTGTCGCTCCAGGTCAACAATTTGTGCGATTTGATGAATGAACCACGGATCGATCCCGGTCATTCTATAAATCGTACGCACTGGAATGCCCATTAAAAGGGCATAGCGCAGATAAAATATGCGTTGCGAGTTGGGTGAGGTCAGTTTTTGCTGGATTTCAGATTGGGATGGCAGTCCGTTTTTGCCTTCCGGATCCCGGACCGGATCTTTGCCGTCCGCCCCCAGACCATAGCGGCCGATTTCAAGGGAGCGCAACCCCTTTTGAAGGGCTTCTTTAAAGGTCCGGCCGATGGCCATGGTTTCTCCCACTGATTTCATCGAAGTCGTCAAAAAATCCGGCGTTTCGGGAAATTTTTCAAATGTCCAGCGCGGCACTTTGACCACACAGTAATCCAGCGTTGGTTCAAAGGAGGCCAGGGTTTCGCCGGTAATGTCGTTAGCGATTTCATCGAGCGTATAGCCCACCGCCAACTTGGCGGCAATCTTGGCAATCGGAAAACCGGTGGCCTTGGATGCCAATGCAGAACTGCGCGATACCCTGGGATTCATTTCAATGACCACCATCTCGCCATCATCGGGATTGATGGCGAACTGCACATTGGATCCACCGGTGTCGACGCCGATTTCGCGCATAATGGCAATCGCCCCGTTGCGCATTATCTGATATTCTTTGTCACTGAGGGTTTGGGCCGGCGCCACCGTTATGCTGTCGCCGGTATGGATTCCCATCGGATCCACGTTTTCAATCGAACAAATAATGACCACATTGTCTTGTTTGTCGCGCATGACCTCCAATTCGTATTCCTTCCAGCCCATCACCGATTCTTCGAGCATGACCTGGCCGATGAGGCTGGCATCCAGACCGGCCCGCGAAAGCTGGTAAAGATCATCGGCGTTGTAAGCCACACCGCCGCCGGTACCGCCGAGGGTGAAACTGGGGCGCACAATAATGGGAAATCCGATCCGCTCGGCAATTTGGCGAACCTCTCCCATGCTTTTGGCAATTCCGCTGTGTGGAATTCGCAATCCAATACGGGTCATCGCTTTGCGGAACAGGTCACGGTCCTCTGCTTTATTGATGGCGGACGTGGAGGCACCGATCATTTCTACGTCGAATGTCTCTAGAACGCCTCTTTTGGCAACCTCGATGGCCGTGTTCAAGCCGGTCTGCCCGCCGAGGGTCGGCAGAAGGGCATCGGGCCGCTCTCGCTCTATGATCAAAGACACCGCCTCGGGTGTGACCGGTTCAATATAGGTTCGATCGGCCATTTCCGGGTCGGTCATGATAGTGGCGGGATTGGAATTGACCAGGATGACTTCGAAGCCTTCCTCCTTGAGGGCCTTGCAGGCCTGGGTGCCTGAATAATCGAATTCACATGCCTGACTGATGATGATCGGGCCGGCACCGATGATTAAGATGCGATGGATGTCTGTTCGCTTGGGCATAAATTAATTTTAAGTTGAATTTGTTTTATTGGTTTAATTCGTTTAATTGGTTTAATTGGTTGCGGCGAAATCGATGAATATATTTCAACCAATATAGCAAATTGAACCATTCAAACCTTATTTCATCAATTCCTTGAATTCATCGAAGAGATAACGGGCATCGTGCGGCCCCGGAGAGGCTTCAGGATGGTATTGCACCGAAAAGATCGGGTATTTGCGGTGCCGAAAGCCCTCCAGGGTGTTATCATTCAGATTTATATGCGTAATTTCAACGTCATTTTCCTGGAGTGATTCCGTATCAACTGCGAAACCATGGTTCTGAGAGGTAATTTCGACCTTTCCGGATCTGAAATTTTTGACCGGTTGATTAGCACCCCGATGGCCGAATTTCAACTTAAAAGTTTTTCCGCCCAGCGCCAGCCCGAGGAGCTGGTGACCTAAGCATATGCCGAAAATGGGCCGATAGTCCAATAGCGATCGTATCGTCTGAATCGCATCGCCGATCGGCTCGGGGTCGCCCGGACCGTTTGATAGAAAAATGCCATCGGGCGCCATGGCTTGAATCGTGTCGGCGGTTGTCGATGACGGAACCACTACCAGCTCGAAAGCGGCCTGTTCAAGTTGCCTTAAGATGTTGAATTTAATTCCAAAATCAAAAACCACCACCGAACGTTTGTCTCCGCGATGCTGCCAGACCATCTGGTCCAGCGCACGTCGATGGGGATCAAAAAATTGGGGGTTGCCGTTTTGCCAGTAAAAGGGCCGGGGAGTCGTCACCTCTTTGGCCAAATTTAATCCGGCCATCCGAGGAATTTCATTGGCGCCTTTCACTAAAGCAGCCGGTGAGAGCTCGTCAGTCGAAATGACGGCCCGCATAGCACCGGCATTGCGGATATGGCGGGTTATGGCCCGCGTGTCCAGACCCTCGACGCCCATAATCCCCTGGTCGATGAGGTAATCCGCCAGGCTTTTCGTTGAACGATAATTGCTGGGATAGGACTGATATTCTTTAATGATAAAGGCGGCCACCTGTATGCGATCGGATTCAATGTCCTCCGGATTGATCCCGTAATTTCCGATCAGCGGATAGGTCATGACCACCATTTGGCCGCTGTACGAGGGGTCCGTGAGGACCTCCTGGTAGCCGGTCATACTGGTATTAAATACCACCTCACCGCTTGCCTGACCCGGGCCGGTAAAGGACCGGCAGGCAAAAGTGCGGCCGTCCTCCAGTGCTAATAATGCATCCATAGTCTCTTCTTCAAAACCCCATCTTTTTACCGATGGCTGTGTTGCCCCGCAACAGCGGGATTTCACACCTGATGTTATTAAAATTAAGGGGTTTTCTACCGTTTAAAAAATTTCCTCAAATAGCCT